>CAMVBX010000001.1 GCA_947165825.1 uncultured Clostridia bacterium
TCAGCGACGCCTACGCCGGATTCGACGACCGGGAGTATCAGCGGTGGCTCCAGAGCCAGGGACAGAACCTTGACCTGGCGGACCGGTACAATCAGTACGGGCAGCAGGACTACAGCCGCTTCCAGGACACCCTGGACCAGTGGAACCGGGACCGGAGCTTCGGCTATGGCGCGGCTCGGGACAATCAGCAGCTGGGACGGCAGCAGGTGGAGGATCAGTACGGACGGTACCGCGACGCCGTGGGCGACGCGAGGTATGCCGACGAGACGGCTTACAACCGGTACCGCGACCAGGTGGAAGACCAGCGCTGGGACGCCCAGTGGGCGCAGCAGCTCCGGGAGTACGCGGACAGCCAGAACTGGAAGGCCACGGAATGGGAGCAGTACCTGCGGGAGTACGGGGACAAGCTCAGCCGGCAGGAGCGGGAATGGGCCTATCAGCAGATGCGGGACAGCATCAGCGACGCGAGGTATGCGGATGCGCAGCAGTACGAACGGGCGCAGGACGAACAGGCCCGGCAGCGGCAGGCGGCCCTGGACGAGCAGAACGCGGCGGAGTCCGCCTACGCCCGGCTGGTGAACGGGGCGAGGCTGGCGGCGCAGTACGGGGATTACAGCGGCCTGGCGGCCCTGGGGATCAGCCCCAATGAAGAGGATCTCCGAAGGATGGCCATCGCCGGGGCGGGGCGGACCACCCCCGTGGGAAGCGGCGGAACCCGTTCAGGCGGTTCCTCCGGCGTCGGGGGAGAGACGGAGGATTACGCCACCTCCACGGTGAACGCGGCCTACCGGGCCTATCTGAACGGGGACCGGTCCGACCTGACCCTGCGGATCCTCAACAGCGCCGGGCTGCCCGTATCCGGGAGAGATCCCGAGGGCGATCCCGAGGGCGGAGAGATGCAGGGAGAATATGCCGTCCTGGACCGGGTGCTGGCGGATATGCAGGCCCAGGGACGGCCCTGGAATCAGCTCCAGGTGGAGCTGGACGGGGAGCTCCGGGACGGGCGGATCACCCGGGAGGAATACGAGGCCCTGCGGCAGAAGTACGTGAGCAGAGGCCTGGAGGACGGGGTGCGGAACCTGGAGGGCGTCGTCCATCGGGACGGCAGCCCCATGAGCGCGGGATTCTCCGGGATATGGCGGCAGCTTCGAAACGGCACGGATAGAGAAACAGCTTTGGCTGTCTTGGATCAGGCGATCAGTTCTGGGAGCATCCACAAGTATGAAAAGGATATGATCTTGGAACAGCTGGGATACTGAATATTGACCGGGACGAGCTGCCTTGGCAGCACGTCCCGGTTTCCCGTGGTCACAAATGGATTGTCACTTCAGGTAGAATGCTGATATTATACATGTGTGTTTACCGTAAGAGCGTTAAAGTCTGCGCATTGGCATCAAGCTCTCCCGTAATGCCAATCGGTATCGATAGCATAGGTGCGCAGTGGCTGAAATCGGTTTCAGCGATGATTGGGAAATTCACTTCTCCCAGCGATTCCATGATGATCTCATACGATTTCTTCTTTGTGCCTGCATCGTCAAATGCTCTGAATTTCCCGATGATCAATCCGCTGATTAAGTTGAACACCCCGCACAGCTTCAGCCATGTTATGTATCTTTCAACATCTCCTGCCCAGGCCTCGGTGTCTTCCAGAAACAGAATATCACCTTTCTTTATTTCGGGCATGTACGGGGTTCCCCAAATCACCGCTAACGTACTTAGGTTTCCTCCGATCAGTCTGCCTGTAGTTTTTCCGGCTCTTACCGTTATGATTCTATTGGGCATCTGCTTTTCAGATAGTAAATCCTTGTTCCACCAATCTACGATTTCATCGGAATAGTATTCGGGAGCAGAGTATACATACTTATCTTTAAAACCCATAACATCACATAAGCATTGAAATGCAATATCTCTGTATGGGCTTAGCCGGGCAAAACTAGTCACAAAGTTGGTGCCATAGTATACAGGAATACGTGTTTTTTCATAGAGTGCCAGAAGCAGAGCTGTTGTATCTGACATCCCGACTACCAGCTTTGGGTTTTTAGCAAAATAGTCATAGTCAATATATGGGAGGATCCCATTTGTCACACAGCCTCCGAAGCTGGCCATCAGGCAATCTACGTCGGAATCATATAGCAGTTCGTTGACCTCGTCGGCTCTTTCTTTTGCAGTTCCGCTGCGGAAAGCATCGGCCTTTCCCCACTGTCTTCCTCTTTTTATATGATACCCTTTTGACTTGATAAATGATTCGGCACGAGTTACCGCATTTACAGCCTCGGCGGTAATGGGGTACGATGGGCTGAAAATGCCTATGGTAGCTCCTTTTTCCAGTCCTTTATGCATGATTTCGTTGTTCCTTTACTCTGGTATGATTCACTTCACTACGAGTTTTTCCATCTCCTTTTAAAAGTGTCAAACTACAATTACGCATACAAAGACCTCTATCGCCGTACATAGTCGCGGGCATATTGATAAAGCTCATCAGAAATGCGTCGATGTGCCGCTTTCATCTGATCCAGGGCGGCATCTACCTCCTGCGCGGAGAGGATACCCTTATCGTAGCCAAGCAGCAGAATTCCAAGAGACCCCCGAACACGAAGCCCCATTGCCCTGGCGATTCGCCTGCCGGCGTCTTCCTCCATGAGCAGGATATCCGCCTTAATGTCGTCAGCATATACGATGGCTTCGCTCTCACTCAGGTCGAGGCCGGATGCACGGCGGAGGATATCCACCGCCTTGCGCTCCCCAACGGCAACTACCTGTACGAAGGAGCTGGAGCGAATCAGCTCCGCCTCCTCCGCATATCTCGCATTGCCAGTGAGTTCGGCGTAGACCGCCTCCGGTATCCGTATTTCCCCGTACAGTTCCCGCAGCAGGTCCAACTTCGCCGCTTTCATAAGGGAGATCAGCGGCCCGGAATCGGAGACGACGATCATGAATCTGCCCTCTCAAAGCTGCGGATATCCGCCAATTCCTCTTCCAGCTCCGCCACCGACTGGTGTAGATAAGGCATCCCCAGGGAGGCATAGAAATCTATGAGGTCGAATTTGTGTACGCCCAGGATTTCCGCCGCTCTCCCGTGGGAAATCGTCTGCTTTTGGATGAAGGGATAGAGCATCATGGCATTCCGCTCAAAAGAGTGATCCCGTTCCGAATCATTCAGGAAAGGGGTCATCCCCTCCGGCACCGTCAACTGCACGTTCACCGTTTTCATTGAAGCACCTCCTTCGCTCCTTCTTGCCGTTGCTTCAATCTGTTTTACATTAGCAGTATACCATAGAAGTCAACGCCTAACAAGAATCGTCTCAAATCCCTGGGTGTCATGGGTGTCAATGGGGACCGTTCTGATCGACACACCTACGCGCGCTGGATCACGCCGCGGTTGATTCCCGTCAGACGTTCGAGCTGGCGCACGGAAATCCCCTCCGCCTTCAGCGCACGGAGGGCGGCGTTCCGCTCTTCCCGCTCAAACGTCTGGAGCGCCGTCCCGCTGCTTACCTTCAGCCGCTTCCGGATGATCGCGGAGGCCCAGCTGTCGTCATGCCTGCGCGGCTCAAACTCCATATACTCCGCGTCATCCTTTTCGCACAGAAATGCCGCGTAGTCGTCAGCGTCACCGATCAGGTCGTGCAGCAGCGAAGCATCTGCGATGGCTTCCGGATCGTCGTCCCGGCAGCAGCTGCTCCATTCGTAATCAGAAGCCCTGCAGATCCCCGCCTTTTCCGGGTTGTTCAGGATATATCGATATACAGCGAGAAAATACCCGTCGTCCTCGATCACCTCGCTCTGATACCGATCCTGAAACAGATGACCTACCCGCTCGTACTTCCGATAATAATGCCTGGCATAGCATACGCCCAGTTTCTTCGTCAGCAGCGGCGTATGTCCCTTCGGATCATGGACCAGCAGGTGAATATGGTTTTCCATCAGGCAGTATGCGCAGACCGTAACCTCGGTTTCCGTGCTGAACCGACGCAGAAGGGAAAGATAGTATACATGATCCTCCCGATCCTCAAAAAGAACCTGCCTGCCGATCCCGCGAACGATCAGGTGCAGATATCCCGTCGGGCTCAGTTTTCGCGCCGTTCTTGCCATCGTCATCCCTCCCTATGCTGTTTTAAGGAGACCAGACGGGCAGGAATGTGTCAATTAGAACCGTCCCCATTGACACAAGGACGGGAGCTGCGGATTGCCACAACCGGTGACATCGGTCACCGGTTTCGCAATGACCGTTTCGATGGTTTGGTACTTTGTCTACAGTCTGAGCGGTTTTTGAAAAAAACCGTCTTTTAAGCTTCGATCGCCCAGACCAGGGTGACGGTGTCCTGGGCCCGGATGTCATCCGGCTGAAAATCCATCCGGATGCTTTCGTCCGCGCTGTTCCGGGCCAGCATAGCCTTGGCCATCCGGGGCGTTTCCAGGGGGGGCTCCGCCATAGAGTAGTCCACCTGAAGCAAAGCGCCCAGCTTCACCCCTGCGGCGGCAGCCAGGATCCCGGCCTTCCGGCGGGCGTCTTCCACCGCGGCCTCCAACAGAGCGGACTTGGCGCCCTCCGGATCCCGGAGGGCATAGCTCAGCTGAAACTCCGGATCCACCGGGGCGGCGGCCAGAGCGGCCAGGGTGCGGCCCAGCAGGACATTGTCCACCGGGAATTCCAGCTTCAGCGCCTGGGTGAAGCGGTAACCCTTGAACTCCTGACGCCAATGGCCCTTGTCATCCTGGACGGATTCATATTCCGCGTCCACGGAGAAATCCAGGGTTTTCAGATCCTCCCGGGTAAAACCCAGGGCGGCGATGGCCTCCACCAGAGCGGCGGAATCCCGGGAGGCCCGGTTCAGGGCGTCGCTGTAGGCGGGCTCCAGCCCCCGGAGGGTGAGATTCACCCGGCACAGGTCCGATTTCAGGCGCAGAAGCCCGGTGCCCGTGACCCGGATGCGGCGTTCATCATTCATTGATCTCTCCTTTCTGCGCGGGCTGGGCGAGCTCCGCGCTGCGGTTGGCCTTGAATACGTCCGCAACCTCGCTGATGGTGATGAAGGCCATGGGGTCCAGACGATTCACCAGATTTTTCATTTTGTTGATCTGAAAGCGGTTCACCACAAAATAGACGATGGTTTTGGGCCGGTTGGAAAAGCCGCCGGAGGCGGCCACCCGGGTGGTGCCGCACTCGAAAGCGCGGGACAGGGCGGCGCAGATCTCATCCGGCCTTTCCGTTACGATCATGGCGCACTTTTCCCGATCGATGCCTTCAACAATAAAGTCCACGGTTTTCAGACCGGCCATATAGGTGACGATGGAATACAGGGGGAGGATCCAGCTGGAGAGGATGCAGCCGCAGAGGGTATACAGGACCAGGTTGTAGGCCATAACGAAGGCGCCCACCGTGATCCCCAGGCGTCTGGCGAAAAGCACGGCCAGGACCTCGATCCCGTCCATGGCGCCGCCGCCCCGTACGGCGAGGCCGCTTCCCACGCCGGAGATCATTCCCCCGAAGAGGGCGCAGAGCAGCAGATCCCGGCCTGCCAGGGGAGAGGCGATATCCGTCTGGATGGGGAGCACGTCGGTGATCAGCCAGGCGGTCAGAGAATAGATGCCGACGGTATACAGGGAGTACAGCGTGAAGAGCAGGCCCTGCCGTTTGAGGCCGTAAAGAAACAGCGGCGTATTGAGCAGAATCAAAAAGAAGGAGAGGGGAAGCCAGTCCGGGGTGAGCTGACCCAAAAGCATGGCGGTACCGGAAATGCCGCTGTCATACAGCTGCACAGGATTGAGAAACAGGGCTACGCCGATGGCGTTCACCACCCCGGCAAGCGTGAGGATCAGCAGGTTGCGCGGCCGAAAATCTATCGGCCTGTTCAGCTTTCGTGTGTGCTTTCGGCGCTTCATCTGCGGCTTTTTCTTCGATTTCATTTCAACTGCGTTACTTCCCGCATATGCAGAACAAGCAGGCAGATATCGTCGTACTGGGGGCGGTCCCCCGTGAAGGTCAGCAGCTCCGTCATGAGCCGCAGGGGAAGATCCTCCACCCGCCTTGCGGCCAACTTCCGGAGGGTTCGCCGTAACCGTTCCACCCCGTAGGATTCGTCCAGAGGGGAACAGGCGTCCGGCGCGCCGTCCGAATACTGGAGCAGCGTGTCTCCGGCCCGGAGCTTCACCCGGTACGTGGGATAGCGAACGCCCGCCATCAGCCCCAGGGGGAGCCTCCGCTGGGCGGGCTCCAGCAGACGGGTTTTTCCCTTCCGAAGCAGGATGGGGTCCTCGTGTCCCGCGCTGGCATATTCCAGCACCCCCGCAGCCGGATCCAGGCAGGCGAACCAGACGGTGACGAACATGCCCATGGCGTTGTCCTCCCGGAGCCGGGTTCCGGCGTAGGTCAGAATCTCCCCCGGAGTGCCGCCCAGGGTCAGGGCCCGCTCCTTCAATACCGCCTTGGCGTTCATCATGAACAGGGCGGCGCTGATCCCCTTGTCGGACACGTCCCCCACCGTAAGGGCCAGCCGACCGTCCGGCAGGCGGTAGGCATCGTAAAAATCCCCGCCCATGGTGCGGCTGGGCCGGACCATGGCATCTAGGGTGAAGGGCTGGTTCCGTTCCAGCGGGGTGAGCTCCGGCAGGATATCCCGCTGGATCTCCCCGGCCACGTCCAGCTCCGCCTCCAGAGCCTCCCGCTCCGCCTGCAGCCCGTAGCTCTCCAGACTCTTGCCCGCGAAGGCGGAGACCACGCTGAGCAGATAAACGTCCTCCTCCGTGAACAGGGCGGGCTTGCCCTCCTCCGTCAGGCGGTTGATGCACTGGTACGCGCCGATCACCTCGCTGCGGCTGTTCAGCAGGGGGATCGTCAGCAGGGAGCGGGTGCGGTAACCGGTCTGCCGGTCCACCGCCGGGTTGAAGCGCCGATCCGCGTAAACGTCGTCGATGCGCTGCACCTCTCCGGAGCGGACGGTCTCCGCTACCAGACCGTAGTTGTCCGGCAAGGTGAGCCGGCCGGAGGAGGAGGCCGCCAGGGTCCAGAGCTTTCCGGCGGGTTTATCCCAGAACCAGAAGGATACCCGGTCACAGTTCACCAGCTCCCGGGTGAGGGCCGTCAGCAGATCCAGCACCGCCGGAAGGCGGGTCTCTGCGCACAGACGGCTCATGGTCTCCGTGATGCTGCCGAGCCGCCGGACGGCAAGGCCGGGGCCCGTCATTGGGGTTTCCCCGCTTTCACCACGGCCTTCGTCTCCCAGATCCCCGTGCGGAACCGGAGCCAGACCACGATAAAGCCGAAGGCCCAGCCGATGGGATTCGCGTAGTACAGGGAGGGGAAGCCCAGGTGGAAGCCATAGTTGAAGAGATAGGTGGCCGCCACCCGCACCGCCAGGACGGAAAGCGTGACGCAGGCCGCCGCCAGCACGTCCCCGGAGCCGGTGAGAATGCCTGCGGAGGACATGTACAGGGCGAAGATCACAAAGAAGGGGGAGATGAAGCGCAGGTGCTGAATGCCCAGGGTCAGGGATTCCCCCTCCACGCCGAAGATGCTCACCAGGGGCTTTGCGAAGATCCAGAGGATCAGGGAGATGATCAGGGCGGTGGGTACCATGATGTACCGCGCGTGCCGTCTGCCCGTGCGCACCCGGTCGAAGCGCCCCGCCCCCACGTTCTGCCCCGTGAAGGTGGCGATGCCGTTGTTCATGCTCTGGACGGGGATGAACATATAGTTCTCGATCCTCCCCGCGGCGGTGTTGGCCGCCAGAGCCACGGTGCCCAGGTCGTTCACCACCCGCTGGATGAGGACGTTGCCCCCGGAGACGATGCACATCTGCACCATGGTGGGGACGCCCAGCTTCAGGATCTGTTTGCAGCAGGAGCCGATAAAGCGGAACTCCCCCTTCCCGAAGCGGAAGAACGCATACCGCCGGTTCATGTAAACGAGGCTCACCACGGCGCTGACCCCCTGGGCGATGACGGTGGCAATGGCGGTGCCCTCCACGCCCCAGTGGAAAACGATGACGAAAACCAGGTCCAGCACGATATTCACTACGCTGGAGATGCACAGGAAGAACAGGGTGGCCTTGGAGTCTCCCACGCTGCGTAAAGCGCCCGCCGAGACGTTATAGATGAACTGGAATACCAGACCCAGACAGTAGATGCGGAAGTACCCCGCCGCCATATCCAGGATCGCCTCCGGGGCGGCCAGAGCCCGGAGCAGGGGGCGGGCGAAGCAGAAGCCCAGGATGGAGATGATCAGGCCCAGGCCCGCCAGAAGGCAGAAGGCGGTGGACAGGTTTTTCCGCAGCTCCTCCATGCGCTTGGCCCCGAAATACTGGGCGAAGATGACGCCGGAGCCGTTGGTGAGGCCCACGGCAAAGGAAACGGCGAACATGGTGAGGGCGGAGCAGGTGCCCACCGCCCCCAGGGCGGTCTCCCCCAGCTTCTGCCCCACCACCACGCTGTCCACGGTGTTATAGAGCTGCTGCAGTACAAGCCCGCCCATGATGGGCAGGGCAAAGGCCAGGATATGGGTTCCCTCCCGGCCGACCGTCATATCTCTCGCCATGGTTCAGCCCCCGGAAATGAGCACGTCCCGGAATATCACCCAGGGCAGGACGTAGCCGCCGGAGCAGACCAGCTCCGCGGAGATGCCGCCGACGTTCTTCAGCATGTCCGCCAGGTTGCCGGAGATCATGGTCTCGTTGACGGCCTTGCCCAGCTTGCCGCCGGTGATCCGGAAGCTGTTTTTGGCCACGCCGGAGAAGTCTCCGTTGGGGGAGGGTTCCCCGCCGGAAAAGCGGCCCACCAGAAGGCCGTTCCGGATGCTCCCGATGAGCTCCTCCAGGGTCTTGTCCCCCGGTGCCATAACGGGGCAGAAATCCTCGTTCAGCGCCCGGGGCAGGCCGGTGCGGTTCGCCCCGTAGAGGGAAAGACAGAAGCTCTCCAGCCGACCGTCCTTCAGCCAGTCGTAATCCCGGGAGAGGAAGCCCTCCCCGGTGTACTTGTCCCCGCCGCAGATGCGTCCGTCCAGGGGGGCGGCGCGTACGGAGAGGGACGGGGAGGCCACGGCCTCTCCCAGCCTGTCCTTCCAGGGGCTGGTGCCGTTGATCAGAGCCTGGTCGCTGCAGAACAGGTCTGCAGCCACCTCCAGGAATTCCATCAGCAGGTCCGGATGCACCAGGATATCCCCCATACAGGTCCCCTGGGTGGTCTCCGCGTCCAGGCTCCGCTCCGCGCTCTGCAGGTCCTTCGCCAGGGTGCCCAGCTCCAGGAAGGGCTGATCCAGATCCGGCGCGGTGACGGTGCTGCCGAAAAAGCTGGTGGCCTGTTCTCCCGCATGGCCGGAGAACATGAGATCCACGCTGTAATGCCCGGAAATATCCGTGAACCGGGAGCCCGCGGTGTTCAGATATACCTCCCGGGTGAGACGGTGCTCCGTGATGAGCTCCTCCACGATGACGTGGGGGTAGGCTTTTGCGATGGAGTCCAGCAGCTCCTTTGACCGCTCAAAAAGCCGGTCCGGATCCGCCTTGAGCGTGCCGGAGGTGAAATCCCCGGTCTCCGGGGCGGGAGCCAGATCCCAGGCCGGGTCGGATTCCCCGGAGGCGGCCACGGCCATGCAGTCCTCCGCCGTCCGGCGGATGGCGTCCGCATCCAGGCGGTTCACCTTGGCGGTGCCCCGCCGTCCGTCCCGGATGGCGGTGAGGCTGAGCTCCCGGTCCAGCAGGCTGCGCATGAGGGTGAATTCCCCGCCCAGGGCGTTCAGCTCCAGGGTCTCGCTGTCCTGCACCCGTACGCTGGCCTTCTCCGCCCCCAGGGCGGTGAGGGCGTCCAGTGCGGCCTGTGCCGCGGCGAAAAGCTTATCCATCCCTCATCGACCTCCTATCGTCAGCCGGCAGCGCAGGGCGGGTCCGCCCAGACCCACGGCCATGGGCTGCTTTTTGCCGCAGTAGCCGCTGCTTTCCCAGACCACCTTGTCCGAGACCATGTCCACGGTTTTCAGCATATCGAAGGCTACGCCGGAGATGGTGGTATCCAGGATGGCTTGTCCCAGCTTGCCCTTCTTGATCTCATAACCCAGGGTGACGCCGAACATGAACTCCCCGGTGGTGTCCGCCTGACCGTTGTTGGTGTTCAGCAGATAGTATCCGTCCTCCACGGAGGCGATGATGTCCTCCAGCTTGTCCTTGCCGGGGTGCACCGCCGTGTTCCGCATGCGGATGAGGGGCTCGTCGGAGAAGGAATAGGCCCGGGCGTTGCCCAGGGGCAGAGCTCCGAAGCGCTGGGCGCTCTCCCGGTCGTGCATGAAGCCCACCAGGACCCCGTCCCGGATCAGCGGGGCATCCTGGGCCTCTACCCCCTCGTCATCGCAGTATACCGGAAGAGGAGCGGTTTCCCCGAAGGCCTCGCGGGCGAAATCCGTCATATTCACCAGGGGGGAGGCCACGACCTTGCCCAGGTTGGGACCGCCCACGCTGCCGCCGATCACCAGGTCCGCCTCCACGGTATGGCCCACGGCTTCGTGGGCCAGCATGCCGCTGAGTTCGCCCCCCAGGATGCAGGTGCATTTCCCCGCCTTGGCGTAGACCCCCTCCCGCTTTTCCATGAGCTGCAGGTGGAGCTTTTCCACCTGCCCCCGGAGCTCGGCGGGATCCCGGAACCAGTCGTCAAAGCCCCCGAAGCCGCCGAAGGCCTTGGAGAGCTCCACCGCGTCCCCGTTCTTCGTTTCGGCGTTGAGATCCACGTAGAGATAGCACCGGGGCACGGCGGTATGCGCCTCCGCCCCGTCGCCTGTGACCAGATGCTTTTCCGTGCTGTCGCAGGCGACCACCAGCCGACGGCTGGTGAGATGGGGGAGCCCGGCGATCCAGGCGTCCAGCTCCCGCAGGTAATCCAGGTAGACCTTCTGCTCCGCGTCGGTCCAGGAGGTACCCGGGGCGATCAGGGCGCGGGGAACGGCTTTCCGGGCTGCCTTGCCCTTGTTCAGGTGCCGGTCCAGCACGGCGGCGTTCTCCTCTGCGCTTTTCAGCACCCGGCGCAGGGCCTCCTCATTCACCTCCGGCATGGAGGCAAAGCCGTAGGAGCCGCCCCGGCAGACCCGGGCGGAAACACCGCTCACCTCGCTGCGGAGGTTCACCACCGGGGTACCGGACAGGAGGACGATCCGCCGGTCCCGGTTCAGCTGAGCCCGCAGCTCCCCCTGCTCCCCGGAGGGGATCAGGGACGAAAAGCCACGGGGAATCTGCAAATCCACCAATCTGATTTCCTTTCTGTTTTACTTGCCGCAGGCGAGCCCGACCCCCCGCATCAGATGGGGCTGGGTGAAATCCGGCACGTGGCCGCCGGGGCCTTCCTCGTAGGTGTACTCCGGCCAGGCCAGCTTTTCCATCAGGGCCTTGAAATCCCGGTTCACGGGATAGAGGAAGTCCTCCGTGCCCACGGCCTGGTAGATCGTGGGCAGGGGCCTGCCGCTGTTTCGCAGCTGCTCCGCCGCGGCCCAGGGGTCATGGATGCTCCCTTCCACCTTGTCCAGGTCTCCGAAAACGCTCTCGAAGTAGCCCCGGCTGAAGCCGTCGGAGCCCGTATCCGCCCGGCGGCGGACGTCCCGGGTCACCAGGGCGTTGCTGATGCCCACGATATGGCCGAAGGTTTCCGGATACCGGAGGCCGTTGAGAATGGCCCCATAGCCCCCCATGGAGACGCCGCCGATGAGGGTGTCCTCCCGCTTCCGGGAAAGGGGGAAGATATTCCGGGTGTACTCCACCAGCTCTTTGCCCACATATTCGCCCCAGCGGAAGCCGAACCAGGCCTCGTCGTCCGTATAGAAATGGTTCTCCCCGTCGGGCATGATGATGGCCAGGTTGTGCATGGCGGAAAGGCTGCCCAGGGCAGAGGCGGTGAGCCAGAAGCTGCTGCTCCCCGTGACCCCGTGGAGGAGGTAGAGCGCCTTGATGGGCTCCTCCCTGGGCATGGTGGGACCGAAGCGGTCCGTGGGCAGGATGACGTTGAAGGCAACCTGCCGGGTGAGACACTCGCTCATGAAGCTCGCTTGGATCAGCGCCATGATTACTCCCTCCATTCCGGAGCCAGGTACTGCTCGTCCCGCAGCTCCACCCACATGGGATTCTTCCACTGCCCCGCGGGCTGCTTCCAGCCGCAGAGCTCCAGGCCCCGGGGCAGCGCCCAGCGCCAGAAGGCCCATTCATGGCTCCCCGGCCCCTCCTCATAGGTGTGGGGGAAGCCGATGGCGTTCAGAAAATCGTGGTACTTCCGGTTGCTCACCGCCAGCTGGTCATTGTAGCCGCAGCTGATGTGCAGCTCGGGCAGGGGTCCGCCCTCCCCCAGCAGCTTCTTCGCCAGATACTCCGGGTTGCCGATGCTGGTCCCCCAGTCCGCCGGGTCCCCGTACATCCCCCGGAACCGGGCTTCGGTGGCCTTGTCCACGATGGTCTCCGGCCCCATGAAGCCCCCGCTGAGGGGCAGGCTGTACCCGAAGGTCTCCGGGTAGCGCAGGGCGGTGACCAGGGCGCCGTAGCCTCCCATGCTCAGCCCGGCCACAGCGGTATCCTCCCGCTTGTCCGACAGGGGGAAGCTCTTCCGGGTGAAGTCCACCAGCTCCCTGCCGATATACTCTCCGTATTTCGTGCCGCTGACGGCGTGATCCATATAGGCGCTGTTCTCCCCGGAGGGCATGACAACGGCGCAGTCATACTGCCGGCTCCAGCC
Source organism: uncultured Clostridia bacterium (assembly GCA_947165825.1). Classification (GTDB taxonomy): domain Bacteria; phylum Bacillota; class Clostridia; order Oscillospirales; family Oscillospiraceae; genus UBA1774. Next base: position 12,694 of record CAMVBX010000001.1, read on the forward strand.
CACCACGTCGGTGTTCAGCAGCCAGTCCGTATGATCCCCCCGGAAGCCGTTCAGCAGGTACAGGGTGCGGCATTTGTCCCCCGCCTTCCGGCCCATGCGGTCCGGCAGGATCACGTTCACCGGCACCGAATGCAAAAGGCTGGAGGAAAAGAAGCTCACTTGAAACCAGGCCAATCTGCTCATCCTTTCTTCACGTATACTGAATATCTGATTTTACCATATCCCTGCGGGATGAACAAGGGGAACTGCGATGTCCCCGTACAGACCGGGCACCGGGGTTGCAATCCGTTCCTTTCCCTGTTAGAATTCCAGGGAAAGGAAGTGACCGCGATGCCGGATATGGAAAAACTGGGCAAGCTGGCGGAGGAATTCGGCTTCACCGCCTGGGGCGAGATGAATATGAACACCCTGGAGTTCAAGCAGGAGGTCCGGGATATGTGCAAGGCCAATACCTGCGGCCAGTGGGACCGGACCTGGGCCTGCCCCCCTGCCTGCGGCACCCTGGAGGAGATGCGGCAGCGGGTGGAGAAATACCGCTGCGGCTTCCTGGTGCAGACCGTGGGCCAGATGGAGGACAGCTTCGATATCGAAACCATGATGGAGACGGCGGTGAACCATAAGAAAAACTTCGATGCCCTCTGGGATGAGCTGAAAAAGGAATATCCCGGCCTGATGGCCATGGGCACGGGAGGCTGCAATCGCTGCGCGAAGTGCACTTATCCCGACGCGCCCTGCCGGTTCCCGGACAAGCTCTGCGCCTCCATGGAGGGCTGCGGTCTGGTGGTGAACGAGGTTTGCACCGCCAACGGGCTGAAATACAACCACGGGAAGGATACCATCTGCTACACCGGCTGCTTCCTGCTGGAGTAAGCGGCCGGAGATCCGGAACACATACGGCACCCTGCGGAAAGACGCTTCGGCGCATCCGCGGGGTGCCGTTTTTTCTGTTTTGCCGGGGGAGCGGCTGCCGCGACGGAAAGCCCGCCGCTCAGGCCTTTGTCCCGGCTGAGGGGTATTCCGTACAGAGCAGCCGGTAAGGCGCTTCGTCCTCCTCGACGGCGGGGAAGCGGCCCACCGGCGGTTCAAAGCGGTTGTCCGAACGGTCGTCGTTCACCTGGCTCACTTCGCCCAGCAGGACGTTCCCGGAGCCGGGAAGAATGGAGAAATCGTGGTAGAGCCGGGGGTAGATATGGATGCTCTCCCCGGGCTTCAGGGCCACCTGGGTCCCGGCGGAAACGGTGTACCGCCGCCCGTCGGAGATCACCTCCACGGGGGAGGTCCGATCGATCCCCTCGTCCGGGAGGGAACGCCAGACCCGGATCAGCACCGTGCCTCCGCCCCGGTTGATGATATCCTCGCTTTTGAACCAGTGAAAGTGGTTGGGGGCATACTGCCCCTCCCGCAGATACAGGAGCTTTTCCGCATAGACCTGGGGGTATTTCTCCGGCATGGCCCGGCAGCCGTTGCGCAGGGTGATGAGGGAAAAACCGAATTTTCGGAAATCTCCCTGGCCGTAATCCGTGATGTCCCAGCCCAGACCGCAGTCCCGCACCTCATCGTACTCCGGTCCCAGGCTCCGCCAGTCCTCCGGCGTGAAGGCGCAGAAGGGGGGGAGGGGATACTGCAGCTTTTTGCAGAAATCCTCCATTTCCCGGAGGGCGGCGTTGATCTCGCTTCGTTTCACAGGATCTCCTCCTTTACGTTGAAGCCCTTCAGCCAGAGGGAAGCCTTTTTCGCGCTGCAATCCAGCCGGATCCGGCGTTTCTCCCCCGGCAGCAGGGTCAGGAAATTCTCCTCGGAAAACACGGGCAGGATGGTCTTTCCCGTCTCCGGGTCCTTCAGCCGCAGCTCCGTCATCAGGGCGGGAGCCGCATCGGGGTTTTCGATCTCCGCCAGGAAGCCCGTTTCCGTGGGTTCCAGGCGGCCGGAAAGGCGTACCTTCGGCAGGCTGAGCAGCCCCCGGTAATCCGTGTGCGCCCAGCCGTTGACCCAGTAGCCGTTGATCACCGGCGCCGCGCCCTCCTCCAGCACCGTCAGCCGCAGGAGCTGCACTTCATTCATCCAGCGGGGCGCCTCCATCACGTAATCCGCCCAGTCCGGCGGGACCTGCCGGGTCAGACTTTCCCGCCGCAGCAGAGTTCCCCGCAGATCGTAGAGCTCCATCACCAGGGTCAGGGTCCTGGCCTTGCCCGTGGCGTTCACCAGGACGATCTCCTCCCGCAGCACGTCGTAGATGGCATTCACCCCGCGGCAGCCGTCCCGGCAGCCCTGGAAGCCGCCGTTTATGTCGTACCGGCTGTCATAGGTCTGCCATACGGTGCTGGGCCATGCGGGGTTGGACATCCACATGAGCAGGCCCTGGCTGTGTCCGGCGAACACCGCCTCGAACATGGCCTTGTGGTTGGAATAGCACAGGAGCTGGCTCAGCCGGGTGAATTCCTCCAGACTGTCATACTCCCCGTAGCTCTCCCGCAGCTGCTTTTCGAATTCGTCGGAGCGCATGGCGCCGTCCCGGCAGAAGTCATGAAGGGCCCATACCTCGTCCATGGGCCAGCGGTGGTCCGGACCCAGCATGGCCTCCATGCTTTCCAGGGAGGGAATGTTCATCATGCCCCGCTCGGAATGGAGGGTATGGTAGGTGTGGCCGAAGTAATATTCCGGACCGGCGCTGTGGTACGGACCGAAGCCGCTGACCAGGCCCAGGGCGGAGTGGGGTAGATAAGGACGGGTGCCGTCCCACTGCGCGCAGACGGCGCGGAGACCCCGGTCCAGGGCTTCCGGGGCGAAGCCCTCGTTCCGGGCGCAGTAGAGAGCGGCGGACGGATGCCGGCGCACCCGGCGCACCTTGTCCTCGGCATTCCGGAGGAACATGGCTTCGTCCGTCGGGTCCGGCCCGTCTACGGGATTTGCCAGCCAGAAATCGTCCCAGATGAGGATGCCGTGGCGGTCGCAGGCGTCGTAAAACTCCTCCCGGCCCACCATCCCCACCCAGTTGCGGATCATGGTGAAATTCATTTCCCGGTGAAAGCGGACCCGGGTCTCATAGTCCTCCGGGGTGCAGCGCAGCAGGGCGTCGTCCATGCCCCAGTTGCCGCCCCGGCAAAGGATGCGCACCCCGTTGACGAAGAGCTTCATAGGCCAGTCCTCCGTCCAGCGGAGCTCCCGGACGCCGAAGGAAAAAGTCTGCGCATCGCTCTCCCCGCCGTCGGCATAGGCGGCGAGACGGCAGGTGTAGAGAAACGGTTCCCCGTAGGTATTGGGCCACCAGAGCCGGGGCGCGGTCAGGGTGAGGGCGGCCTCCGCCTCCCGGCTTTCCCCGGGCTGCAGGGTCACGGTCCCGCTCGCAAAGGGAAAATCTCCCGGCAGGATGCGCCCGGAAAACCGGGCCGTCACCGGCGCGTCCCCCGTGTTCCGCAGTACCGCCGCCACGGTGAGCTCCGCCTTGCCGTCCCCCAGGACCGTCTTCACCCAGGGATCCTCTGCCAGAAGTCTGCCCTTTGTGCGCGTCAGCTCCACGGGGCCGATGAGGCCGACGTTCCGCCCCCGTACGGTGGGCATCCAGTCCCAGCCGGCGGCCGCGTGGATGGTGGGATTGTCCGCCCCCAGCGGGCCTCCGTTGGGACCCGCCGCTGCCCGGGTGTGGACCTTGATGGGGCCGGGTGTGGCGTTGGTGAAGACGCGGATGGCCAGATGGTTGCCCCTGGGCTTCAGCGCCTCCGTGACGTCCCATTTCCCCCGCAGAAAGGCGCCCTCTATCTTCCCCGGCCGATTCCCGTTGAGCCAGACCTCCGCCTTCCAGTTCGCCTGCCGAAGGGTGAGCCATACCCGGCCTTCCCCCTCCGGAGCATCGAAGCTGCGGCGGTACCAGTAATCCGTCAGGAAAAACGCGTCGGAGATCTGGAACTGGCCGTCTGCGGGATCCATTTCCGGCACGGCCCCGGCCCGCTGCCAGCTCACCAGAGCCGTGCCCGGCACCTGAGCGGGCAGCCAGTCCGAGTCGTCCCATTCGCCGGAGAGGGCGGCGCCGTCGGCCTCCACCTCCGGGACCCGGGCAATCCGCCAGGGCGAAACGGGCATGGGCGGCTGCTCCCCCTCGCCGGGGACCTCCACCCGGCTTATACGGCACCGGCGGCCCGGGGCGAGAAGGAAGCGGAGCTTCAGATGACGCGCCTCCGCATGGTCCAGGGGGACTTCCTGAATCCCCGCGCAGCCGGAAAAGACCGCGGCCGTTTTCCAGCGCTCCCCATCCCGGGATACCAGGACCTCTGTCCGATCCGCCGGCTCCTCCCAGCGGATCCGCAGACAGAACAGGGTGCAGAGCGCACCCAGATCGAAACGCAGCCACTCCTCCCCGGAATCGCCGCTGATCCAGCAGGATCCCGGATCCCCCCAGGTGACCAGATGGCCGCAGTGGTCAAAATCCGCCGCAGCGGAGTGGATTGCCGCCCGGCGATGGACAAGATCGCGCATATGCCCACCTCCCGTTGAATCTGTTCGCATGCCGTAAGTATAGCACAGATGCGGAAAATCCGCATCCGGTTCTTTCCCGGCTGCGGGATGCGGAAAGGACTGCACCGGTATCCCCCGGACCTTGCGGCGAGCTGCATTTTATGGTATCTTTGCAGACGGAAACCGGCTGCAGATCCGGGGAAGACCGGTACGGGAGAGGGGGGCTCGGCGTTGGCGATGGATATCGGCGTTCTGGCTGCGCTGGCGCCGCTGCTGTTCCTGCTCCTGGGCCTGGGGTTCACGGTGGTGATCGACCCGTATATCCGGCGGGAGAACCGGCGGATCATGCTGGTCATCGTCCTGCTGTGCCTCACGCTGATCGCGCAGAATCTGGTGGAAAACAGCCTCGCCTCGGGACCCGCGCGGGTGACGGGAAGAACGCTGGTATCCGTTTACGGTTATATTGTGCGCCCGGTTTTCCTGATCCTGTTCCTGTATATCGTGCATCCGGAAGGGAAGCACTGGCTTTGGTGGGGGCTTGCGGCCGGGAATGCGGCTGTCTGCCTCACGGCGCTGTTTTCCGATATCTGCTTCATGATCGGCAGCGACAACCACTATCACCCCGGGCCTCTGGCGAACACGACCCTCTATATCAGCGCAGTTCTGTTGGCCAATCTTCTGGTTCAGACGCTGCGGAGCCGCCGGGAAGCCGGAAAGCAGGAAAAATGGATCCCGGTCTTCATCGCGGCCATGATCGTGCTCTCCGTCCTGATGGACAGCCGGGTACAGGCGGCGGCGGACCAGCCTGTCGCTTTCCTGACCATCGCCATCGTGGTGGGCAGCGTATTCTATTACCTCTGGCTCCATCTGCAGTTTGTCCGGGGGCATGAGCAGGACCTGAGGGCGGCTCAGCGCATCACGATCATGGCATCCCAGATCCGGCCGCATTTTCTCTACAACACCATCGCCACGATCAGAGCCCTGTGCAGGCGCGATCCGGAAAAGGCGGAGAAGGTAGCGGAGGATTTCGGCCGGTACCTGCGGCAGAACATGGATTCTCTGGAGAGCGCAGGGCTGATCCCCTTTGAAAAAGAGCTGGAGCACACGCGCTGCTATGCCGATATTGAAATGGTGCGGTTCGAGAACATCCGCGTGGAGTACGATATCGGGGACCGGGTATTTACATTGCCCCCCCTGACAGTGCAGCCTATGGTGGAGAACGCGATTCGCCATGGCGTCCGGATCCGGAAGGAAGGCGTGGTCCGGGTGAGTTCCCGCTTCACGGACGGCTGCCATGAGATCCGGATACAGGATAACGGGATCGGATTTGACGTAAACGCCATAGAGGCAGCCGGGGGCCCCCATATCGGCATCCGCAACGTGCGGGAGCGGATCGAAACGCAGTGCGGCGGTTCGCTCCTCCTGGAAAGCCGGATGGGAGAAGGGACAACGGTCATCATCCGGATCCCCGGGCGGAGGGAAAAAGCATGAAAGTGATCTGCGTTGACGATGAGCGTCTCCTGATGGAGGACACCCTGGCCATGTGTCTCTCCCTGCCGGAGATCGACGAGGCGAAGGGATTTGTCTGGGCTCGGGACGCGCTGGAATGGACAGAACATAACCCGGTGGATCTGGCGCTTCTGGATATCGACATGCCGGATATGAACGGGATCATGCTGGCGGCGGAGATTAAGAACCGATCCCCCGGGACAGCGATTATTTTCCTCACCGGCTATGCCCAGTATGCGGTGGACGCGTTTGCCGTGCGGGCTTCCGGCTATTTGCTGAAGCCGGTCACCCGGGAGATGCTGGCCGCAGATGTGGCCTATGCGCTCTCCGGGAGGCGGAAGACGGCGGCGGTCCATGTGTTGGTCAGGACCTTCGGCCTGTTTGACGTATTTCTGGACGGGGCTCCGGTGAGATTCAAGATGGCGAAATGCAAGGAGCTTCTCGCCTACCTGGTGGATCGGCAGGGAAGCAGCGTATCCCGGGCCGAGCTCTCCGCCGCCCTGTGGGAGGACCGCCCCTATGACCGGAAGCAGCAGAAGCAGCTGGATGTGTACATCCGCTCCCTGCGGGAAACGCTGGCGGATAACGGAATTGAGAACATTCTGGAGATGCAGAGGGGGACCCTGCGGATTATCCCGGAAACCTTTGACTGTGACGCGTACCGTTTCTTTTCGGGGGACAGCGACGCGGTCAACGCCTATCGGGGGGAATACATGAGCGCCTATCCCTGGGCGAGCATCACGGAAGGCGCGATGTTCTGGCAGCAATGGGGGGAAGGCGGGAAGGATTGACCCCACCGCCCCGGATGAAGAAGCCGTTTTTTTCCAAGAAACTGGAAGGAACGGCTTTTCTATTGGACATTTATTGGACACGGACGGATAGACTGTTTTCGGAAAGAGAATCGGACCCATGTCCCGTTCCGGGACATGGGCCAGACTGTAGACAAACCCGAAAATGGAACGAAAACGGGAAGGAAGATAGCGCGAAAGAAACCCAGGAGGGGTGTCTTTCGCGTTCAATCAGAAGTTTTTCGAACAATTTCTACCGTATTTCCTGTTCGAAAAACTTGCTTCAGCGGGGCGACAAGACTTTGTCGACACGCTGACCCATGTCCCGTTCCGGGACATGGGCAGCCGTCGGACGATCCGCCGCGGGAAAAGGAGTACGGCCATGTCGGAACCTGGAAGCATATATGAACTGAGCGCCGATCAGCTGGAAGAGGTCAGCGGCGGAAGCCCGCAGCTCGGCATCTACCGTCCCGGTTTCCGGTTCAGGGAAGAATCCCTGCGGTATTTTCGCCAGTGCGTCGGGGAGGAGACCTATGTCCGAGCCATGTCCAGCGAGGCGGGGCGGCGGCATCATTACGTCGTGGCCAGAGCGTTTCTGAGCCAGGCGGACTGGGAGAAATTCGTCTGGATCGAGCAGTTTGGCTCGCTGGACGGCTTTCCGGGCTGCTGAGGAGAGAAAGAGATGGAAGAACAGAAAACCATATTCCGAAAAAAAGCGCTGGAGCGGATCTCCTCTCCGGATCAGCTGACGGATTATCTCTGCGTGACGAACCCCGGGATCTGGGTGATCCTTGCCGCGATCCTTGCGCTCCTGGTCGGCCTCCTTGCCTGGGGGACCATCGGAACGCTGGAAACCAGCGCCAGGGTCAAGGTGATCATCGCGGATCATACGGCGGAGGTCGTTCCCCTGGGCAGCGAGCGCCTGGCGGAGGGAATGACGCTGTGTGTCGCGTCCCAGGAGACCGTCATCGCCTCCACCGGCAGGGACGATTTCGGCAGGATCTTCGGCGTTGCGGAGCTCCCCCTGCCGGACGGCGTTTATGACGGGACCGTTGTGGTGGAACAAACGCGGCCCATCGACTTCCTGCTGGAAAGCCGGTAGTCCGTTTATGAGCGGAATGAAGATCCGGTCGCCCCTCGCCAGGGGCGTTGCCAGGGTCCCCGTGATCCTGCAGCTGGAGGCGCTGGAGTGCGGCGCGGCGGCGCTGGCCATGGTCATGGCGTACTACGGCAAATGGGTGCCGCTGGAGCAGGTGCGCCTGGACTGCGGCGTCTCTCGGGACGGGAGCAAGGCTAAAAACATCTATCTGGCGGCGGAGCGCTACGGCTTTTCCGTTCAGGCCTTCCGCATGAGCCCGGACGCCCTGCGGGAAAAGGGACGGTTCCCCTGCATCATCCACTGGAACATGAACCACTTTGTGGTGCTGGACGGGTTCCGGGGAAGGCACGTGTACCTGAACGATCCTGCCAGGGGGGCGATCAGGGTGACCTGGGAGGAGTTCGACCGCTCCTTTACCGGCGTGACGATCATCCCCGTTCCCTCGGAACGCTTCGAGCCCAGCGGCAAGCGCCGCAGCACCGTGGAATTTGCCCGGAAGCGCCTGGCGGGCGCAGGGGCGGCGGTGGCCTTTGCGATGCTGACCACGGCGATCTCCTATCTCTTCGGCATTGCCAACTCCGTCACCTCCCGGATCTTCATGGACCGGCTGCTGACGGGGATCAATCCGGACTGGCTCTATCCCTTCATCGGTCTGATGGTCATTCTGGCACTGATCCAGCTCATCGTGGCCTGGGCGCAGACGGTCTACTCCCTCCGGATCAACGGGAAGATGGCCGTCATCGGCAATACCACATATATGTGGAAGGTGCTTCGCCTGCCCATGGAATTCTTTTCCCAGCGGCTGGCGGGAGATATCCAGTCCCGGGCGGCCATGAACGCCGCCATCGCGGGAACGCTGGTGAACACCTTCGCTCCGCTCCTGCTGAATACCGGGATGATGATCTTCTACCTGGTGCTGATGCTGCGGCAGAGCCCGATGCTGACGCTGATCGGACTGGTGACCCTGGTGCTGAACATCTTCATGTCCAGAGTGATCTCCAATCAGCGGATCAATACCACCCGGGTACAGATGCGCGACGCCGGAAAGCTGGAGGCGGCCACAGTCAGCGGCATCGAAATGATCGAAACCATCAAGGCAAGCGGCGCGGAGAACGGCTTTTTCCAGAAATGGGCGGGCTATCAGGCCTCCGTCAATCTGCAGAGCGGAAAGATCGCGCTGACCGACTCCTTTCTGGGCATGATCCCGACCCTTCTCAGCACCCTGGCCGACTGCGCCGTTCTGGTGCTCGGCGTATGGATGACCATGCAGGGCCGGTTCACCCTGGGCGCGGTGCTGATGTTCCAGGGGTTTCTGGGATCCTTCATGTCCCCGGCCATGACCCTGGTGAGCGCGGGTCAGACGATCCAGGAGATGCGCACCCAGATGGAGCGGGTGGAGGACGTGATGGAATACCCCACGGACGAAAACGTCCTGGAGCGGGAGCCGGAAGCCCCGGAGCTGGCCAAGCTCAGGGGAAATGTGGAGCTCCGAAACGTAACCTTCGGTTATTCCCGGCTGGAGGCGCCCCTCATCCGGGACTTCTCCCTGAAGCTGAAAACCGGTGACCGGGTCGCCCTGGTCGGGGCGTCCGGCTGCGGAAAATCCACGATCTCCAAGCTGATCTCCGGCCTCTATCCGCCCTGGAGCGGGGAGATCCTTTTTGACGGCAAGCCCCGGAACGCCTATCCCCGGGAGGTCTTGTCGGGCTCGCTGGCCGTGGTGGATCAGGACATCATCCTTTTTGAGGATACCATAGCCAACAACATCAAGATGTGGGACGACTCCATTCAGGATTTTGAGATGATTCTGGCCGCCCGGGACGCCCGGCTGCATGAGGACATCACGAAGCTTTCCGGGGGGTATCAGCATCGGCTGACCAGCGGAGGCCGCGATCTCTCCGGCGGCCAGCGGCAGCGGCTGGAGATTGCCCGGGTCCTGGCCCAGGATCCCACCGTCATCATTCTGGATGAAGCCACCTCCGCCCTGGATGCAAGAACGGAAAACGAGGTCGTTCAGGCCATTCGGGACCGGGGCATCACCTGCATCGTGATCGCCCACCGTCTCAGCACCGTGCGGGACTGCGACGAGATCATCGTCCTGGACAAGGGCCGGGCGGTGGAACGCGGCACCCATGATGAGCTGATGGCGCTGGGCGGCCTGTATGCGGACCTGGTGGCGAACGAGTAAGGCGGGGACGAGGACATGGGCTGGTTTGAGAACCAAATCGAAGAAAGACGCAGGGCCGACCAGCAGCTGCTGGAGGACTCCTTCCGCAAGATCGCCGGCGTGGTGCTGGGACAGCGCGCGGCGGAGAAGATCGGCGATGCCCGGATCGTCACGAAGGGCGCCATCGATGAGATCCTGAAGCACTATCATATCCAGCCGACGGAGCTTCCGGAGGACATCGCGGATACAGGCGACCAGCTGGATTATTGTCTGCGGCCCCATGGCATCATGCACCGCACCGTGGAGCTTGCGGAGGGCTGGTATCGGGACGCGTTCGGCCCCATCCTGGCCTTCACGAAGGAGGAAAGGATCCCCGTGGCGCTGCTGCCCGCCGCGATCCGCGGCTACAGCTTCACCGATCCCCGGACCGGGAAACGGGAAACCCTCAACAAGGTCACCGCCGCCCGCTTCGCCTCATCGGCGATCTGCTTTTATCGGCCGCTGCCGCCCAAAAAGCTGGGGATCCCCGATCTCCTTCTGTACATGAAGCGCTGCGTGACCCTGAGCGATGTCGTCCTGATTGTTGCGGCAACGCTGGCGGTATCGGCAGTTGGACTGCTCATGCCCCGGATCACCAAGGCCCTGACCGGTCCGGTGCTCCTCAGCGGACGGAGCAGCGCCCTGATCGGCATCGCGGTGGCCATGGTCTGCATTTCCATCTCCTCCCGGCTCCTCAACAGCACGAAGGGGCTGGTCGGGAATCGCCTGGAGCTCAAGACCACACTGGGGGTGCAGGCGGCCATGATGATGCGGCTCCTGTCCCTTCCCGCGAGCTTTTTCCGGCAATACAGTCCGGGGGAGCTGAAAAGCCGCGCCATGTCGGTGAAGCAGCTCTGCTCCAGCATGCTGAGCATGGTCATGACGACCGGGCTGACATCTCTCACCTCCCTCCTGTATGTGGGACAGATCTTCCGTTATGCCCCGGCGCTGGTGATCCCCTCCCTGATCACCATCCTTATCACGGTGGCGGTTTCTGCGGCTGCGACTTTAATGCAGATCGGGATCAGCCGGAAGCACATGGAGCATGCTGCCAAAGAATCCGGCATGAGTTACGCGCTGATCACCGGCGTACAGAAGATCAAGCTGGCCGGCGCGGAAAAGCGGGTCTTTGCCAAGTGGCTGGATGTATATGCCGAAGGCGCGGAGCTGGAGTATAACAGTCCGGCGTTTATCAAGCTGAACGGCGTGTTCTCCCTGGCGATCAGCCTTTTTTCCACCATCGTCCTGTACTATACCGCGGTGAGCAGCGGCGTTGACCAATCCTCGTATTACGCCTTCACCGCATCCTATGGGATGCTCATGGGCGCGTTCCTGTCGTTGGCCGGAGTCGCCCTGTCCGCTGCCCGTATCCGGCCGATTCTGGAAATGGCTGAACCCTTCCTGCAGACCCCGCCGGAAACCGCGGAGGGCAAAAAGCCGGTGACAAGGCTCACCGGGAGCGTCGAGCTGGAGCATGTGTCGTTCCGGTATGGGAAGAATGAGCCGTATGTCCTGAACGATCTGTCGCTGAAGATCCGGGCGGGGGAGTATGTCGCCGTGGTAGGCAGGAGCGGCTGCGGCAAGTCCACCCTGGTCCGCCTGCTGCTGGGCTTCGAAAAGCCGGATACGGGAGCGATATTCTATGACGGCAGGGATCTGGACAGCCTGGATCTGCCCTCCCTGCGCAGGAAGATCGGCACGGTCGCCCAGGACGCGGGACTGTTCCAGGGAGATATTTATTCCAATATCGTGATTTCCGCTCCGGAGCTTACGCTGGACCAGGCCTGGGAGGCTGCCGAAACGGCGGGCATTGCCGAGGAGATCCGGGCTATGCCCATGGGTATGCATACGCTCATCTCCGAGGGGCAGAACGGGATTTCCGGCGGTCAGCGCCAGCGCATCATGATCGCCCGCGCCATAGCGCCGAAGCCGAAGCTGCTGATTTTCGACGAGGCGACCAGCGCATTGGACAACCGGACCCAGCGCCGGGTCTCCGAAGCCCTGGATGCCATGGGCTGCACCCGCATCGTCATCGCCCATCGGCTGAGTACCATCCGGCACTGTGACAGGATCCTGGTGCTGGACGGGGGAAGGATCGTGGAGGACGGTACCTACGATCAGCTGATCGAACAGAACGGCTTTTTCGCCGAGCTGGTGGCGCGGCAGAGACTGGATACCGCTGGATAGCCCGTACGCTGAAACCGGGCTTTTCGGAATACAGATCGAAAACCAATATAGATTAGGAGGATATTGCAGTGGAAAACGTGAAAAAGACAGATTTGCCGGAGAAGGATACGGAACAGGTCGCCCTGGAGCCTAACGAGCTGAGTCAGGTGGCGGGTGGGGGAGATCCCTTCGCCGATATCCCCAGGGTGCCGGAGAATCCCATTGACGATGAGCTCAGGAAAGACGGTTAAGGAGGAACGCACCATGCTGGAACTGCGGAAGAACGGGAAAGGGACTGATCGGGAGCCGGAAAAGGTGGCGCTGGATCTCAACGATCTGGATCTGGTAACGGGATCCGGCGATCCCTTTGAAAATATCCCCCGGGTACCGGAAAAGGAGATCGATCCCGAGCTCCGGAACGATGCCTGAACGGCGGGAGCTGACCGGGCGGACCGGGATCTGCGTTCTTGCGGCGATCCTGCTCCTGGCGCTTCTCTCCATCTCTTCCCCCGCTCCGGCTGCAGCCGCCGGGGAGACGGCGTATATCGTGAAGATCAAGGCGTCCGATGCCCCGTTCACCGTTGTCGGGGAAGGGGAGATGCGGCGTCTGGACCGGGCCGGGCTCCTGGAATGGGCGGAGCCCGATGGGGAAGCTCAGCTGCTGGGCACCCTGTCCCCCTACTATGCGGATGAACAGTGGAACCTGGATATGATCGGCGCGGAGGCTGCCTTCCGGCAAAACTGTCTTGGGCAGGGGATCCGGGTGGGCGTCCTGGATTCCGGCGTGAATCCCCATCCGGACTTCGGGGACCGTCTGCTGCCGGGACATAACTACGTCCAGGACGCCGAGGATCCGGAGGACACCTCGGATTCCTACGGCCATGGCACCCGCATCGCGGGCCTCGTCGCCGCTGCCGGCGAAGCGGGATATATCGGCACCGCCCCCGGAGCGGAGATCGTACCCATCAAGGTAACGGATGGAAAATCCGTCAAGGTCAGCGTCATTTGCGAGGCGATCTACGGGGCGATCGACGACTTCGGCTGCCGCGTTCTGAACTTGAGCATGGGCGTGCGGACAGACTATCAGTCCCTGCGGGATGCCGTGGCCTATGCGGAAGCCAGGGGCGTCGTGGTGGTTTCCGCGGCGGGCAACAGCGGCACCTCCGCCATGTACTACCCCGCCGGGTACGAAACGGTCATCGGCATCGGAGCGGTGGACTGCAACAGCGTGCTGTATTACCACTCCGATCACAATGAAAGCGTTTTTCTGACCGCCCCGGGGGTGGATGTGCGCAGCACGGCCTCCCGCGGCGGCTATACCGCCTCTACAGGCACCAGCTTCGCGGTGCCCCAGGTATCCGGCGCGGCGGCGGTGCTGCTGGGGATGGACGGCGGTCTGAGCCCGGAGGAGATCCGGAGGATTCTGGCAGAAACCGCCAGTGATGCCGGAGACGAGGGCTATGACGAGTATTTCGGCTACGGGATCCTGAACCTGGCGGGCTGCGTCTCCCGCCTGACGGAAGGGGAAGAACTGCCCGGGGAACCGTGCAGTTTCCTCCCGGAAACAGGTCCCGCCGCAGCGGTCCGCAGCAACGTGAACGAAGAAATCGATTGCACCTATCTGCTGGCCGAATATGACACGGACGGCGTCTGCCTGAGCGTGCAGACATGGCGTTTTACTCTCCCGGCCGGAGGAATTGCGGAGCTCACCCTTCCCGAGGAAAACGCGAACTACGGACAGTTTCTCTATGATTCGAAAACCCTGTGCCCCCTGGCCGAGGCGCGCAAATCGCACTGAACACAATGCTTCACGAAATTGAGGGATCTGCCATGAGAAAACCATTTGTCCGAATCCTTGCGGCGCTTCTCATCGTCTTGATGCTGTTCCAGCTTTCCGGGGAGAGCATCGCCTATGCGGCGGACACGCTGGACAAGGCGCTCAACCCGGAGAAACAGATCGAACTCATCGTGCCGCAGTCGCTGCAGGATGGGGAAAACTACTTCTTCATCCGGGAGGATACCTTCACCATCAGTGAGAAGAGCAGCGAAAAGCTGTATATCCCCATCCAGCGGACCGGAGACATAGATGCGGCGACGGACGTGACGCTCAAGGTCATCGACATGTCCGCCCACTTCGGCGTGAACTATGAAGCCAGGATCTGTGACGAAAAGACGGCTCCCGTGACGATCCTGAACGGCATCGCCGTGATCGATCTGTTCCTGTATGCCGATGAGCAGATCGAAGCCGAACCGATCGACGAGGATGAACTGGGCACCATATTGACCGAGAATGGCGGAAGCGGGGATATCCTGGCGCCGGACGGTGAGGTCGTGGGCTCGATTTCCGCTGTCCCTCTGGATGAAAACGGCAATCCGATCCCACCCGAAACGGGCGGGACAGCATCGGCTGCGCCTGCGGCGGAGCCTGGCGATGAGGGAGAATCCGTCCCCAATGCGTCGGCGGAGGCTGAGGCGGAGGAAACTGCGCTTGCGGAGGACGGAGAACCGGAGGAGGAACCCCTGTCTCCCCCCCGGAGCCTGATGGCCGCCCGCAATGCCTTCACCGGGACCCAATCCGACCGACAGCAGCTGGCAGGCGGCGATACCTTCGGCGCTCTGTCTCCCGCTCAGCGTCTGGAAGCGGCGCAGGAGGGGCAGCAGCGCACCGACGCGGAGATCGCGGCGGAAAACTACCCCGGTCGGGAATACGCCCTGCATTTCGAAGCCGGGGAGATCGTCAAATTCCTGGAGATCACCCCCAAGTATTCCGAGGCTGCCGATGGGGACAGCACCATCATCCTCATGCTGAAGGACTTGCCGGATAACGCCGTCGTCCCGGAGGACTTCAATATGCGCTCCGTCGTCATCACCGACGAGGATGAGCATGAGGAGGTCGTCATCAGCCTGACCCAGGAGACGATCCGCGCCGAGGACGGGAAGGCGGTCATCACGGTCACCCGTACCGGCCGCATCAACGATCTGGTGGGCGTCATGCTCTCCTCCCAGGATGGCAGCGCCGTTGCCGGGGACGATTACGGCGGCGTGGGGGCCAAACTCTGGTTCTCCATGGGGATCACCTCCCGTACGGTGGAATTGCCGGTGGGCCACGGGGCTGAGGAGAAAGACTTCACCGTGACCATCGCGCCTCTGCCCACCATGCCTGACGTGAAGATCGGATTGGCCAGCGCCCGCGTTATCATCCCTGCCGGGGAGAAGGCGGATGACGGCGAGCTGATGGCCAGCACGGACCTGTACGGCGACATGTGGAACCTGCGGGACAGGACCCGGAAGATCACCGGCAAGGTGAATTATGACAGCGATACGACCGTCAGCTACAGGACCAGCCTCGATAAGTGCGAGACACAGTACATCTCCCTCTACACGGACAGAGACTATGCCTGGGACGGCATCCACGTAGTATACGACTACCACACCTGGTATTCCAAGGGCAAAGTTGATGTGGAATTGAATAACGGCGACGGCAACTGGGTCCGTGTTTTCCGTAAAGACTGGGGCGACCTGGACGAGAAGTGGAAGCGAGAGCAGATTGCCGACGCCTATTTCGGCCAGTTAGAGGGACCCTGGATCATCAGCATCGATAACTATACCTATGAGGTTCATAACGGCTTCCGGGACAGCCATTCCGACATCGTCGTAACAAGCGTGCAGCCCATCAAGCGGCAGTTCACCATCAAGATGCTGGCGCCCGAGGCCCTCTCCTTCGAGGGAATGACGGAGGCGGAGGTGCTGGCCCGGTATGAGCAGGTCATGCTGGACTCCGGCCTGGATACCTCCGTGACCCTGTATACCGGGGACAATTTCTCCATCTCCCGTCTCAGCAGCCCGGAGATGGCCCGGCTCGTGGGGATCGAGGCGGTCCGGTCCGACGGCATGACGTACCGGATCGCAAACATCACCGGCAGTAACGGCACCGCCACGGTGGAGCTGAATCCGCGCCTCATCAACTTGCTGGCCGGTTACGGCTACATCGAATGGAAGGAGAGCAAAGGCTCCTACTCCGGCACCATCCAGGTCCGGCCGGTATTCGACTACGTGAAGAGCGTCACCGTCCAGGTCCGGGATTCCGCCTACGGGACCCTCTGCCTGGAGGACGAGCCCCCTCTCCGCTGGGAATTCGATTCTGACCAGATGATCAACGTCTGTATGGGCGCCAACTCCCGCCACAACGTCGACTGGCAGGGAGAAACGGATAATGCGGGCAACGATTACTATACCTTCACCGCCACGGGAGACGACCCTTACGTCTCCATCGACATGCCTTACGCGAACGCCTCCAAGCTGGTCTGGGTCAAGGTCCGGGCCAGGAACCTCTGCGGGGCGGACGCCATTGAGCTCTTCGGCAAGTTCAACGATACGGGTCCCGAAGGCACAAGCTGCGTCCATATCGATCTGGAGCAGGACAAGGAATGGCACACCTACCTGGTGAACATCCCGGAGTCGAATATCCAGACCGTCAACGCCTATAAAGGAGCCACCATCAGCACGACCACCTGGAAGGGGAAGGCCAACTGGCTCCGGCTGGATCCCGTGTGGAATGAAAACTCCTCCGCGCGCTCCGGCGATCAGATCCAGATCGACTACGTGGCTTTCTTCTCCGACAAGGAGAAGGCGGAATCCTATCATAACGGCACCGCCGCGGGCACTACCCTCACCGCCGGCAGGCATACCTTCCATTACGGCGATAAGCTGGTCTTCCTCCCCAACCTGGATCCCGCCTGGGCGGGCCGGATGCGGGCCCTGGGCATTTCCAGCGAGAGCCGCAGGAACGGACCTGCCGGGACGCTGACCGGGAAGAACGACGGGTATTACGTGGGTGAGGATGGGGCCGATCAATGGTCCGTCACCCTGGATCAGGATTACTATGAATTCTGGCAGTTCTACACGGATGTGGACAACCTGGTGCAGGTCCAGATCCCCGTATCCGACGCGGAGTATTTCGATACCGAAAAGGGCCTCTTCGCAGGGCTTGCCCCCACAGTCAGCGGGAACTATCAGATCTGGACGGTGCGGGAGAGCGTCCTGACCAACGAACTGGTGGACCTGATCGCTCTGCCGAAGGACAGCAGCCATGTGCCGGTCTGGACTCTTGCCGGAAACGGAAATACGTATTCCGGCAGCGAATTCTTCTTCTTCGCCGGGGTACAGGCCTCGGACAATCTGGTTACCCTCCGGATGGACCGGACGGCGTCCGATCACGCCTGGTACTCCCTCCGGGGCACCGCCTGCTACTCCACCCTGAATCTGGAGAGCGGGAATGAGGCGGACGATCTCTATCCCGCAGAGTTTGCCCGGATCACTTCCGCCCTGTCCGGCACCGAGTCGGGCCGGGACGGCGATTTTACCCTGGAGCCCAT
This sequence comes from uncultured Clostridia bacterium, assembly GCA_947165825.1. Lineage (GTDB taxonomy): Bacteria > Bacillota > Clostridia > Oscillospirales > Oscillospiraceae > UBA1774. The sequence continues at coordinate 30,286 of CAMVBX010000001.1, forward strand.
GTACTTGCTGGGCGGCAGCATCGTGCGCTACATCGTGCATTTTAACGGCACCTCCATGATCCGGGAGGTCAAGGTGGCCCCGGCGAATGCCGCCACCGAAACGGTGAATTACCTGGATGCCGCGGGCGGCTATTCGCAGATCCGGGCCATCCCTGTGGATCTGGGGAACGTGAAGGTGGAGGGGTGGTCCCGTACAGGCGCGCATTTTTCCAATGTCAGCGTGACCCTGGCCAACTTCAACCCCGAAGTCATCACCGCCATGGAGATGAACGGCAAGACCCTCACCGTGAAAATCACGGTGGATCCGGGGCAGCCGTACATCTGGGAGGGCGCGCAATGCAGAGAGACCGTCACAGAGGTGACCCTCTGGTTCCAGAGCCAGCTCACCGGAGAGATCCACGGGATCTACTCCACCACCCTGCAGGAGGGAGAGACGAGCCCCGGCCTCACCTGGAACCAGATGACGAATACCGCCACCCTGACCATCCGGAGATTCTCACCGGACGCGCCGGAAAAGTACACCTACGGCGATGTGATGATGCTCCAGCTCACCACCGATAAGAAAACCTCTGCAGGCGGGAGCGGCCTGATGGTCTATCAGCCCGTGTCCAGCGGCTATACCGTCATCACCGACCAGAACTATGTACCGGAAACCTATGAAGAGGATGTGGACATGTCCAGCATGCTGGATGCGGCCCTCTCCGAAGAAAACAAGACCCGTTACAGCTTTGGTCAGTTCCCCTGGCTGGGAAACATCACCGGGGTCTTTGCCACCTTTTCCTATTTTGTCAGCTCCGGATTCAACAATACCGCGCAGATGATCCTGGACGATCTGCAGCTCATGGAGGATGGGGACGCGGAGCTCATGGCCGGCGTTCTCCCGCGCAAGGCGGCCATCAGTGCGGCAGTGGCCTTCAAGGAACTCCCCTACGGCGGCGTCCGCACCATGATTGCCGTGGCCGTATCCTTCGGCAATGCCGCCTATTCCAGACGGGCCAATCCCTATCAAGCGAGGGAAGTCGCGTCTACCTTCCTGAGCGGCATTACCAGCGGCAGCAGCGGAGACCTGCTCTATGGAGGCGGCCAATTCAACGGCGGCGAATCCCTGGTCCAAAGCGAGCTGGGCGGATCATACATCTACTTCACCATCTATGTGGGCCTCTATCTCGACTGGGGCTTCATTGAGAAAGCCGTGACCGACAGCGACGGTGAGACGGAACAGAGCCACTTCGCCCTCTTCCTGGGCGCCGGGGGCTTCTACGGCATCAGCATGACCGGCGGCTATACGAAATACGTTTTCCCCTGGGGCGTTCCGGTGTATTTCAATATTGAGGCGAATATCGACCTGACGGTATTCCTGGGGTCTTCTGCGGATCCCCAAAAGACGCTGGAATCCTTCTACGAGACTTCAGACCACAAGGGACAGGACTTCGCCTTCAATATGGAGATTTATGCAGATGCCGGGCTGAAGCTTACCATCGGTGTCGGCCTCTACAAGATCATAGGCGTCCGGGCATCCGGCGGTGTCGGGGTCCAGGCCGGCCTGAGCCTGCGCATGGCGGACTGGTTCCCGGATCTGGAAGGGGCCGATACCCTCAGCGTCTCCACCGATGCCACGTTCTCCGGTTCCGTTGACCTGATCGTGACCAGTATCGATCTCTGGAGCGCCTCCTGGCCGCTGCCCCTGGGCTATGGCTGGCTGCAGTATTTCCAGCAGATGCGCCGGGCGAATATCCTGATCCATTTTATCAACGAGGAGATCAACGAGCACAGAGGTTCTCAGGCAGCCAGAGACGAATGTCGCCGGCTGGCCGACGAGCTGGGCGCCTATGTGGACGCCTATCAGGGTACCGGCAAGGCGCTGAAAAAGCTGGTGGACCACCTCAACGACTATGCCTATGATCATGGCATCATCCGGCCGGAGCACTGGGCCCGGGTCAATATGATTCGGCAGGGCGGCTTGCTGGGCAACATGGCGGAAAGCTACTATGCCTGGATGATGGAGGACGACGGGCAAAGCAGCCTCTTCCATACCCGGGACCATGTGGATACCCGCTGGGTGGCGGGGGAGGACGCCTCTCTTATGGCGGCCTTCGGCCCGGTGAGCACCGCAAAGCTTGTGGAGAATGCGGTCTCCCAGCCCGCGGCGCAGATCGCGGCCCTGGGGAACAACCGCTTCCTTGCGGTCTTCCTGGACGACGACGCAAGCCGGGACCGCCAGCAGGCCGGCGTACTGAAATGGGCGGTTTACGATGCAAACACAAACGCATGGACGGCCCCGCAGACCGTACAGGATGACGGGACCGCGGACGGGCGTCCCAACCTCATCGACGGCGGGGACAAGCTGATCCTCTCCTGGTCCTCCATCCCGCAGGAAAAGTACGCCGCGATGAAGCTGGAGGTCGCCAGGGAGCTGAACGTCGCAGATTACAATGAAGAAACTGAGGTCTACACCATCACCGACGACACGGCTGTGCTCCGCACCCTGGAGACGAACCCGGATCGGGTAATGAACCTGATGGACATCTTCACCGCGGAGTTCAGCAAGAGCAGTTTCACCTTCGGCCCCATCACCCAGCTCACGGACGACGACTATTACGACGACGGGCCCCAGGCGGTGTACGACAGTGAGACCGGCGACTATGTCATCCTCTACTATAAGACCGCCCAGGATACGGAGGCCTATGCCGATGCGGAGGACCGGCTGCTGGATCTGGTAAACTCCAACGCGGATCCCAACCGGACCTACGGCGTCATGTGCTACATGCTCTACAACAATCAGACCGAGACTCCGGATACCAAGGGCCTTACCCATGCCTCCGGCTGGGCGAGGGATTATCTCTTCCCCAACGAGACGGATCTGGCTCCGGCAGCGCAGGCCGCTTTCCTGGCAGCCTGGGGCGGTCAGCGTTTTCTGGCCTCCGCGATCAAGTCCGTCGGCCCGGACGGGAGAGTAATCCAGTCTGACGCGCCCATCGCGGACCTGACCGTCTGCAGCGGATATAACGGTCTTGCGGCCTATGCCTTCACGGTGGATATGGACTATAACGTGGACACCGCTGAGGACAAGGAGCTGTTTGTGCAGTTCTATCGCTTTGCCGACCATAAGACCTATGTGCCGGTGAAGGTGGCGGGTGAGGCTGTGAAGGAAAAGCTGAACTCCGCTGTGCGTGACGCGAACAGAAGAACCATCGTTCCGGCCACGGTCACCGAGGCGGTGACGCCCGTGAACGTGGGACAGCCCAAGCTGATCCGCAACGAAGGCTCCACCTGGCTTTTCTGGCGGGAGGACGAGCGAGGCCTGCGCTACCTGAACATCTCCGAGCTGCTCAACAAGAAGCTGGAGACCGGGCCGGGGGACGACGATTGGGTCTATGCCCTGCAGGATAACGGCACCTTTGCCACGGATCCCGATACCGGAAAGCCCTATGAGCCTGAAGCCCAATGGGTGGATTTCGGCTCCGCCATGACGGATGGGAAAATGACCATCACGGACTACCAGGTCGTCACGGACCGGGACGATAATCTCTACGTGGTCTGGACCGACCTTCATAGCTACGAAGTACAGGATGACATTCTGGAAACGACCATCTCCAACCCGGCGCAGGCCATCTACGCCTCGGCCAAGATCAAGCAGACGAACAGCGACGTGAAAGAGGGAGAAGTGGACAGCATCGCCCGCTGGTCCAAGCCCTACCGGCTGACGAAGGACAACTCCTCCAACGACGGCGTCACCATCGCCCTGGATGACAACGGCGGGCTGATCCTGCTGCACAACCAGTTCTTTATGGAGCTGGCGGACACCGAGGCTGAGATCGCCTACATGCTCGCAAACCATCTGGCAGGGGCCTATCATGACGAGGAAAGCGGCAACGACTATTTCCTGGGCTATCCCTATTACCCCAGCGGCATGAGCCTGATGGTGACCCGCTGCGAACCCATCGGCTCCGTGGAGGCCACGACGTTCGTCTTTGACGACGTCACCCCCGTGGCGGGACAGACTGTGCAGGTCGCAGCGGCGGTGGAGAATGTGGGCCTGACCAACGCCAAGGGCTGCGAGGTCCGATTCTATGAGTACAGGAACGGCGTACAGGGAAGGTTGCTGCAGACTGCTTACAGCGAAGAGGAATTCCAGGTCAACTCGGCCAGGCAGGTCGTATTCGACTGGACCATCCCGGCAGACGGACCCGAGGGCTTCTGCATCCAGGCAGTGGCCAGGGAGAAGAGGGCGGACGGCACCTGGTACGATCCGACAGAGACCTTCTCCGAGCCCTTCGTTCCGAAGGCGGAATATGCGCCGGAGCTGGTGAAATGCGTGCAGAGCGGAGACGGCTTCGACGTGGAGTACACCGTGACCAATACCGGAAACCTGGCCGCGCCTCAGGGCATGAAGGCCGACCTTGTCCTTGAGGGACTTTACGGCGACCTGAAGGAACAATACGGCATGGATGACGACCTGCTGATCACGGAGGACATCTCCGGCCTGGCCCCCGGGGAGACCCGGACCGTTGCGAAGACCATCGTCCTCCCGGTCACCGTCTTCCGGTTCTGCGGCTATGACGCCGTGACCGTCGTGGTGCGGGATCAGTACGACGAGGCTGTGAAGTGCACGGATCACAGCTTCATCACCCTGGATGCGCCGCTGAACCTGGAGCTCAACGGCGGCGCGGAGCTGGCGCTCATGAGCGGTGAGAAAAAGACCGCCGCGCTTCGCTTTGACTCCACCGGATTTATGGATATCAGCGGAAAGACGAAATACTCCGTGTCCGATCCCGCCGTCGCCTCCGTGGATGAAAACGGCGTTGTCACCGGTATCAGCGAAGGTACCGCCACCCTGACGGCCACCCTGATGCCCAGCGGCCGTACCGTGGAGATCCGGGTGACGGTGAGCGGTACGGCGGAGCCCGGCAGCTCGGATGTACCGACGATTCGGGAGTACATGATCGGTCTGAGCGGACGCCTGGAGAACGGCACGGTGCAGACCGGCGCCAACAGCGCCATCCCGGGGAGCCGGGTCACGTTTACGCCGAAGCCGGAGGAGGGCTATACCGTCGGGACGGTCACCGTGACCAACCGGAACGGCATCCCGCTGGAGCTCATCGACAACGGGGACGGCACCTGGAGCTTCATCATGCCGGCGGAAAACGTGAGGATCGGTGTGGAATTTGTCCCGGCTGGCGCCCCGGCTGAGGAACCCCCGGCGCCGGATCAGCAGTTTGCGGATGTGCCCGCGGGGACCTGGTTCACCGACGCGGTGGCCTGGGCTGTGGCACAGGGGATCACCAACGGCACGGACGAGACGCATTTCAGCCCGGATGTGCCCTGTACCCGGGCGCAGATGGTGACCTTCCTGTGGCGCGCGGCAGGCAAGCCCGAGCCTGCGGGAGGGGAGATGCCCTTCCAGGACGTGGCGAAGGGGAGCTACTATGAGAAGGCCGTCCTTTGGGCGGTGGAGCAGGGGATCACCCAGGGCGTGAGCGAGACGGAATTTGCGCCGGACGCCACCGTGACCAGAGCCCAGACCGTGACCTTCCTGTACCGCTTCGCAGGGGCGCATACGAAGGCGGCCGCTGTCTTTGCGGATGTGCCTGTGGATTCCTGGTATGCCGAGGCGGTGACCTGGGCGGTGGAAAACAAGATCACCAGAGGCACGGGCGACACCACCTTCTCCCCGGACGACGCCTGTGTGCGGGCCCAGATCGTCACCTTCCTTTACCGCTATCCGGGAGAGGGATAAAACAACAAAAAAACTGCCCGGATCCTCCGGAAATCGGGGATCCGGGCCATCGTATGAAACAGAGGAAGCGACATGAAAAAGAGAATCCTTTCCGCCGCGCTGAGCCTTCTGCTGATTCTGGGGCTGAACGGCGCATCTGCCGCCGGATCCGGGGAGCCCGGATTCTATGCCATGGACGCTGTGCAGGGAATCACCGTGGAGCCTCTGCTGGCGGAAGGCGGACCGGCGCGGGCAGAACTGGCCGATGTGGACGGAGATGGCCTGGAGGAGGTCTTCTGGCCCGGGTCCGCGGCGCTGCGGGTGACCGTGGCTGACTCCCGGGAAGAAAGCCAGTATCTCCTTCTGCTCCGGGAGACGGGGGGCGGGACCGTGTATTATGCGGATCAGCAAACCGGCGGCGGACCGCTGACTTTCCTCATCCGGTTTTCTCTCCCGGACCGGCAGACGAAGCTGGAGCTTACGGTCAGCAGCGATGCGCCGGGCTTTGCCCCCCTGCGTGTCTCCCTGGCCTATACGCCTGCCGCTGCGGAGGACGTTCATCCTGCTGAACCGGAGGCGCCGACGCAGCCGACGCCCGGGCCAGACCCGGCGGGGGAGACCGGGGATCCCCCGGCACAGGGGGAAACCGAACGCCCCTGGCTGACCTGCACCCGGGATGGGCGCTGTCCCCTGACCGCCTTTTCAGACCTGGATCCGGAGGCATGGTACCATGACGGGATCCACTATGCGCTGGAGCGCGGGATCATGAACGGCTATGACGGCGGCCTGTTTTCCCCCGGCAGCGCCGCGTCCCGGGCCATGCTGGTGACGATCCTGTGGCGGATGGAAGGCAGCCCTTCCGCGAGCGATGCCATGCCCTTCGGCGACGTGGATCCGGGAGCCTGGTATGCGGAGGCGATCCGGTGGGCCGCCGGGGTGAAGCTCGTCGGCGGGTATGACCCGGAGACCTTCGGGCCCAACGATCCCGTTACCCGGGAGCAGTTCGCCGTGATCCTCTGGCGGTATATCCGGATGAAAGACCCGGGCAGGGAGGCTCCGGACCGCCCGCTGGAATTTGCCGATGCGGGGGAGGTTTCCGACTGGGCCGACGAGGCTCTGCGCTGGATGACGGCGGAGGGGGTGCTGCGGGGAACGGAGGATCACCGCCTTGCCCCCGGGGAAACCGCGACCCGGGCGCAGATCGCCACGATGCTGATGCGCTGTGATCCTCTTGGATGAATCGGGCAGATCGCCCCGCTGTAAATATCGAAAGAACCGTTTTGGGAGGTATCGACATGAAACACAGAAAGCGTCTTTCTCTCCTGCTGGCCCTGATTCTGGCGCTGTCCCTCTTTTCCGGCCATGCCCTGGCGGCGGATGGGGAGACGGAAGCACCGCTGACCCGGGGAGAGTTTCTCACCGCGCTCTACGAAATGAGCGGCGATGCGGCTCCGGGGGAGAGCCAGACCGCGTTTGCGGATGTTCCGCCTGACGGGGCGTTTGCTCCGGCGATCCGCTGGGCTATGGACAGGGGCATCGTCAACGGCTACGGAAACGGCAGATTCGGACCGGATGATCCGGTTACCCTGGAACAAATGGCCGTGATGCTGTATCGCAGCGCCCTGGCCCTGGATCAGGCGCCCCGGGGCGATTGGCTGTTTCCCCTGGGCTTCCTGGACGCAGACGAGATCTCCCCTTGGGCGGACAAGGCTGTGCAGTGGGCGGTCATGAACCGGATCCTTTCCGGGACCGGTCAGCGTCTCATGCCGAAGGCGGCGGTGACGGAAGAACAGCTTGCTCCCATCCTGGAGGGCTGGACGGACTTTCTGGTCCCGGAAGGGGAGAGCAGAGGCACCGTGATCCTCTACACCAGCGACGTCCACTGCGGCATCGATAAAGGCTTCGGCTATGCCGGGCTCCAGGAGGTGCGGGACGCCCTGATCGCCCAGGGCTATGCGGTGCTCCTGGTGGACGACGGGGACAGCATCCAGGGCGAGCCGGTGGGGACGATGACGAAGGGAGAAGCGATCCTGGGGCTCATGAATCGGCTGGGCTACTCCGCGGCGATTCCCGGCAACCATGAGTTCGATTACGGCATGGAACAGTTCCTCTCCCTGGCGGGGATGGCGGATTTCGCGTACATCAGCTGCAATTTCACCTGCCGCGGGGAGCAGGTCTTCCGGCCTTATGTGATCCGGGAGCTGGGGGGAAAACGGATCGCCTTCGTGGGCGTCACCACCCCGCAGACCATCATTACCTCCACGCCCGGCTTTTTTCAGGATGAGACGGGGGAGTTTATCTATGGATTCCTCCAGGATGAAACGGGGGAGGGGGTATATTCCGCCGTTCAGTCTGCCGCGGATGAGGCAAGAGCGGAAGGCGCTGATCACGTGATCCTCATGGGGCATTTGGGGAACAGCCTGCAGAGCGCGCCATGGAACTATGCCGACGTGATCTCCCATACCCGGGGGATCGACGCCGTGCTGGACGGGCACAGCCACGATGCCGACCAGGTGGTCATGAAGAATGCGGAGGGCGTGCCCACCCCCCGCTCCGCCTGCGGCACGAAACTGGCCAATATCGGCTGGTGCTTCATCGCGCCGGACGGGAAAGTCAGCACCGGTCTGTATACCTGGAGCGACAGCGTTCCCGCGCCGGAAAAGCTGGGGATCGACAATGAGATGGCCCGGGCTGTGGCGGAGGCCACCGAAGCGCTGGATCGGAAGCTGGGCGAGACGGTTGCCGTCAGCACGGTGGAGCTCACCATATATGACCCCGCAGCGACGGATGCCGGAGGCAAGCCGATCCGCATGATCCGGCGGGCGGAGACGAACCTGGGGGATCTGTGCGCGGACGCGTACCTTGACCAATCCGGCGCGGACATCGCCATTGCCGTCGGCGGCAGCATCCGGGCAAATCTTGCCGCGGGGGACATCACCCTGCGGGATATCCTGACCGTGCATCCCTTCGGAAACTATCTGTGCGTGGCGGAAGTGACCGGACAGCAGATCCTGGACGCGCTGGAATGGGGCGCGCGCATCGTTCCGGGGGAATGCGGCGGTTTCCTGCAGGTCTCCGGCCTGACCTATGAAATCCACAGCTATCTTCCCTCCCCCTGCCTGTCGGACGAGAATGGCATGTTCCTTCGCGTTGAGGGCGAGCGCCGGGTGAAGAATGTGCTGGTGGCAGGCGAGCCCATCGACCTCTCCGGGACGTACACCCTGGCCGGATTGGATTATACGCTCAAGGAAAACGGCGACGGCTTTACGGTGTTCGACGGCGTGCCCGTCCTGCGGGACGGGATTAAGCTGGATCATCAGGTGCTGATCGACTATATGGCCGGGACCCTCGGCGGAGTGGTGGGGGAAGCATACGCGGATCCCTGCGGCCAGGGCCGGATCACGATCGTCGACAGTCCTGCGGAGCCATGAGCCGCTCCGGAGGGAGGTCCCTGCTCCCCGCCGGAGAAAAGGGGAAGAAAGGGAGAAGGACCGCATGAAGCTTTCTCACGATGCTTCGGGATTCGTCCTGCTGAGCGAGGCTGTGCCGGAGATCATTCAGGAGATCCGGTATGCCTCGGCGGAGAATTTCATCGGGACCCGGATCGACGGATATTGGGAACCCGCCGCCCTCCTGACCCGGGAGGCCGCGGATGCGCTGCGGGCGGTGAGCGCAGACCTGGCAGTCAGGGGACTGCGGCTGAAGGTCTTCGATGCCTATCGCCCCCGGCAGGCCGTGGACCATTTTCTCCGTTGGGCGAAGGACCCGGCGGATACCCGCAGGAAAGCGGAGTATTATCCGGAGCTGAAAAAGGAAACGCTGATCCCATTGGGGTATATCGCAGAAGAATCCGCCCACAGCCGGGGCAGCGCCGTGGACCTGACGCTCTGCGGCGGGATGGGGCGGGAGCTGGACATGGGCAGCCCCTTCGATCGGTTCGGCCCGATCAGCCGCCCGGACTATCCGGGGATCACGGCGGAGCAGCGGACCAATCGCCTGCTGCTGCGGGAGGCCATGCGGGCCCGGGGCTTTTTGCCGCTGGAGGAGGAATGGTGGCATTTCACCCTGGCGGCTGAGCCTTATCCCGATACCTGCTTCACCTTCCCGGTGAGCCGCTCCGTGTTGTCCGGAGGCCTGTGAATTCTCCGGGAAGAGCCGACTGTCTTGGACATTTATTGGACACGGACGGATATTCTGCTATACTGAACGTATCCTGCGCTGCGGAAACGGCTGGATCAGAATCCCCTGCGGTCCGCAGGCAGGTTTATCCCGACCGTACGGAATCGGATAAGGAGGTTGCGATATGACCATCAACAAAACCGGAAGCGGAAGCAAGCTGACCCTGGCCTTGGCGGGCCGTCTGGATACCGTTACCGCGCCAGAGCTGGAAAAGGAACTGCAGGATTCCCTGGAGGGGATCGATACGCTCATTTTCGATTTCTCCGGTCTGGAGTACGTCTCCTCCGCCGGGCTGCGTGTGCTGCTTTCGGCGCAGAAGACCATGAACAAGCAGGGAGAAATGAAGCTTACTCATGTGAACGAAAGCATCATGGAAATTTTTGAGGTCACCGGCTTTACGGATATCCTGACCTTCGAATAAGCGGAGGGAGAAGAGCGGAATGAAGACAGCAAGGATCAAAGTCACGACCCGGGGCGAAGGAATGGAAGAAGCCCTGGCGGCAACGGAGAAACTGGGGACCGACAGCGGTCTCGCGCACAAGGAGCAGCTGCGGCTCCGCCTGTTGGCGGAGGAGCTGATCGGCCTGATGCGGGGCATTGCGGGCAGCGTGGAGGCCTGCTATCAGGCGGAGCAGGAGGAGCGGAGATTCCGCCTTTGCCTCAGCGCCGATGTTACGCTGGACAAGGAGATGCGCAAGCAGCTGCTGGCCGCCTCCTCCAGCGGGAAAAACGCGGCGGCCCGGGGATTCATGGGAAAACTCCGGGAAATGGTGGCCATCGTTGTGCTTCCAAAGAGCCAGAGTTCGCCCGGGGTGTCCAATCTCTCTCTGGGTCTGATCAGCATGGGCAGCCCCAGAGGGTATGTTTCCGGCGCGGATACCTATAACTGGTCCATGAGCACCTATATGTCCGAGGTCAAAAGCAAGCGGGGAGAGAACGCGGAAGCCGACGAGGCCTGGGACGAACTGGAAAAGTCCATTGTGGCCAACCTGGCGGATGAGGTCACCGTACAGATCGTGGGGCACAACGCGGAGATCACCATTACCAAGGCTTTCTAAGGCACAGTACGGCATAGACGAAGGAAACGGCGCTGCCACGAATATGGGAAGAGGAGACGGAAGGGTATGGAAAAAAAGCGGATTACGATCCCGCTCTCCGGGCGGATCGACTCCAATAACGCAGCAGCGGTGGAACAGGAGATCCTGGCGAAGCTGGGGGCGGAGCGGGATATCGCCCTGATCCTGGACGCGGAGAAGCTGGAGTATATTTCCAGCGCGGGCTTGCGGGTGATCCTGCACCTGAAAAAGATGATCCCGGAGCTGAGCATCCGAAACGTCAGCTCCGAGGTTTATGAGATCCTGGAGATGACCGGGTTCACCGAGATGATGACGGTGGAAAAGGCCTACCGGGTCGTCTCGGTGGAGGGCTGCGAGGAGATCGGGCGCGGCGCAAACGGCACGATCTACCGGATCGACCGGGATAATGTGGTCAAGGTTTACAACAATGCCGACGCTCTGGCGGATATCCAGCATGAGCGGGAGGTGGCAAAGCTTGCCCTGATCCTGGGCATCCCCACGGCCATTTCTTACGACGTGGTCCGGGTGGGGGAGAGCTATGGCTCTGTTTTCGAGCTGCTGAACGCCAGGTCCTTCTCCAAGATCATCGCAACGGAGCCGGAGAAGCTGGACTGGTGCGTGGAGGAATACGTAAAGCTGCTGAAGACGATCCACGGCACGCTGGTTCCGGCGGGCAAGCTGCCGGATATGCGGGAAACGGCCCTGGACTGGGCCCGGTTTATGCAGGACTATCTGCCCCGGGAGGCCGGAGCGAAGCTGCTGGCCCTGGTGGAGGCGGTGCCCAGGGACGATCATATGCTCCACGGGGACTATCATACGAAGAATCTGGAGCTGCAGAATGACGAGGTCCTGCTCATCGATATGGACACCCTGGCGGTGGGCCATCCCATCTTTGAACTGGCGAGCATCTACAACTCCTTCGTCGGGTATTCCGAGCTGAAGCCGGAAACGATCCTGGCGTTCCAGGGCTTCGACCAGGAAACCGGCCGGACCTTCTGGCACAAGGCGCTTTCCGCCTATCTGGGCACGAACTGCCCCGCGAAGCTGCGGGAGGTGGAGGACAAAGCCCGCATCATCGGGTATACCCGCATGATCCGCCGCTCCATCCGGCGCAAGGGATTGGAGACGGAGCAGGGCAGAGCGGAGATCGAGCTGTGGAAGCGGGAGCTTCTGGAGCTGCTGGAACGGACGGACAAGCTGACTTTCTCCCGCAATGAGCTGGAGCTTGAAGCCGTCGACGAGAACCTGGCGCAGGTGCAGACCTTCGTGGATGAGCGTCTGGAGGCGGCGGACTGTCCGCCGAAGGCGCAGATGCAGATCGGCGTGGCGGTGGAGGAGATCTTCGTGAATATCGCCCACTATGCCTATGCGCCGGATAAGGGCAGCGCCGCGGTGCGCGTGGAAGTCAGCGATGATCCCGTTACGGTGTCCATCACCTTCATCGACCAGGGTATGCCCTATGATCCCTTGGCCAGGACCGATCCGGATATATCGCTCCCGGTCAGCGAGCGGGACGTCGGCGGGCTGGGGGTCTTCCTGACCAAACAGCTCATGGACGACGTGACCTATTCCTATCGGGACGGACGGAATATCCTGACCCTGAAAAAGAAGCTGTGAGCGCATTTCCAAAGCTGCAGTTTGACACCCGGACGAAAAAGCCGAAGCTCTTCCTGCTTCTGCTTCTGGCGGGGATCGCCGGGCTCGCGGTCTTGCTCCTGTCCCTGGGGGGGACGGAACGCAGCGCCGTTCCCATCTGCGGGATAACGGCAGCCTTCTGCCTGGCGGCATTCTTCATGCTCCTCTGGGCCTGGCGGGAGCAGCATCGGTATAATCCCTATTCCTACAATACGATCTATTACATGGGCTTTGCCCTGTTTGCCCTTTTTGTGCTGGCGACGAATGCGGTGCTGGTCAGCCGGATGCTGCGCTGGCCTGAGCTGTACCCGGCGGATGCCGTCATGCGTATGCTGCTGGATTCCGCAAAGCAATACATGCTCATTTCCAGCCCTTTCCTTCTGCTTTTCTCTGCGGCGCTGGTGGTATCCAATCTCTCCCTGATCCGGCATGAGGGAAGGCGGCTGGTGAACCTTCTGGGGATCATTCTGGCTTTCCTGCTGGTGGGCGGTCTGGCCTTCCTGTTCATCTTTGATTATGCCGTGTCCGGAAGCCTGCAGGAGGTGATGATCCACGATCTGATCACCAACCTCTTTGCCGCCGTGTACCTGTATTTTGAGTGCATGCTGCTGGGCATCATCATCGCGGACGCGGTGGTGATCCGCTATGAACCGGAGCCGGACAAGGATTTCATCATTATCCTCGGCTGCGGCATCCGCAGCGACGGTACGCCCTCGCCCCTTCTGCGGGGGCGGATCGATCGGGCTCTGGATTTTGCGAAAAAACAGGAGGCGGAGACCGGAAAAGCGCCGGTATTCGTCCCCTCCGGCGGCCAGGGGCCTGATGAGCCGTGCGCGGAGAGCGCCGCCATGAAGCGGTATCTGCTGGAACAGGGCGTCCCGGAGGAACGGATCCTGGAAGAGAACCGGTCCACGGATACCTTTGAGAACATGAAATTTTCCAAGGAGATCATCCTGGCGGCAAATCCGGAGGGAAAGGTCGCCTTTTCCACCACGAATTACCACGTGTTCCGCGGCGGCCTCAAGGCCCGCCGGGTGAAAATGCGGGCGGTGGGCATGGGCGCCAGGACAAAATGGTATTTCTGGCCCAACGCTGCGGTGCGGGAATTCGTGGGCCTGCTGACGGAGCACCGGGGGAAGCAGGCGCTGATCCTGGGGAGCATGGTCGTGTTCTACACCGTGCTGACGCTGCTGGCGTATCGGCGCTGAGTCTGACCAAAAGAGAAGAGAACTGCTGCATCGGATCCCGTTTCCCGGGCGGATGCAGCAGTTTTTCATCAGAGCGGGGAAACCGGATGCTCTGAGCCGGATGATTGCCGTTCCCTGTTCCCGATGAACCGGACCGTCGCTCTGTAGCAGTTTTCCAGTCCTTCTTCGTTCAGATTGTCATAGGAGTCCTTGCGCGTATGATAATACCGCTCCAATTTGTGGCTGAGTCCGGTGATCCCGATGGAGCGAAAGCCGCCCTGGGTAAAGGCGGCGCTGTCCGTTGCGCCGCCCATCAGGGGAACGCTTCCCTTTGCGCAGGGGATTCCCGCTTCTTCCGCCGCGCGCAGAAACTCCCCGCCAAGCTCCTGATCCGCCGGGACGGTGCCGTTCAGGTCCCGCAGGTTGACCAGGAGCTTCTGCGGATCGTGAATGGTGTCGAAGCAGAGGATAACGGTCGGAACGTCCCGGTACTCTCCCCTGTGCGCTCCGCACCAGGCTTTTGCCCCGCGAAGACCGGCTTCTTCCGATCCGGTGAGGATCACCCCCAGTTCGGTATGCTCCAGCGTTACGCCGAGGCGTTCCATCTCCCGCAGGACCGCAATGCCCATAAAGCATCCGGTCAGATCGTCGTTTGCTCCGTCCACCACCCGCTTCGGGTCATAGGTGCAGCCCACAAGCAGAAAAAACGGCAGGAATATCAGGCCCCAGAGCGCTGCGGTCTGCACCCAGGATCCCGCGCCGCAGAGCCGGCAGATCCCCAGAAGCAGATAAAACAGCACCCCGACCACGGCGGCAGCGCCGGGGATCTCAAACACGATCCCGCCGAAATGATAATTGAGGGGAAATTCCCAGGCGGCGTCCATATGCCCGTTCAGAAAGATCCGCTGTCGGACTTCCCCCAAACAGGGGCGGAGAGCCGTTACGTTCAGGCTTTCCTTCTCCGGAAACAGGGGATCGATCACCTGCTTGTACAGGACGAATTGAAAGAGGAACAGGAGCAGGGCGGCAGCGCCGAAAACCAGACTGAGCCAGGGGCAGAAAAAGTGGGTGACCGCGCACAGACAGTCCAGGACCGCGGAGAACTTGAAATAGCGGTGGAAAGCGGCAGGGTGTTCCGTGAAGCTTTCCATCCGGATATCCCCGCAGCCGCACGCATCCCGCAGGAGCTTTGCCATATATTTCCCGGCTTCCCGTTCTCCGGCGCTTCCCGGCGCACGTTTCTTCATCTCCCGGCATACGTGGGCGATCTCCCGGACCATAAAGGAAACCGCGTGCGCGCGGCTTTCCTCAAGCCTTTTCATTTCGGACATTGCCGTTCTCCTTCCCACCCCGTTGTTGAGAGAATTATACAGGGTTTTTCCGAATACGCAACCAAAAACCGACGGGCGGAAAAGACAAATAGCCGCAGAGAGTCAATCCCTGCGGTTCTGCTGCGGTCTAAAACCGCGTTCTGGGAAATAACGCTGATAATGGTACCAAATGCACCCCATGTGTCGCGCGGAGTGCATCTCGACAAACGGGAATTTGTTGATATCAAAGCGTCAGTATTTCACTCACGATTTCACAAACGTTCT
>CAMVBX010000002.1 GCA_947165825.1 uncultured Clostridia bacterium
TTGGGTCGATTTCAGGTAAACTCCACCAGTTCATTGCACAGTGCGCTCCGTGAGCGGTATTTTGGCCCAGAAATGAATTCCGGGCCAAAATGGATCTTGACTCTATTCGCGCCTGCGGGCGCGAACTCTGCGAGGCTTTGGTACTTTGTCTACAGTCTGACCGGCGCGGCATACTGCCGCGCCGGTCCGTTTCGTTTTGCCGTGCTGCCGGATCAGATCCGGCTATGGGTTCAGGGGATCAGCAGGACCTGGCCCACGTAGATCATCTTGGGATTCCTGATGACGCCCTTGTTGGCCTCGTAGATCGTCTCCCACTTGAAGCCGGAGCCGTAATACTTCTGGGCGATGCGCCACAGGGTATCCCCGGCCGTGACCACGTAGAACTCACCCACGGGCTCCTCAGGTTCGGCGGGCTGCTCGGGCTCAGCGGGGGCCTCCGGCGCAGCAGGTCCGTCCACCGTGATGACGGTGGCAGCCAGGCCGATGCCGTCAGCCTTCACGGCCACATAGTAGGTTCCGCCGTACGGGAAGTTCAGCGCAAAGGCGCCGTCCACGGCGTCCACGCCGGTGTCCGCCAGGGCATCCAGAGTCGTGCCGCAGTATACGTCCCCGTCGATGGAATAGATCTCATAGACGTTGGACTCGTTGAAGTGCCAATACGCGGCGTCGAAGGCCACATCGGTACCGGCCTCCGCCTTCGCGGTGAAGGGCTTCAGGAAGCTGGCGGAAGCGCGGTCCGCCTCGTCTTCATAGGTCAGGACGTAGTAGCAGTTGCCGGGCTCCAGGGCGCTGGAGGCGGAGACGTAGCCCTTGGAGGAGTTGGTGGCCATCAGCCAGGTGTTCTCGGTATCCAGACCCCAGACGTTGGCCAGATAGCCGTAGCCGGCAGAGGCGACCTTGGTCTCCACGGGGCACTCCGCGTCCTGCAGGGCCTGGAGCGCCTTGACGCCGGTGATGCCCTTGGTATAGGGCACAGGGTACATGAGGATGGGGGTGCCGGATTTGCCCACGGCGATGCCGTCGGCCAGCTGGACCGTGATATAGACGTAGTCCGTGCTCCGGCCCGTGTCATAACGGTAGCCTGCGGTGACCAGCATGTTGTTGGTCACGGGGGTCGTCTCATCGAAGGGGATCGCGACGCAGTCATCCCAGTAGTACCAGCCGGTAAAGACGTAGCCGTCGAAGTCCTTCACCTCGGGGAGCTTCACGGTGCCGCCGTCATCCACATACTGGGCATCGTAGACCTCATATTTCACGCCGTCCCGGAAGCGGACCAGCCAGGGGGCCTCTACGCCCATCTTTTCCCCGCTGATGGTGTAATAGCTGTAGCTCAGCTTTTTGTCCGCACCGATGGTGACAACCAGGCCCTTGTTCATGGTGGCGGCGCTGCCGGCCTCGGGGCCGGTGTACTCGGCATCGGCGGTGCAGCCTGCGGCCAGATAGGTGAAGTTCAGCTTCACCGTGGTTCCCTCGGGCCCGGTGACGATCTCATCCCCGGGGAATTTGGGGTCATAGTAGAAGTCGTCATAATTGGAGTGGTTGTGGCCCCAGAGCACCACCAGGTTATCATGGGTGTTCAGCACGTCGATGAGGGCGGCGGCGCTCTTCATGTACCGCTCCTCGGCACGGCCGGAGGTGGGGTCAACGGCATTCCAGTAGTGGATGGGGAAATGGGTCAGAATGAAGATGGGGATATCGGTGGGGGCGGTCTTCAGATACTCCGCCAGCTCGGCAATATCCGCCTCGTCATAGTCATAGCTGAAGGTTTTCGCGATTTCGCCGCTGCCGAAGCAGTAGATGATGTAGTCCTCGGTGCGGACCGCTTCGCCCACCTGCATCAGGCGCTTGGCGGCGTCGACCTGGTCATAGAGCTCAGCGTAATTGCCTCCGGCGGAGGGGAACCATTCATGGTTGCCGTGGGTATACACAGCGGAGCCCACCTTGCCGGCCTCGATCTGGCTGTCCATGTAGTCCATGATCTCCCCGGTCCACTGCCAGAACTGGTCTACGTTGGCATAGGCGGAGCCCATATCGCCGCAGAAGCCCATGCTGTCGATATAGCCCACGTCGGCCTCGGCAGCCTCCAGCCAGGTCTTCAGGTTCAGGTTCTTACCGTCATAGTGAACGTCGGAGGTGAAGGCCAGATGGATGGAGCCGTCCGCATCCTTCACGGCGCTCTTGACGATGGTCTCCGGCTCGGGATAGTCGATCTTGACCTTTTCCACGACGACCTCTTCGCCCCGGCCGAAAATCAGGACCTTGCAGGCCTCTTCCAGGGTGCCCTGATCGAAGGCGGTGCCGTCGAAGGTCATGTAATACTTGCCGCCATGGAGCGCGATGGTCTGGGTCTCGGCGTCATAGTCGAAGCCGCGGCCGCCGGAATAGGTCATGAAGCCGCCGGAACCCGCGAAGATGAAGCTGCCGGGATCGGCGAGGCTCTCCACCGTGGTGGTCGGATCATCGAAATGGGCGATCCAGATGGCGGTATCCGGCGCATCGGCGATCTGCCCGTCGGCAACGATGACCTCTTCAGCGCCAAGGCCGTCCTCACCCTTGGAAAGGGCGAAATACTTTCCGTCGGCCTCGGTGACGATGACGTACTCCCGGCCGTTGGTCAGGACCGTGTCCGCCTCGAAGGGGCCTTCCGCAGCGCTCACCGTGATGGCTCCGCCCATAAGCGAAACCACCAGGATCAGCGTCAGCAGAAGGGACAAGAGTTTTCTGCCAGTTTTCATACTTCTTCTCCTTTATAAAAAATTTTCTTGCTTCCCAAAAAGACTGTGCCTCCCTCCGGGAGAGCCGGATCCGAAGGATCGGCTCACGAAAAGGAAGGGCAGATATTGCATAAAGAAAATAAAGAATTGTTGGACATCCCCGATTTGTCAAAGATGCCAACGCCTGCATTATAACGGCTGCAGCAAAAAAAGGCAAGACTAACCATCACATTTTCTTCATATTTGATTGTTTGTTTCTTCACATTTCGCCGCGGATCGTATTCCCGTTGTCTTTGCCCGCTCCCTGTGTTATACTGAATAAACATACAGGATGGGCAGTATGGGAAAGGAGCGAGCAGAGATGGATAAAGTCATGAAGCACACCCGCAGACAGTGCCTCCTTGCCCTGTTCAGCGCGCTGTGCGTGGTGGTATGCGTATGCATCGGCGTCACCATGAACCTCACGACCCTGCAGGACGAGAACTTCGATCACATGGGTCTGCGCACCTTCTGCATGTTCACGGTGAACTCCAATATCCTGGCCGCGGCGGCCATGGCCATGGTCATCCCCTATACCCTGGACGGGCTTCGGAAGCACAACTACCATATGCCCCGGTGGATCGTAGTCCTGGTATACGCCGGGGTCACGGCGGTATCCCTCACCTTTCTCATCTCCCTGTGCATCCTGGCTCCGGTGAAGGGCTTTCTGCTGATCTTCTCCGGGTCGCGCTTCTTCCTGCACGGGGTCTGCCCGATCCTGGCCTTCGTCGCCTTCTGCTTCTTCATGAGCGAGAAGCGCCTGGGGATCCTGGATTCCCTGCTGGCCCTGATCCCGGTGGCGATCTATTCCGCCCTGTACTACGTCATGGTGGCGGTGATCGGGGAGGAAAACGGAGGCTGGAACGACTTTTACGGCTTCCTCACCCGTCTGCCCGCCTGGATCCCCATGACGCTGATCCTTCCCCTCACCTTCGGCATTGCCACGGTGATCCGGATCCTGCATAACCGGAGCTTTGACCGGCGCAAGACCGAAGAAGCCGCCTTCTTCAAGGCGGCTTTCGGAGACGCGGATATCCGGAAGATCGTGGCCGCGCTGGCCAGGTCCCACAGCGCCAGCATGAAGAACGCGGATATTCTGATCCCCTCCCGGGTCATCACCATCCTGCTGGAAAACAACGAAGGAGACTGCACCATGGAGGAGCTGTGCCAGCTGTATCTCCGGGAATACATGGAAAACAGCGACGTAATGAAGATCGACAAAATGTGGATCTGACGCAATGCCCCCCGCGTTGACAACGCGGGGGGTACATGGTACTATTTCCACATGAACCATGCCCCGGGCCGGGACAGGCCCGGGGACTTTACTGAACAGGAGCAATCACGATGCAGCTGAACGAAGTCATACACGGTTTTCGGATCGACCGCATCCGCCCCCTGGAGGAGCTGGGCGGGCGGCTGGTGGAGATGGAGCACCTGGGCACCGGAGCCAAGCTCTGCTGGCTGGACCGGCCGGACGAGAACAAGGCCTTTTCCATTGCCTTCAAGACCCTGCCGGAGGATTCCACCGGCGTATTCCACATTCTTGAGCATTCGGTGCTCTGCGGCTCGGACAAGTATCCGCTGAAGGAGCCCTTTGTGGAGCTGCTGAAAAGCTCGGTGCAAACCTTCCTCAATGCCCTCACCTATCCGGACAAGACCGTCTATCCCGTGAGCACCCGGAACGACCAGGACCTGCTGAACCTGATGGATGTGTATCTGGATGCCGTGCTCCACCCCGCCATCTATCACAAGCCGGAGATCTTCCGGCAGGAGGGCTGGCGCTACGAGGGCGAGGGGGACAGCCTGGGATATCAGGGCGTCGTGTTCAACGAGATGAAGGGCAGCATGGCCTCCCCCACCACCCTCATGGCCCATGAATCCATGCGGCTTCTCTTCCCGGACAACTGCTACCGCTTCAATTCCGGCGGCGATCCCGCCTGCATCCCGGATCTCACCTATGAGCAGTTCATCGCCAACCACCGGAAATATTATCACCCCGCCAATTCCCGCATCTCCCTGGTGGGCAGCGTGGATCTGGACCCGGTGCTGGCCAAGATCGATTCCTTCCTCCGGGACTTCTCCCGCCAGGAGGCGGATTTCCCCATTCCCTTCCAGAAGCCCGTGGCCGCCGTCACGGAGACGGTGCCCTATGAGATCGGCGAGGAGGAGAATCCGGAGAAGCGGACCATCGTCTGCAGCTCCCGGATCCTGGGCTCCTACGCGGAGCGGGAAAAGCTGTTTGCCGCCGCCGTACTGACGGATTATCTGGCGGGAGACAACGAAGCGCCCCTGAAGCGGGCGGTGATTGACAGCGGCCTCGCCCAGGACTTTCTGCTGGACCTGGACAGCGGCGCGCTGCAGGCCACCCTGGCCTGGGTCGCCATGAATACCGAGGTGGAAAACCTGGAAGACCTGCGGAAGGTCGTCCGGGATACTCTTACCGATCTGGCGGAAAACGGGCTGGACAAGGCCAGGCTTTCCGCCTGCTTCCATCGCTATGCCTTCAACAAGCGGGACCGGGAGGGCGGATGGGCCCCCAGGAGCCTGCTGGAGGCGATCACCATGCTGGATACCTGGCTCTATGGCGGAGACCCGGCAGATTCCCTCATTGTGGAGCCTGCGCTGAAGACCCTGGAAGCCGGGTTGGAAAACGGTTATTTTGAAAAGCTGATCCGGGAGTTCTTCCTGGACGACGCCCACGGCGTCACCGTGGTAATGGTCCCCTCCCGCACCCTGGGCGGGGAGAAGCGGGAAAAGGAAGCCGCCCGGGTCCGGGGGGAAACCGCCGGATGGACCGAGGCGGACAAGGCTGCCCAGAAAGACCGGGCGGAGCGCCTCCTCCAGTGGCAGCAGACGCCGGACAGTCCCGAAGCCCTGGCCAGCATCCCCATGCTGAAGCTCGCGGACCTGGCGGAGAAGCCGGAGCCGCTGCAGATGACCGAGACGAAGAAGAACGGCATTCCCGTCATGAGGCATACCACAGGCAGCGATATCGCCTTTATCCGGGCCCACTTCCTGGCCTCCGACCTCACCGCCGAGGAGCTGAGCAAGCTGGCTATGCTGTGCCAGGTGCTGGGTGTCATGGCGACGAAGAAGCACAGCCGGGCCGCCCTCCCCCTGGAGATCAAGAACATCCTGGGCCGGGTGAGCTTCTCCCCCGCCGTTCTGCCGGGAACCGATCCCCTGCACTGCCGGGTGATGCTCAACGTCTCCGCTGCCTGCCTGGCCGAGCTCTGCGGTCCCGCTGCCGAGCTCCTCACCGAGCTCCTCACCGAGACCCTCTGGGAGGACACAGACCTCCTGCGGGACGTGATGCAGCAGGCCTCCGCAGCCGCCAAGATGACCCTGGCGGGGAACGGCATCAACTATGCCATTACCCGCGCCCTGAGCTATCAGACCGCCCACGGCGCCGCCGGAGAAGCCATTAGCGGCGTCAGCGCCCTCCAGTGGCTGGACAGAACCCTGAACGCCGGGGACGAGGCTTTGAAATCGCTGCTTGCGGATATGGCCGGTCTGATGAGCAGGCTGGTCACCCGGGAGCGGATGACGGTCTCCGTCTCCGAAGCCTTCGGGGACGCGGCCCTGGACCGTTTCCTGAGTCTCATTCCGTCTGCCGGGAGCGCTCCTGCCGCCGAAGCCGCCTATCCCCTGCCCGGCATCCGCCGGGAGGGCATCGTGATCCCCGCCCAGGTGGGCTTCGCCGTGATGGGCACCAGCTTCGCTCTCCACGGAAGGAAGTACAGCGGCAGCATCCCCGTGCTGGCCAACGTACTGAATTATATGTACCTGTGGAACGAGATCCGGGTCCAGGGAGGCGCCTACGGCTGCGGCTTCATCGGCCGGGATACGGGGGACGCCGCCTTCTATACCTACCGGGATCCCCAGCCCGTCCGTTCCCTGGGGGTGATCGCCCGGGCGGCGGACTTCCTGCGGCAATTCTGCGCCGCCTCCCCCGATCTTACGGGCTTCATCCTCAGCTCCGTTTCCACCCTGGATCCCCTGCGCACGCCGGAGGAAAAGATCTCCTCGGCGGAGAACCGGCACTTCCTGGGCATCGACCAGGCGGAAATCGACCGGCGCTATGCCGCCCTGATCCATACGACGCCGGAGGATCTGCTGGCCCTGGCGGGGATCCTGGAGGATATCGCCGGGGACGACGCGGTATGCGTGGCGGCGGGCAAGGACCTGCTGGACGCCTGCGGCGACCGGCTCACGGAGACCGTCACGGTGTGATTCATTCCGCAAAACCCAGAAAAAAACCGGGAGCCGCCCGTTAGCGGAGATACCGAAAGGCGCGATATACGGAACGGAGGCGCAGCACCTGCCGCGCCTCCGTTTTTCATCGCTCTGCTTTTGTGTCTCTTTCTTGATTCCGTTCAACCGTTTTTCATGTGTATATCACCCGCTGTGGTCTTTCAGCCTGGAGCGTGCAAAGTATCCCGGGCCGCAGCATACCAGGGCTTCCCTCGTTGGCGGCGCCGGGTCCATTGCAAGGCATTAAAGGCTTTTGGCCACAATTTGAGGGTCGTTGATCGCATTGTCCAGCAGACGGCTAAGGAACCCCGTATAGCCCTTGCCGGTCGCTTTTGCTTTTTCCAGCGTCTCCGGCGAAATACGCAGCGCGACCACCGGCTTTACACGCTGAGAACGGCGGTTTCTTGCAATGGCAGCCATTTCCGCATACTGTTCCAACGTCAGTTCCGGTGCGTCCTCATCCGGCATGACGGGCAAGGAAGCGGCAAGCTCGATCTCACGAATCTGCGCCTCCGTCGGCTGCTGTCCCGGATGAATGACAGTACGAACAATCTTTTCATTCTCCATAATAGATCTTCCTTTCAGTCGAAGTAGCCAAACGGGCAGAAATCAGACGCGCAGCTTCACCCCGCATCGTGTAAACGACATACAAAACGCCTTGAACACATCCGAGCACGACATAGCGATCCTCATCCAAACTATGCAGCTTGTCATAGTATTCTATCCGCTCCTCGTCGGCAAATACCAAGGCTGCAGTCTCAAAGCTGATGCCGTGCTTCCGAATGTTGATCAGATTCTTCTTGTCATCCCATTCAACCAGCGTTTCACCAATACTCGTTTTCATGGTTTAAGTATAACAATAAGTATTACGCTTGTCAAGGCGACTGTCCCACGTACTCGTTCGGATCGCTCAAGACAGCTTCGGTCATTCTTTATGCCTTGCTCCAATCCATTGCGGATGGTATAATCCAGGGAAAAAACATCGGACTTGGGGAAAGAAACCTTATGGCTGTGGAATTGATCAGACCTGCCTTGGCACACAAAGAGCAAGTCATGGAATACAAAACAAAAATGCTTGCCAATCACGATCGCCTTGACGGATGCGCAGGGCTTGAAGACGTCGCTTCTTTCGAGGAGTGGATTGACTTTGAAAACCGGCTGAAGCAGAAATACGGCGACGGATATGTTCCTTCGGAGGTGTTTTTGGGCATCCGGAGCGAAGACGAAAAAGTCGTCGGTATCATAGACTACCGACACCCCCTGACCCCTTTCCTGCTGCAATACGGCGGGAATATCGGGTACAGTGTTCTGCCGTCAGAACGCGGGAAGGGATATGCCAGCGAGATGCTGAGGCAAATTCTGTCTGTTTGCCGGGAATACGGGGAAAGAGCAGTTCTTCTGACCTGCGATCAAAACAATGAAGCCTCCCGGCGTACCATTTTAAAAAACGGCGGAAAGCTGGAAAATGAAGTAACCGATGATTTCGGAATCGAAAAAAGCGGCATCATCCAGCGATATTGGATAACTCTGTAAACAGCGGCTTTCAAGCAGTCCCTTTTCTCTCCTGCGCAATACAACGGCGGTGCAAATGCACCGCCGTTCTTCGTTTCATTATCGTGCGCCGTCTCCGCTGCTTTGCTCCGGATACTGTTCATAACCGATGGTCATCGATGCTCGGGTTTACCCCTTCGCTGCGGTGCCTTCCCGTATGGGTGGCTCCCTTTTCTTCTGCCATGATCCGGTTTCAGACGGGTCCGGCCGTTTCTGTCCGGACTTCGCTCTCCGGCGCATGGTCGAACTCCCGCCAAAGGTCCGTCAGGGCCCGGCGGTATCCCTCCCCGTCCGTGAACCAGCAGCCCACATGATCTGCCCCGGGGACGACGAAAAGCCGCCGGGGACCGGCGCAGGCCCGGTAATTCTCAAAGGCCATGTCCGCGGGGACAAAGCGGTCCTTTCCCCCATGTACCAGGAGCACCGGGACGCGGCATTTCTTCAGGACCTCCACCGTACTGCAGGAGTCCGCCGCTATGCCCAGCTTCCGGCGGAACGCGGCCTCCGCAGCCCGGGTGCCGAAGGGGAGGCGGAGATTGCTTCGGGTGACATGCTCCAGGATAGCCTTGGGCGAGGTGAAGGCGGAATCCGCGACGATGCCCCGGAGCCGATCCGGCAGGGGCTCCCCCGCCGCCATCAGGACGGAGGTCCCGCCCATGGACATACCGATCATGTACAGCGGCAGTCCGGGGCAGCGCTGCGCCAGCCAGTTCAGCCAGTCCGCGCAGTCCAGCCGCTCCAGGAGGCCGAAGGCGATGTGCTCCCCCTCGCTTCCGTTGGTCCCCCGCTGGTCCACGTACAGCACGCTGCAGCCCTGTTCCTCCAGGAAATCCGCCATCATGCCAAAGGCCTGGGTCCAGCCGCCCCGCCAGCCATGGACCGCCAGGACGACCCGCCTGGGGGACGCCGCAGGCGCCCAGTGGCCCGCCAGCCGGACACCGTCCCGGGCGGTGATCTCCACCGGCTCCGTGACCCGTTTTTCCTGGGCCGCCATGGCCTCCTGCAAGGCGGCGGCATAGGCCGGTCCCCCCCGGGAGCCGCTGATGCGCCGCTCCATGCCCCGGAGGAGCTTCGGCTCCTCCCGGTCCATGCCCGTTTTCATGAGCAGGTCCAGAGCCGCGTAACCCGCCAGTCCCACGAAGCTGCCCAGCACAAGGCCCGCTCCCGCGGCCAGTATTCCCTTGCCCCGTCCTTTCATTCTTCTCTCCTTGCTGATCGAACTGCCCGGGCATTCTTGCCCGGGCAGGTTTTCAGTTCACGCTTTTCATTTTTCCGATGACGTACTCGCACACCACGACCCGGTCCTCCGCGGAGAACACCGCAGGGAAATTATCCGAAAACAGGATCTGGGCAGAGGCGGGGAATTCCTCGTCCCCCTCCCAGAGGAAAAAGCGAAGCCAGAGGCCGGGGAGGAATTCCAGGGCGTATCCCAGCCCGCTGCTCTCCACCTCCAGCCCGCCCAGGGCGAGGCAGGCGGCGGAAAACCGCTCCGGCCTGCTGCCGTACATCCGGCACAGGCGGCTCAGGCAGCGCCCCTTGAAATTCGTATCGTATACCTCACCCCAGGGCATCTCCCGGTAGGTCACGTAGGTACTGCTCCTGGGGGCTTTCACCCCCTCCAGAAGATACCTGAGGAACAGGATGCGCTGGGTATCCGTCCAGCCCGGATCCGCGAAATCCGGCCAGGTTACGGTCTTCATTTCTCCGCAGATCCGCAGGGTGAACGCTTCCCCGTCCCAGGCGGCTCCGGTGCGTCCGGCGATTTCCTCCGGATCCCCTGCCCGAAACAGCTCCAGGTAGTGGTTCAGGGGAAGCTCGGTCTTGTTATTGGGATTATAGGGCGGTTTCTTTTCCATGTCAGTTCAGTTCCTTCTCCACGGACGGGAAAAGGGTATGGTCCGTATGGGGCAGGAAGCAGGCGGATACGAACTCATCCATATACTTCGGCTCATTGCTGAGCTCCACGTACATCATGCATTTGCCCAGCTCCTCCGTCTTGGCCCAGGCGCTGCTGCTCAGAAGCACGGCATAGGCCCCGGAAAGGGACGAATTGCCGATATAATGGAACAGCTCGTGGGGCAGATCCGGGAACATGCCGATGGTGATGGCGTTATGGAAGTCGATGCCGCCGCCGATGCCGCCAGCGATCCAGAAGCGGCTGATATCCTCCGGACTGACCCCCACCTGCTCCATCAGCAGATGGGCGGCGGAGAAGATGGCGCCCTTGGCCCGGATGAAGTTATCCAGGTCCACCTCGTTGATGGTCACATCCCGACCGTCTGCGGCGTCCGCCGCCCAGGCCAGAACGTAGCGGCCCATGCCGTCCTCATCCCGCAGGACCCGGTCCCCGCTGCGCACGAACTTGCCCCGGGCGTCGATGATCCCCGCCCGGAACAGCTCCGCAACGGTATCGATGATGCCGCTGCCGCAGAGACCACGAGGTTTCTGCCCCGGCTCGCCGATGACGTCCAGCGTGGGCTCCATGGTGGCCTTGTCGATCTTCACGGCCTCGATGGCTCCGTCCGTCGCCCGCATGCCGCAGGAGATATCTCCCCCCTCAAAGGCGGGACCGGCGGAGCAGGCGCAGCAGAGCATATATTCCCCGTTGCCCAGGACCAGCTCGCCATTGGTGCCCAGGTCGATGAAAAGGCTCAGCTCATCGGACTCCCACAGGGAGCTGGCCAGGACGCCGGCGGTGATATCTCCCCCCACGTAGCTGCCCACGTTGGGGGTGATCACCAGCTCCGCGGCGGGACTGAGGCCCGGAATGACCTCCGAAGCCCGAAGGGTCTCGCAGCGGAAGAAGCTGGGGACAAAGGGCTCCATCCGGATCGGGTCTGCGTAGAGACCCAGGAGCAGATGATTCATGGTGGTGTTCCCGGCGATGCTTACCCGATAGATCCGGTCCAGGGGTATGCCGGAATCCCGGCACATGGCGGCGATCAGCGGGACGAGGGTCTCCTCCGCCACCGCCTTTTTCAGCCGCTGGGAGCCGCCGGGACGAGTGGACTCGATGATGCGGCTGATCACGTCGGCGCCGAAGCGGATCTGTCCGTTGCCGGCGGAAGCCCGGGCCAGCAGGGTACCGTCCTCCAAATCCGCCAGAGCGGCGGAAACGGTGGTGGTGCCGATGTCGATGGCCAGACCGCAGGCGGGATGCTCCAGCCCGGGAGCGTGAATATCCGCCACCTGGACGGCGCCGCCATGCTTCCGCAGAACGCAGGTCAGGCGATAATCGTTTTCCCGCAGGAGGGCAGCCAGCTTTTTCAGCGTGGTGAGGGACAGGGTGACCCGCTCCGCGCCAAGTTCCGCCATCAGCGCCCGTTCCAGGCGCTCATTATCCGGCATGGTATCCTCCAGGGTGGCGGGTTCCAGAACGACCTCCCGCACCGTAAGGGCAGGCTCCTCCATAACCCCCGCGGCCTTCAGGTCCCGCTGCACCGCCTCAAAGGCGCCCCGGACCGTGGGGTCCGAAAGATCGGCTGTGCGGATGCCGGTCCGGTAAGCGGAGGCGGTTTCCGGTACCTCCACCGCCGTATCCCCCGTCACCCGGGTGCAGCAGGCAAGCCGCCAGCCGGCGGCATAATCCTCCCGGCTCAGGTGGGGATTCTGTTCCATCTCCGGCTCTCCGGACAGAAGCCGTACCCGGCATTTGCCGCAGGTACCGCTGCCGCCGCATGGGGCGTCGATGGCCACGCCGGCCTGCTTCGCAACCTCCAGCAGGGTCAGGCCCGCCGGGACTTCGGTGCGGATCTCTTCGCCATGGGCGTAGCGGAAGGTCACAATGGGCATGGTCGGTCGTCCTCCTTCAGAAATTCAGCTTGTCCAGCGCGGCGTACAGGGTCTTCTTGAAGGGGTCCTCCTCCGGCAGGTTCACCGTGGGGATCCCGTCGGAGTCGTATTCATAAATGGTATCGTCGTGGGGCAGGACGCAGAGCAGATCCATGCCCGCCTTCCGGACCTCCTCCAGAACGCCCTCGGAGGCCACCCCTCCGGGGGCCCGGTTGATGATGAGCTTGATCTCCTTCGCCCCGATATCCAGGGATTTGGTCAGCTCGAAGATCCGGGCGGCTGCCTGGACGCCCCGGCGGGAACAGTCGCTCACCAGGATGACCGTATCCACCTTGGGCAGGATGCCCCGGCTGATATGCTCCATGCCGGCTTCATTGTCCACCACCACGTAGCGGTAGTTCCCGGCATACTTGGCCACCTGGGCGGTGAGGATGCCGTTGACGTAGCAGTAGCAGCCGCGGCCCTGGGTCCGGCCCATCACCAGCATGTCAAAGTCGTCCCCCTCCACCAGGGCGTCCGCGAACTTCATTTCTGCGAACTCCTGCTTGGTCATGCCCACGGGGACCGGGCTGGGATCGGCAATGTCGGAGCGGGCGACGTCCTCCCGGATGTCGCCCAGGGTCATCTCCACCTCAACCCCCAGGACCTCGTTGAGGTTGGAGTTGGCATCTGCGTCCACGGCCAGGACGGGGCCCTGGTTCTTGGCGCAGAGATACTGGATCAGCAGGCCGCAGACGGTGGTTTTTCCCACGCCGCCCTTTCCTGCCAGAGCAATGGTCTGAGTCATGGTAATCCCTCCCATAGTGGAAAGTCCCCCGCCGCAGGCGGAGGGAAGGCACGGCCGTTCCCCGGGTCAATCCGCCGGGGTCAGCTCGTACACGGTAAGCAGATTGGCGGATACCACCCGGTAACGGATACCGCCCGGGATATCCTCCCGGTCATAGATATCCGCATTGGGGGATTTCTGGCGGATCCACTGATCCGGATCCGTCATTTCCGCTTCCTCGAAAAACACGTCCCGCATCTGGTTTGCCTTGCAGGTGTTCTCGATCTTGTATACGACCTCGTACAGCATTCAGGCCACCCGGATGATGACCGTGCCGCCGGTCAGATCGATGAAGCTCAGGGTGCCGGGGACCTCCGTCTCCGTTCCCATCACGTCCGTCAGGACCACCGAATCCCCCTTCACGTCGATCTTGGAGACGTAACGGGCGATGACGGCGTCCTCATCCTTGCTGTTCTTGTAAGCGGTGGAAAGGCACATGTTTGAATCCTCCTATCGGCAAAAGGCAAAAGGAGCGGACCGGTTTGCGGTCCGCTCAGGTTGTAGACAAACCAGTAAACGGGACGAAACCGGAAAGGAAGATAGGGTGAAAGAAACCCATCAGGGGTGTCTTTCGCGTTCAATCATCAGTTTTTCGAACAATCTCTTCCATATTCTTTGTTCGAAAAACTTGCTTCAGCGGGGCGACAAGACTTTGTCGCCCCGCTGAGCGGACCGGATTGCGGTCCGCTCCCCGGTTGGTTCGCGTTCGGGTTTCTTCGCCGAAGTTTACAGCATGGGCTCCATGGCCAGAGCCGGATGGCCCTTCTCCGCCAGGAACTCGATCATCTTATCCAGATCGTCCGCGCTGGCGGCAACGGTCTCATCGCAGATCATATCCGTGAAGTTCTCGATCCCGTACAGCTCCTCGGCCGCCTTGTTCACCCGGGCCGCCACCTTTTCCTTCAGGGCGGCGGGCATCCACACGATGCGCTGAATGCCGCCCTCAGCCCGCATGAACTTCTTGGAGCCGATGAACTGGACGCCGTGGCCCATGAAGCCGGGGGTCTGCTCGCCGCCGCCGGTCATGGAGGCCAGCTCGGCGAAGGTCATGCCGATGGGAGTGGAGCCGGCGTATTCCCGGTTCACGATGACCACGCCGTTGGAAGCGGGCTCCAGGCCGCAGATGCATTCGAAGCAGCCGCAGGAGGTCATGGGATCCTGGATGATGGAATAGAGGGTTACGGACTCCAGGTGACCCTGGGAGTATTCCTTCACCGCCCGGTTCACATCCGGCCAGATGCCGATGGTCTCGTCGACGCAGTTCTCCTTGGAGACGATCTGGCAGGGGCCGTTGGGATTCAGGTGGTTGGTCGCCTTGGCGTCCAGCCAGGAAACGGCACCGCAGAGGCCGAGCCGCTCGGGGGTGACGATGCACACGTGGCTGGGGGAGAAGGACTGGCACAGGGTGCAGGTGTAGAACACGTCCGCAGCCTCGTCCGTCAGGCTGGCCAGGCGGGCATCACGGGCATCGTACACGGGAGTGGCAAGCTCCTTGCGCAGCCGGGTGCATTCCGCGGGGTCGGTATAGATGGTGACCTGGCAGCGGTCCACCACGGTGTCGTAGTCGCCCTTGATCTTGGCGTAGAGCATTTCGCCGAAATGCTTCGCCCGGAGGCCGTTGTTGTAGGCGGCCTTGCTGATGCGGATACGGATCTGGTCGCGCTGGCCGGTGTGCATGACACCTTCCATGCAGTTGATCCAGCTGTGGAACTTCCGCTCGAACACGGGCTCGAAGTCGGACTGCATCTTCTTGCCGCCCACTTCGGCGACCATGGCGATCTGGCTCATGACGCCGGGCTCCAGCTCGTCGAAATCGGGTCCCACGACGGTGATCTTGTGGTCCTCGATATCCCGCACGTCCTTCATCTGCACCAGCTCGAAGCAGTCCACCCGGGCGCCGTACATCTCCGCCTGGACGTCCTTCTTCCGGATGATCTCGCCCTCGAACGCGCTGTTGAAGGCCACGGGGATATCCATCTGGGTGACCTTGATCTTCACGTCGCGGGCTTCCAGAGAGGTCTCGATGAAGTCCTTGGTGTCGGGCTGAATGATCAGGCTCTTGGGCACCTGATAAAGGTCTTCCTTATCGTTGGTGATGACGGGGAAGCCCAGGGCGATGGCGCCGCCGCCGCAGGCCACGGTGAGATCGTCCACCGGGGCATAGGCGTTCACGAAGGCGAAGATGCGCTCCAGGGTGTAGGTGTTCATGGCCCAATAATCCCCAGGCTGGATATTGCCGAAGATCATGGCCGCCCGCATGACCAGGCTGATGACGTGGCTGACGCTCCAGATATCCGGGCCGACCTCCACGATGCGGACCTTGAAGCCCATGGAAATGCCCATGCGCTTGGCCTGCTCGATGATGCCGCCGATGAGGAACACAAAGATGCCGCGGCTCTGATAGCCCTTGATGGTGTCCCGGGCCTCCTCGTCGGAGGGGGCGGGGCCGATGAGCACGGTGAAGCCGGGGATATCCTGGGTGACCAGGGGCACGCCCAGTTCACGCACCTCGGCGTCGCTCATGTGGCCGTGGTACTCGCCCTTGTAGGGGGCGGGATCCTCCACGTACTTGCAGGCCTCGATGATCTCGGCGGCCATGGCGGTGGCGATGCCGGAGGTGAAAATGGCATGGGTCTTCTGATCCCGGGCCATCATTTCCTTGATGGGCCCGTCCAGAGCGGCCTTCAGGTCCGCCAGAGTGCTGACCTTCTTGCCGGTGTACTGCAGGACACAGGCGCAGTTGTACGCCGTATCCGGGAACTGCATGGTATGGTCAGCGCCGTATTTTGCGATGGCCTCGTCCAGATCGTGGACCGCCTTCGCGTACATCTCGTCGCTGCCCTTGAATACTCGGTCAAATAAGCGCCTCACGCTTAATTCCTCCTGTCAGTCTCCGCTTGCGCGGTGGAATCGATGGTATCCTTGATGCTGCGGATCTCCTCCACAGTATCCAATGCCAGATCGTAAGGGGACGCGCACCGGCGGTCGGCGTCCGCGACGCTGCCGCTGTAATGGATGATCCCCAGCAGGTCTTCGGCGGGAACCTGCTCCCGGATAAAGCGTTCGTCCGCCTCATCCCGGACCTTGTTGCCCACCACGGACACCTGACGGACGCCCAGGTCAGCGGCAAGCCGCTTGACGCTGTGGTAGGTCTGTACGCTCCGGGCGCCGGGCTCCACCACAACGATGAACCGGTCCACCCAGTCCGTGGTGCCCCGGGCCAGATGCTCCAGCCCCGCCTCCATGTCCATGATGACCACATCGTCCCGGCCCACGATCAGGTGGGTGAGCACCCGCTTGAGGATCACGTGCTCGGGACAGACGCAGCCGGCGCCGCCGGTCTTTACCGTGCCCATGAGCAGCAGCTTCACGCCGTTGATCTCCCGGGCCAGCATATCCGGCAGGTCGTCCACCTTGGGGTTGATCTTGAAGAACTTCCCGAAGGCGTCCGCCTGGGTGCGTTCCTGGATCATCTCCTTCATTTCGGAGATGGGGGTGATCTTCTCCAGCTCCTCTTCCGAAAAACCCAGGGCGAGACCCAGATTCGCATCCGGGTCCACATCGGCGCAAAGCACCTTCCGTCCCTCGTCGGCATAGAGCCGGGCCAGTACGGCGGCGAAGGTGGTCTTCCCCACCCCGCCCTTGCCGGTGATCGCGATTTTCATATCAGATGCCCAGGGCGGCGCGCTTGGCTTCGATGCCGTCCAGGATATCCTTGACCAGCTGCTCAGGATCCGTATTGATGTGATACCCGGCGCCGACCCACTTGGTGGTGCCGTTGGTGATCAGATCCATCATCTGCGCGGAACCGGAAACCATGGGATCGATGCCCAGGTAGGTGTCGATGCCCGTGGCCACAACGTAGTTCGCAATGCTTACGGCCTTTTCGCTCATCCATTCGGGAGCGCAGCCCACCACGGGAAGCTGGGTCACGTCGATGCCCCAATCCTTGGCGATGCCGGTGACCAGGAGCATCATGCGGCTGATATCCACGCAGGAGCCCATATGCAGCACAGGAGGAATATCCGCAAGGGTGCAGACCCTGCGCAGGCCCTCGCCGCAGAGAACCTTGGAGGCCTTGTCCAGCAGGCCGGCCTTGGAAGCAGCCTGGGCGGCACAGCCGGTGGCGACGATGACCACGTCATTTTCAATGAGGCGCTTCATGATCTCGATATGGGAGTAGTCCGGACGGACCTTCGGGTTGTTGCAGCCCACCATGGCCACAGCGCCCCGGAGCACGCCGGAGGTGACGCACTGGATGAGGGGCTTGTAGGTATCCAGCTCGTCCAGATGGCTGTTGGTAACGGTATCCAGCCGGCTCTTGATGCCCTCGCAGGAGAAGCCGACGGTGGCCTTATGCTTGTGCTCGGGGATGAAGATCTTGCTCTCATCCCGCTTGGGGAAGTTCTCGAAGGCGGAGTTCAAGATGGTGGTGGCCAGGTTCTGCGCGTTCTCGCTGGTCAGGTGCAGGTAGGTGCTGAAGGGGATGCGGGCAATGGGAGAGGTGGTGTAGAACTTCGTATGGAAGCACTCGGACAGAGGGCCGATATTGGGGAAGATGCACTGCACGTCCACCACGATGGCTTCCACCACGCCGGTGAGCAGGGCATTTTCCTGCTGCAGGAAGTTGCCGGCCATCTTGATGCCGTGCCGCATGGCGATCTCGTTCGCGGTGCAGCAGAGGCCCACGATATTGATGCCCTTGGCGCCGAAGCTCCGGGCATAATCCTGCATCTCCTTGCTCTCCGCCACCAGAACGATCATCTCGCTCACAGCGGGATCATGGCCGTGACAGATGATGTTGACCATGTCCTTTTCCAGCACGCCCAGGTTGCCTTCGGTTTCCCGGGGCATGGGGGTGCCGTAAAGGATATCGGACATCTCGGTGCCGGCCATGGAGCCGCCCCAGCCGTCGGCCATGCCGCAGCGCAGGGACTGACGCACCAGAGCCTCCGCGTCCGCGGTGCAGCCCATGTGGGTCATGTGCATAGCGGTGACGACCTCCCGGTCCACCGCCCGGGGCATGATGTCCTGCTCCATCCAGACCTTTTTCCGTTCCTCGGTGGCCCGGTCGGTCCAGCGCTGGTAGCCCTTGATCTTGCCGTACTCGTTCAGGCCGATCTCCGCCACCTCATGGGCAACGTCGTAAATATCCCGGCCCTCGCTGGGAACGCCCCATTCCTTCGCCAGGTTCAGGAGCTTGGTGGCGTCCGTGACATGGTAGTTGCCGTCCGCGCTGGAATCGTAAAGCTTCCAGACGCATTCCCGACCATGGTCGGAATGGGTGGCTGCGCCGCCTGCGGCCATGCGCAGGTAGTTGCGGCCGGCGATGGTGTCCGCCGTTGCGCCGCAGATGCCCTTGGGGGATTTGGGGGTGATGCGGCAGGGACCCATGGCGCAGATCTTGCAGCAGATGCCCTTCTCGCCGAAGCCGCAGTGGGGCGTCTGGTTCTTGACCCGATCCTGCCAGATGTCGATGCCGACCTTGACGGCTGTTTCCTTCAGACGGGCGCTGTCCGCCTCCATCTGTTCCACAGTCGTGCTCTGGAATCCTTCACTCATCTTTCTGTGTCATCCTTCCGCTGTATTTGCGCAGTATCGCTCATTATGAAAACAGGGGCGCCGATCCGTGGGGTCGGCGCCCCCCACGGGGAATACTTATGCTCTGGAGGCGGCCAGATCCTTCAGGAACTTCACCAGCTGGACGGCCTCCTTGGGTGCGACCACGATCTCCCAGCCGGGGAGATTCGCTTCCAGCTCGCCCTTCAGTACGGCGACCTTGCCGGGGATCAGAAGGGTACGGTTCTTGATCTTGCCTTCAATATCGTTTTCCTTCAGGAAGTTCGCGATGGTGTTGGCGGAGAACTTGCCCGCCGCCCAGGAGGTCAGGACGGAGTACCCGCCCGCGTCGCTGATCAGCAGATTCACGGGCACGCCGCTGCGCTCCAGCTCACCGGAAACCACGAAGTAGGTCAGGGCGAAGTCCACGGTGGTGGCGCAGATAGCGTTCTCGTCGGCTCCGTTCAGGGGGTAAATGCCCGGGGTGACCCGCATGGGTTTCTGGGGATCGGTGAACAGGTTCTGCCGCAGGCCGTAGAGGGGCAGAGCCTTGGCGTAGTCCATCTCGTCCATGGCGATGATGGAGCCGTACCGGGTGGTGAACAGGGAGGCCAGGGCGCCCTGCATATGGCTGTTGCCGGGGGCGAGCTCGGCCACGTTCACGTAGGTGGGATAGCCGAAGGTACGGTCGTTGTTCTTCAGGGCGGCCCGACGGATCTTCACGGCTCCGGCGAAGGCGTCCTTGATGGAGGCGGAGCCCACGTCCAGGATCAGGTTCTTGTTGCCCAGGCCTTCCAGCTTGGCAACGGTATCATAGAGGGCGTCCAGGGAGGCGGCGGAAACGCCCAGCACGATGCCGGCATCCGTCGCGACCTTGTTCATGGCCTCATAATTCTCCTCGTTGGCGCCGTTCAGCACCAGGGGCAGCTCCTTGGCGGCGGCCACGGCCTTGGCGGCCAGGCCCGCATCCTCCACGCCCAGGATCAGGGGACGGCCCAGGGCCTTCGCCTTTTCCACCAGGGCGAGGTACTTGTCTTCCGGCTGGTCGCTGCAGTGATCCACCGTGACCATTTCCACGTGCATCCGCTCGCCGATGCGCTCGTAGTCCACCTGGGGGACCTTGGCGAGGCGGGCTTCCGCATCTTCCATCCCGTCACACACCGCAACGGCGTAGAGGCAGCGGGAGACGAAGGTCTTGTCATGCCGGAACATGACGGTCTCGCCGCCGAGAGAAAACTCCCCGACCTTGATGGTCTTCATGGGAGGCGCGGTCTGCTCAGAGAGCTTGTCAATGGCATCCTGGGACATATAGGGGCATTTATCGATGCTCACGGCGCCCTGGGCGACCTTCATGGAGAAAGCCATGCAGGTGGGGCTGCCGCATTCCTTGCAGTTCTTTTTCGGGGTAAGCTTGAAAATATCAAGGCCTTTCAGTGCCATGGTTCTCCCTCCTTACAGCAGAGCCGAGATCATCTCGGAAACGGTTTTCACGGACTCGGGATGGCGCAGGATGACGGCATCGCTGCCGCTGGCCAGGCAGGCGGCGGCGGTGATGATCTCCATCTGGATGCCCCGTTCCTCCCGGGAGCCCCACTCGGGCTCTTCGGCCTCTTCCAGAAGCGCTTCCTTCACGCTCCAGGCTTCGCTGCCCACGGGGGTGACGACGGGCATCTGGAGCATGGCATCGTTCTGGGTGAGGGCGGCGCTCTTGACCCGGTCCATGGTGGAGGCGACGTACTCGAAGCCGTAGCCGGCAGCGGCGGAGCCCAGGTTCATCACGGTGCTGGCTGCGGGCACGCCCAGCTGGCTCATGAGCACGTTGAGCTGCTTGGCCAGGTTGATATCCACGGCGCTTTCCCCGCAGAGCTTCTGACCGTAAGCCAGAACCGCGGAGGCGCCCAGGGTTTTGTAATCCTCTTCCCGGGCGGACATCAGCAGAACGTTCTTTCCCTGGAGAGCCTCGGCCACCTTCACCAGGAGCTCGGTGTCCTTCTCCACGTTCTTGCAGCCCATGACCACCAGGGGCTTGTCAATGGCCTCGTAAACGGCCTTCACGGTGGCGACGCAATCCTCCACGGAGGCATTGTCCCCGTTGGGATCGGCGCTGTCCAGCTTCAGGCAGACAAATTCGGCACCGGGCATTGCGGCGGCCCGGGCGGCCTGCTCAGGGATGGTCTCGGCACCGGCGTAGAACGCGGCGAGACCGGGGATGGCCTTCTCATAGCCCTGGTCGGACACCTCAACGCCCACCCGGGGCGCATTGGCCAAAGGCGCATCGAAGGCATACAGGGGATAGACGTTGCTTCCGCCGAGGGTAAGCTCGCGGCCGGCCTCACCGAAGGTCAGGGCATTGATCGCCGCGTTGAATACCTGGGGCTTGTCTGTAAATGGCATTGGTTTTCCTCCTCCTGACAAGTTATCTCTTGTACCATATGTGATAGGACTGACGCAGCTTGAGTTATCTTTTCGCCTATGGGCGCAGTTCGCCCATAGGCGCAGACTTGCCTTATTAAATTACTCCTTCTCCGGCTGCAAGAAAAGCAGTATTTCCTTCCACCTATGCAACTTTTCGTTGCACATGTGCTCCCCTTGTGCTATGCTTTGTACAGAATGGACGAAAGTGAGGGAGTTTCACTGTGGAAATCAAGCAGCTTCGCACATTTTTAGCCGTAGCAAACGCCAGAAGTTTCCTGGGAGCTGCGAACGCTCTGTATATTTCCCGGCAGGCGGTGAGCAAAACCGTTACCCAGTTGGAAGACGAGCTGGGTACCGAGCTCTTCGTCCGCAACCAGAACGGCGCCATGCTGACCCCCGCCGGGATCTTCTTCTATCCCCGGGCCGTATCCCTGGTGGCGGAATTCGACAAGATCGTCGCGGAAATGCGGGAGATGGATCATACCTACCGGCCCAAGATCCAGCTCTGTCTGTCCCTGGGGATCTTCAGCCTCTATGCCCGCCGGCTGTCCGCCTACGCGGTGAAGCACCGGCTGGAGATGGATCTTCAGTTCCGGGGATGCCTGGATGCGGACTGCAGCGCCATGCTCACGGACCGCCGGGCGGATGCGATCCTCACCTTCACCACCCAGACCAGCAGAGCCTCGGATCAGACCCTCCTGCTGGAGTCCCCCGTGCTTCTGTTCGCCCGGCGGGACAGGATCGGGATGGATGCCGCTCAGGTGCAGGAACAGCCTCTGCTGCTGTATACCGGCGGCTGGGATCATTGCCTGTGGTGGCCGGAGGCACCCCGGCCCACGGATCAGGCCTGCAGCGACCTGGAATATCTCTGCTCCCTCCTGCGGGAGGGCCAGGGGATCCTTCCCCTTCCGGACGTTCTGGCTTCGTCGGTGCGGGACTACGCGGAGCCGATCGAAACGGAGCTGCATCCGGAGCCCTGCCGGATCTACTTCTCCACCTTGTACCCCACCTACTACAACGCCATAACCAACGATCTGCTCGCTTCCGTGTACCGGGACGTGCTGAGCGAGCCCCCGGAAACCCGCAGATGATGGAACCGCAGGTTACAGTCCGTCCCTCGGCGGATCGCAGGAC
The DNA here is from genome assembly GCA_947165825.1 of uncultured Clostridia bacterium. Classification (GTDB taxonomy): domain Bacteria; phylum Bacillota; class Clostridia; order Oscillospirales; family Oscillospiraceae; genus UBA1774. The sequence goes on from CAMVBX010000002.1 coordinate 22,285, forward strand.
GACGCAAACGCACAACCTTTTCTATTTTAACTGGTATTCCGATTTTGTCAAGCTGTGCCGTTTGCCTTAAAGGGAACTCCGCATTGCCATAACGGGGACTCCGCCGAAAGAAGCGCGTTTTCCGGTCAGGACGAAGGGCTGCCCTCTCCCCCGCCCGGGCCGGAAGGAAAGAGAGAAGGTCGAGCCATTGAAAAAGAGAAAGTTCTTCCTGCCCGCCGCGGCGCTGCTCCTGCTGGCCGCCGCAGCCTCTCTCCTGCTCCTCAACCGCTGGCAGCTCCGGCTGGAGCTGCGGGGGGAAGAGGAATATACCCTGGAATGGGGTTCTGAATTCCGGGATCCGGGCGCTCAGGCCGTCTTCGGCGGCAGACTGTTCTTCCCCGACTTTGCCGAGCCCGAGGTCACGGTCCGCGGAGAGGTGGATCCCTTCGTCACGGGGGACTATATACTGACCTATTCCGCCGATTACCTCGGCTTTCATGCGGAGAAGCCCAGGCTGGTCCGCATCGCGGATACCCTTCCCCCGGTGATCACGCTTACGGAGGATCCCTGGAGGTTTACCCTTCCGGGCACGGCTTACGCGGAGGAGGGGTACTCCGCTCTGGACAACGCGGACGGGGACCTCACCGATCAGGTGGTCCGCCGGGAGACGGACGGGGTGGTCTATTACTCCGTTTCGGACCGCTCCGGCAATACGGCCCGGGTGGAGCGCGTCATCCGGTACAACGATCCCGTCCCGCCGGTGCTGACCCTCCTGGGGGAGACGAGGCTGAGCCTTCCCTACGGAACGGCCTACGAGGAACCGGGTTACCGCGCCTGGGACAATCTGGACGGAAATCTGAACGACCGGGTCACCGTCACCGGAGAGGTGGATCCCACCTGCCCCGGGGACTATACGCTGTACTATGCCGTGGAGGACAGCTGGCACAACGGGATCTGCGCCTGGCGCACCGTCACCGTGGAACCCAAGCCGGAGCCCAGGGGGTACGTCTACCTCACCTTCGACGACGGCCCCGGGAAGCACACCCAGCGGCTGCTGGACATTCTGGACCGGTACGGCGTCAAGGTCACCTTCTTCGTGGTGAATTACGGGTATACGGATCTCATCGGCAAGGAGGCCGCCGCGGGCCACAGCATCGGCGTGCACAGCGCCTCCCACGATTACCGGAAGATCTACGCCAGCGAGGAGGCCTATTTCGCGGATCTGGACAAGATGAACGGGATCATTTACGACCAGACCGGCTTTTACAGCGACATCATCCGCTTCCCCGGAGGAAGCTCCAACACCATCAGCCGCTTCAACCCCGGCATCATGACCCGGCTGGCCAAAGCGGTGGAGGATCGGGGCTACGCCTACTTCGACTGGAACGTGAGCGGCGGAGACGCGGGGACCACCACCGACCCGGATGAGGTATACCGGTACGTGATCGAGGGGATCCAGGCCCACGAGAACTCCGTGGTGCTTCTGCATGACAGCAAGAGCTACACCGTGGATACGGTGGAGCGGATCCTGATCTGGTGCCTGGAAAACAACTACGCGCTCCTGCCTCTGGACCATGACAGTCCCACCGCCCATCACCGGATCGGCAACTGAGGACAGAGCTCCGGCGCGCCTAACCCGGAACGCGATCGGCGCTCCGCCCGGCCTTTCCCAACCGGTTATTTCCTTCTGTCGTTCGTTTCCGTATGCAGACTGCAGACAAACCGAAAAACGGAACGATACCGGGAAAGAAGAAAGAGTGATAGGAACCCAGGAGGGGGTCCTTTCAGACTGTAGACAAACCCGAAAACGGAACGAAAACGGGAAGGAAGATAGCGCGAAAGAAACCCAGGAGGGGTGTCTTTCGCGTTCAATCAGAAGTTTTTCGAACAATTTCTACCGTATTTCCTGTTCGAAAAACTTGCTTCAGCGGGGCGACAAGACTTTGTCGACACGCTGACGGGGAGCCGCCCAGAGGCGGCTCCCCGTATGCTTCTTCCTTATTCCGACGTATCTGATTACTGTGTATCGCTGGTATAGAAGGTATGTCTCCCCAGGGTAGTCACGTAGGTGCAGTTCCGGCGGAACCAGCCGTTATCCGCAATGGAGGCGTTCACGAAATACAGGCTGTCCTCCACCGTGCTGACGCCCTCCATGGCGATCTTGGCGGCAACCACCGCCAGGGCGCTGGGCTCCTGGTAGATGGTCCCGGTGGCGGCGGGGGTGAACTGGGTCCCGCAGCGATCATCGAAAACCACGCCGTAGACCGTATTGGGCCAGGCCTTCCGGGCTCTGCGGTTCAGCACCACGTTCCCCACGCCGATCATGCCTTCCAGCTCCTCGATGCCGGCTTCCGCATAGATAATATGACTGAGCCAGTACAGATCGGTCTCATCATAGAAATAATCCGCGCACAGGATGGGGGAATAGTCCCCTTCCACCCGTACCTCCCCGGCACTCTCATCCCAGATCACTTCCAGGCCGCAGGCCTTGGCCAGCGGACGGATGGGGACCATGAGCCGGTCCTGGTACAGGAAGCTGGTGCCGAACAGATAAAGGCACCGGTCGTTCGCGGTAAGATACCGGGCGCCCTCCGCGACGGTGAGGTACAGATTGGGCGCGGTGACGGTAGCTCTGTGCTTTTTCTCGTTCCAGGTAATGCTGTATTCCACGTCCAGGGAATCCATAAAGCTGCGCAGCGGAACATAGGTCACGCTGTCCTGCAGGACGGCTCCGGGATCTTCATTGACATGCACGCCTCTGATGAACAGCCGGGTCTCCGGATCCTGCGCAGAAACCGGGATCAGCAGCAGAGAAACCACCAGAACGGCGGAGATTACACGGAGCAAAAGAGATCCTAAGCGTTTCAAAACGCCACACCTGCCTTGTTTTGTCGAATTTTGTCGGAGTGTAAGGCTCGCACATCATACACCGCCCTGTTTCTTTTGTCAACAATTTGTTTCTTTTTGGCGGTTTCGGTAACGATTTCGTCACCCGTTTGACGGATTTTTTGTTCCCGTTTGCCTCTTTTTCTCTGCTTGCGGGGGCGGCGGCCGGAAGGTATAATGGGGAAAACAGGAGGTAGCAGCCATGGCAAGCCTGAAGAAGCGGTACGTCTATCTCATAGCTATGCTTGTCCTCATCGGCATATTCCACGCCTGCGCCGGCGTGCGCCCGATGATGAATGCCATTGCCGGCGGCACTCTGGTCCTGCGGCAGGGCCTGGGAAGGGCCGCGGCGGTTTTCCCCTTTTCCCTGGCGGAGGCCTTGTGCTGCCTGGGGATCCTCATCCTCATCGCCTGGCTGGCGTGGACGATTGCAAGCGTCTGCCGCGGCCGGTCCGGGCGGCTGCGCGTCCTCTGGCGACGGGTCTCCCTGCTTCTGGCGGTACTCCTCACCCTGTACCTTCTTCTCTGTCTCTTCCTGGGAGCCTCCTACCGGGCGGAGGGCTTCCGGGAGAAAAGCGGTCTCTGGGGCCGTCCCACGGATATCGACAGCCTTTACGACGCCACAGCCCGTTTTGCGGAGGGACTTCGGGAAACGGCGGAGCTGGTGCCCCGGGACGGGGAGGGTCGGTTCGCCGCCTCCCTGGACGACGTATTCTCCCGTTCCCCGGAGATCTACCGGGGCGCGGAGGCCATCTTCCCCTTTCTGAAGCTGGAGGACCGGCCGCCCAAACGGGCCTTTTTCTCCCGTCTCATGAGCCGCTTCAACTACACGGGCTTCTATTTCCCCTTTACCGGGGAGGCCAATATCAATATCGATCCGCCGCCCTGTCTCATTCCCGCCACCATCGCCCATGAGATGGCCCATCAGCGGGGCGTAGCCTCGGAGCAGGAGGCCAACTTCGTGGCGGTTCTGGCCTGCCTGGAAAGCAGCGACCCCCTGTACGTCTACTCCGGCTGGCTTTTCGGCTACGTCCATCTCTGCAACGCCCTGTACAAGGCGGACGCGGACCGGTACTTTGCGCTGGCCGCCGCCCTCCCCGATCCCGTCAAGGCGGATCTGTGGGCCAACAACGAATACTGGGCGCGGTTCGAGACCAAGGCCGCCGAAGTTTCGGAAAAGGTTTACGATACCATGCTCAAGAGCTACGGCCAGGAGCTGGGGGTCAGGAGCTACGGCGCCGTGGTGGACCTGCTCATCGCCTGGTACCAGGCGGGGATGCTGGATTGATTCCGCTTGAAGCCGCTTCGCCGGAATATTGTCTCCGTCCCAAAGAACAGGGGTCAAGGATCAAAGCGAGGGAAAATCCGGGCGGGGATATTCCCTCTTGCTGTTTATCCAGATGCGAAAAGCGTGTAAATCGAAACAAATCGGGATTATCGGAGGTATCCACATGCGAAAAGTCATAAATTACGGTTCTGTCGCTGCGTCGGTGATCGGAATCATAGCCGTTATCCTTGCCGGCATCAAGCTGTCGGGAAATCACTACAATGTAGTATGCGAAGGAATAATCGCCGGAATTTGCCTGGTTGTTTTGTTCATCAGCGCAGTCATGCGGATTGCCAAACAGGATAAATAGGCTAATTCCCGTTTGTCGGATCGACGGCAGCATTTGTGTTTCATACAAATCGCCTTCTATCCGGGTCAGAAACGGAATAAAGGGAGATCATTGCATGACAAATGTTTTGCTCAGCGCAGATGGGGATATCAGCGTCTATTCCGTGCCCGATGCAGCGGCGAGGGACCTGGAGAAACTCTGCCTGGCGTTTGCGCGGGAGACTGGCGGCGTCTTCGACGAGACGGACTTCATCCGGTGGCTGAACACGGAACGGTATCCCTCCGTGCAGTCCGTATTCGTGGAGAATATCGGCAGCTGTTGGAGCCCGGAGGACCGCCCGCCCCGATACCGGGACTGCAAACGGGATAATTTCTGATGGCTGCCGCCGCCGGAGGTAATCCCCGGCGGGGAGGCGCCCCCCGGAAGGGAGGCGCGCTCATCAACAACAAAAAGGCCGCTGCGCGGGATCGCGCAGCGGCCCAAGTTGATTTATCCGCTATTCTTTCTTCCGTCTTCTGTAGGCGTTACAGCAGCCCCAGCCGTTTGCAGGTCCTGTCCACCTCGTACTGCACCCGCTCCCGGTCGATGGTGAGGAATTCCCGCTCTTTCATGAGGAACCGGCCCTCCACCATGACGCTCTCCACCTCGCTGCCGTTGGCCGCGTAGGCCAGGGCGGAGAGGATATCGTTCCAGGGACGCAGATTCACCCGGTCCAGGTTCAGCACCGCCAGGTCCGCCTTCCAGCCGGCTTCGATCCGGCCCAGCTTCTCCCAGCCCAGAGCCCTGGCCCCGTTCTCCGTGGCCATGCGCAGGCCCTGGGACGCGGGCAGTTCCGTGGGATCCCCCCGCAGCCCCTTATGCAGCAGGGTCACCAGGTTCAGCTCCCGGAACAGGTTCAGGGCGTTGTTGCTGGCGGCGCCGTCCGTCCCCAGGGCCACGTTCACCCCGGCCCGGAGCAGATCCGGCACCGGCGCGACCCCGTTGCCCAGCTTCAGGTTGCTGGCGGGGTTGGTCACCGCCGTGACGCCCCGCTCCGCCATCAGGCGCATATCGCTCTCACTGACGTACACGCAGTGGGCGGCGACGGTGCCGGGGCGCAGGATCCCCGCCCGGTCGAAATACTCCGCCGGGGTGCAGCCGTACTTCTCCCGGATGCCCTCCTGCTCGCTGACGCTCTCGGACAGATGCAGGTGCAGGGGAAGACGCCGTTCCTCCGCCAGGTCCGCGATCTCCCGCAGATAGCCGGGATCACAGGTATAGGGGGCATGGGGGCCAAGGAAGAAACGGATCCGATCCGTATTTCCCTTCCAGCCGTCCATCTCCCCCAGGGCTTCCCGGATGCGGCGTTTCCCCCCTTCGGGATCGCCTTCCCCGCCGGTGAGGCCCCGGCTCAGCGCCGTCCGGAAGCCGCTTTCCTCCGCCGCCCGCAGGGCGGTTTCGGTAAACACGTACATATCCAGGCAGGCGGTGGTGCCGGAAGCAATCATCTCCAGATAGCCCAGGAGGGTCGCCCAGTAGCAATCCTCCCGGGTCATTTTGCTTTCCAGCGGATCGATATGACCGAAAAGCCAATCTGTGAAGCTCAGATCATCCGCGCATCCCCGGAACATGGTCATATACACATGGGTATGGGCGTTCACCAGGCCGGGGATCAGGAGCCTGTCCTTCCCCTCCACCACCGTATCCGCCCGAAAATCCGCCGGAACCTGTCCCACAGCGAGGATCTCCCCGCCGGAAACGCAGACGTTGGTCTCTCTTACGCCCTCCGGCAGCAAGGCCCGGATATTCCGGAAAAGCGTATTCACCGGCCCAGGGCCTCCCTCAGGGCGTCCACCCGATTGGTGCGCTCCCAGGGCGTATCCAGATCCGTACGGCCCATATGACCGTAGGCCGCCAGCTTCCGGTAGATGGGCTTCTGAAGATCCAGGCTGCGGATGATGGCGGTGGGCCGCAGGTCGAAGACCTTGCGGATGGCCTTCTCCAGCTCCCCGTCGTCCGCCTTGCCGGTGCCGAAGGTATCCACCAGCACGCTCACGGGCTGAGCCACCCCGATGGCATAGGCCAGCTCCACCTGGCACTTTTCCGCCAGGCCGGCGGCCACCACGTTCTTCGCCACCCAACGGGCCGCATAGGCCGCGCTCCGGTCCACCTTGGTGGGATCCTTGCCGGAGAAGGCTCCGCCGCCATGGGGGGCATAGCCGCCGTAGGTGTCCACGATGATCTTCCGGCCGGTGAGGCCGCTGTCCCCATGGGGGCCGCCGATGACGAAGCGGCCGGTGGGGTTGACATAATACTTCGTGTTCCCGTCCAGCAGTTCGGCGGGCACCACGGGCTCCACCACGTGTTTGATCATATCCTGCCGGATGGTATCCAGCTCCACATCGGGATCATGCTGGGTGGAGATGACGATGGTATCCACCCGGGAGGGCTTCCCATCCTCGCCGTACTCCACGGTCACCTGGGTCTTTCCGTCCGGCCGGAGGTAAGACAGGGTCCCGTCCTTCCGCACCTTGGTCAGGCGCAGGGCCAGCTTATGGGCCAGGGAAATGGGCAGGGGCATTAGCTCCGGGGTCTCGGTGCAGGCATAGCCGAACATCATGCCCTGGTCGCCGGCGCCGTTCATCAGCTCGTCCGTATCCTCGCTCCGGATCTCCAGGGCCTTGTCCACGCCCATGGCGATATCCGCGCTCTGCTCATGGATGCTGGTGAGAACGGCGCAGGTATCCGCGTCGAAACCGTAGGCGGGATCCGTGTAGCCGATCTCCCGCACCACTTCCCGGGCCACCTTGCCGATATCCACGTAGCAGCGGGTGGTGATCTCCCCCATGATATAGATGATGCCCGTGGTGGCGGTGCATTCGCAGGCCACGCGGCCGGTGGGATCCTGGGCCAGGATGGCATCCAGAACGGCATCGGAAATCTGGTCGCAGAGCTTATCGGGATGGCCTTCCGTTACGGATTCCGAAGTAAACAGTCTTTTGCTCATGTTTTTTCCTCTCTCCATCAAACCTGCCAGCTATGGAGGTATCGATCCTGTTCCGGGGTGAGGGTATCGATGCTGAGGCCCATGGCCGCCAGCTTCACCCGCCCGATCTCCTCATCGATCTCCTCCGGCACGGCATATAGTTTTTTCTCCAGATTTTTCTGTTTGACGATCCACTCCGCGGTGAGGGCCTGGACGGCGAAGGACATATCCATGATCTCCGCCGGGTGACCGTTACCGCAGGCCAGGTTCACCAGCCGCCCCTCTCCCAGCACGTTCAGCACGCGGCCGTCCGGCAGGGTGTAGCCCTGGATATTCTCCCGGCGCTCCTCAATCTTCACCGCCATGGCCCGCAGGCCCGCCACGTCCACCTCCACGTCAAAATGCCCCGCATTGCAGAGGATGGCGTTGTTCTTCATCCGGGCGAAATGAGCCGGAGTGATCACGTCCCGGCAGCCGGTAACGGTGATGAAAACGTCCCCCAGGGCTGCCGCCTGCTCCATGGGCATGACCCGGAAGCCCTGCATGGTGGCGTCCAGCGCTTTGAAGGGATCCACCTCCGTCACGATCACGTCCGCTCCCAGGCCTGCGGCCCGCATGGCCACACCCTTTCCGCACCATCCGTAACCCGCCACCACCACGGTCTTGCCCGCTACGATAAGGTTGGTGGTATGCAGGATGCCGTCCCACACGGATTGCCCGGTACCGTACTTATTATCATAGTAGTGCTTGGCCTTGGCGTCGTTCACCGCCACCATGGGACAGGGCAGGCAGCCCTCCCGCTCCCGGGCCTTCAGCCGCAGGATGCCGGTGGTGGTCTCCTCGCAGCCGCCCAGGAGGCAGTCCCCGTATTCCGCGCATTCCCCGCCGATGAGGTTCACCAGGTCTCCCCCATCGTCAATGAGGATATGGGGATGACATTTCAGGGTTTCCCGCAGGAGACGGTCATACCCCTCCGCATCCACCCCGTGGATGCCGAAGGTTTCCACCCCCAGAGAAGCGATCCCCGCCGCCACGTCATCCTGAGTGGACAGGGGGTTGGAGCCGGTCAGGTACACCTCCCCGCCGCCGCGCTGCAGCACCAGGGCCAGATTCGCGGTTTTGGCCTCCAGATGCACGGAAACGGCGATGCGCTTCCCCGCAAAGGGCTTCTCCCGTTCAAAACGGGCTTCGATCCCCGAAAGAGCGGGCATAAAATCCCGCACCCAGCGGATCTTCAGCCGCCCTGCCTCAGCCAGGGCAGGATCCTTGATGATGCTCATGATTCCCTCCCTTCCGAATGAAAAAGCGCTCCGTCTCACCGACGGAGCGCGCTTCAGCCGTATCAGTACCTTATCTCTCGTTACGTCCGTCGGATTTGGCACCTTGCAGAGGGCGCTGCCCCCATGCAGGTTGTCGTGGCTTCACAGGGCCGATCCCTCCGCCACTCTCGATAAGGCTATTCGATTCGCCCACAGTATACCCGCGGTGCAGAGGGCTTGTCAATATGCCCTTGACAGTTTTTTTGCGGCGGCATATAATGGCTCCGCATTTGAAATTGATTTTCATTTTCATTTTTCTGAGAATCGGAGGGAGCGACGATCATGGCGTACGAGACAAGGCAGGGCAAGCTGCTCCAGGAATACCTGGCCGGCCTGGGCGGCCGGCACGTAAGCGTGCAGGAGATCGCGGAAAGTCTGCCGGAAAAGGTGGGCATCTCCACCATCTACCGGCAGCTGGAAAAGCTGGAGGCACGGGGCCTGGTCCGGAAATATATCAACGACGGTGAGCCCGCCTGCTACCAGTATGCCGATGACGGCATCCCCGGCTGTCACGGGCATCTCCACCTGAAGTGCGGCGAATGTGGCAGACTGATCCATCTGGAATGCGAGGAGTTCGACCGCCTGGCAGAGCATCTTTTCCGGGAACACGGCTTCCGCACGGATCCCCTGCGCACCTCCATCATCGGAACCTGCCGGGACTGTCTGGCCAAGGAGGACCCGGCATGAAGAGACGGATGCGTTCGCTGTGCGGCCTGGCGCTCCTCCTGGGTCTGCTCCTCCTCTCCGGCTGCGCCGGAAAAGCCCCGGAAACCGGAAACAGACTCCAGGTCCTGGCCGCAGCCTTTCCGGAATATGACTTTGTCCGGGCGGTTGCCGGGGACCTGGCGGAAATCACCCTTCTCCTTCCGCCCGGAGCGGAGGCCCATTCCTATGAGCCCACCCCCCAGGATATCGCCCGCATCGGCTCCTGCCGGGTCTTTGTCTACGGCGGCGGAGAGAGCGACGTATGGCTGGACCGGATCCTGGACAGCCAGAGCCGGGAGGGGAAGACCATCCTCTCCCTGATGGACTGCTGCGCCCTCCGGGAGGAGGAGATCCAGGCGCACATGACCGTCCGGGAGGAAGAGGAGGAAGAGGGGGAGGAGCCGGAGTACGACGAGCACGTCTGGACCTCCCCGGTGAACGCCATCGCCATCACCCAGGCGGTGCGGGACGCCCTGAGCGCGGCGGACCCGGCAAACTCCGCTTCCTATGCCGCCAATGCCGAGGCGTATATCCGGCAGCTGCGGGAGCTGGACGCCTCCCTCCGGGAGTTGGTGAAGGGCTCCGCCCGGCAGCTGCTGGTTTTCGGGGACCGGTTCCCCTTTCTGTACTTCGTCCGGGAATACGGGCTGCGCTACGCCGCCGCCTTTCCCGGCTGCTCCAGCGGCACCGACGTGAATCCCGCCACCGTTGCCCACCTCATCGACCTGGTCCGGTCGGAGGGGATCCCCGTGGTCTTCCGCTGCGACCTCAGCGCCGGGAAAATCGCGGATACCATCGCGGAAGCCACCGGAGCCAGGGTCCTCACCCTCTGGTCCGGCCACACCGTCTCCCGGGACGCCTTCAAGGCCGGGGAGACCTATCTGACCCTCTGGGCCAAAAACCTGGAGGCGCTGAAGGAGGCGCTGTACTGATATGTCGCTCATCGCCTGCAGGGACCTGTGTCTGGCCTACGAGGGCAAAACGGCGGTGCAGGACCTGACCTTTTCCGTGGAGCCCGGGGACTACCTCTGCATCGTGGGCGAAAACGGCTCCGGCAAGAGCACCCTCATCAAGGCTCTCCTGGGGCTGAAAAAGCCCAAAAGCGGTTCCATCACCTACGGGGACGGCCTCCGGCAGACGGAGGTGGGGTATCTGCCTCAGCAGACCCCTGCCCAGAAGGACTTTCCCGCCAGCGTGGGCGAGGTGGTCCTTTCGGGCTGCCGGGCGAAGCCCTTCTATCCCCGGGGGGAAAAACGCCGGGCCGCGGAATGCATGGAGAAGCTGGGGCTCACGGAGATGAAGAACGCCTGTTACCGGGAGCTGAGCGGCGGACAGCAGCAGCGGGTGCTCCTGGCCCGGGCCCTGTGCGCCACGCGGAAGCTTCTCCTGCTGGATGAGCCCGTCACCGGCCTGGACCCGGTGATCAGCGCGGAGCTGTACCGGATCATCCAGGATCTGAACGACGAGGGCGTCACCATCATCATGGTCTCCCACGACGTGGACTGCGCCATCGAGCGGGCGCGGACCATCCTCCATCTGCGCACCGTACCCCTGTTCTTCGGTCCGGCGGAGGAATACGCCGACAGCGAGATCGGCCGCACCTTCATGGAAGGCCGGGACTGAAAGGAGGGACGGATATGCTGGATGCTCTTCGGGAGATGCTCTCCTATACCTTCCTCACCCGCGCTCTGCTGGTGGGTTCCCTGGTGAGTCTCTGTGCCGCCCTGCTGGGGGTCAGCCTGGTGCTGAAGCGGTACAGCATGATCGGGGACGGACTGAGCCACGTGGGCTTCGGCGCACTGGCCATCGCCACCGTTCTGCATGCCGCTCCTCTGGCTGTGGCCATCCCCGTGGTGGTGGCCGCCGCCTTCCTGCTCCTGCGCATCTCCTCCAGCGGTCGGATCAAGGGGGACGCCGCCATCGGTCTTCTTTCCACCTGCGCCCTGGCGGTGGGGGTCATCCTCATCTCCCTGTCCACCGGGATGAACACCGAGGTGAACAACTATCTGTTCGGCAGCATTCTGTCCATGTCCCGGGGGGACGTGATCCTCAGCGCCTCCATCGCCCTGGCCGTGCTGATCCTGTTCATCCTTTTCTATAACCGGATCTTCGCCGTCACCTTTGACGAGACCTTTGCCCGGGCCACGGGGGTGCGGGTGGGGGCGTACAATGCCCTCATCGCCCTGCTCACCGCCCTCACCATCGTGGTGGGGATGCGGATGATGGGCAGCATGCTCATCTCCGGTCTGCTGATTTTCCCTGCGCTCAGCGCAATGCGCTTGTGCAAACGCTTCCGGAGTGTTATAATCGTTGCGGCATTTGTTTCCGTTTTTTGTTTTTTCCTGGGGACCCTGGTCTCGTATCTGGCCGCCATCCCCACCGGCGCTGCCGTGATCTGCGCGAATATGATCGTCCTGCTGCTGCTTACCGCAGCCGGCAGGCTGAGGGAGAGGATACTATGACGGACACCCTGTTCCGGGCAACCGGTCTGACCAAGCGCTACAGCGGCGCCGCCGCGCTGGACGGGCTGGATCTGCAGCTGGAGAGCGGGCATATCTATGCCCTCCTGGGCGACCCGGGCAGCGGCAGGACCACGCTGCTGCGCTGCGCCGCCGGTCTGGTGAAGCCGGATTCCGGGGAGATCGAGCTGCTGGGGGAAACGGGCGACGGCCTGTTTGCCGCCAGGCATAAGATGGGACTCCTCATCGACTCCCCCGCCCTGTATCGGGATCTGAGCATCCGCAACAACCTGAAGTTACAGGGCCGCATTCTGGGGGATCTGCCCAAGGGGCGGATCGGCAAACTCATGAAAGCCCTGGCCATCACGCCCAGAGATACGGGCAACCGCTCCGTGGGAGGCTGTCCCAACGCCCTGAAGCTGAAGTGCGCCATCGCCATGGCCATGCTGGGCTTTCCCAATCTCGTCATGCTGGACGAGGTCTTCGGGGGGCTGGATACGGACGACAGTGCCATGTTCCGGGAGCTGGCGGAGCAGGAAATGGCGGAACGGCCCATGAGCATCCTCATCACCGGCCAGTTTTTCAGCGAGCTCTACCCCTTTGCCACCGATTACCTCCTGCTGGAGAAGGGGAAGATCCTGAAGCGCTACACCCGGGAGGCCCTGCAGTCCCGGATCCCGGAGGATCTGCATCGGACTCAGGAACTGGAGGAAGCCTTCAAAGCCATCCGAAAGGAGGACCTGGGCGCATGAAAAGCGTAATTCGGGGCGAACTGTTCCATCTGAGCCGCAGCGCCGTGCTGCTTCTGGCCGTGGTGATCCTTCTGGTATGCGATCTCTTCATCAGCTCCAGGAGCCAGGTGACCGAAACCAATATGTACGACCTGGCTGAGCTGCCCGGAGCCGGTGCCTTTGTGAACTTCTTCCAGGACAGGAAATCCGATGCAAGCGGTGCCGCGCAGTACATGCGCATCCCGAAGGTGAAGGGGCAGCCGGAAACGGCAGTGCTGCAGGACGACCCCAAAACGCAATACGAGAATATCATCGACGTATACTGGGCCTGCTCTCCCCACTATTTCCGCTGGATCCTGGCCAGCAACAAGGGGCTCCTGGCCATTCCCCTGATCTTCGTGGTGATGTTCCTGGCCCGGGATTTCCAGAACCGGGTATTCAACGATTCCCTGTACGTCGGCAAACGGCGGCGGGAGGTTTTCTGGGGCAAAGCCCTGTTCTACTTCCTGCTGGCCTTTCTGATCTCCCTGGCCGGCATCCTGCTCCTGACCATCGTCTACGCGGGCGGCGTATTCCAGAATCTCCCTGCCGGATACGTGTGGAGCCGACTGCTCCTCCATGCCCTCACGGATACCTGTCTCATGGCGGTCCCCTTCCTTCTGGCCTTTCTGTTTCGGAACACCGTGCTCACGGGCATCGTCACCGCTCTGTACTGCGTGCTCATCCGTTTCACCGGGGTGATCTATCCTGCCGTTCTGAAGGCGGACAAGGCCGTCTGGGCGCAGGGGACTTTCCCCACCACCATGCTGATCGTCAACCTGGCCGTTCTGGTGGTCTGCGTGGCGGTATCCCGTGTGCTGTTCGAGAAGCAGGACGTCAAATAACGCTTCGTTTTCGACCCGGATCCGCTGTCGCAGGACTCCGGGTCGAATGGTTTTTCCGCTCTGTTTTTTCCCGCGTCCCGTCTTTTTGCGGAACGCGCTTTTTCTTGCACTTTCATTGACTGAAACGGGAAAACCGCGTATACTATAAAATATAGAAAGTATACCCACATAAAGACAAGGGGGGATAAGCTTGCGTTCTCTGCTGATCGACAAAAATGCCCTGCGGGCCAACCTGAACGAGGTCCGGGCCCGGGCAGGCAGTGCGGATATCGTCGCGGATCTCAGCGGCGACGGGCAGGGGGTCGGTCTCCTGCGCATGGCCCGTTTTCTCCAGGAAGAGGGGCTGGGCAGCTTCGCCGTGAGCGAAACACAGGATGCGGCGCTGCTTCGCCGCAGCGGCTTTTCCGAGGAGCGGATCCTGATGCTCCGCAGCGTCACCAATCCGGGGCAGCTCCAGGAATTGATGGACGCCGAGGTGATTTTCACCCTGGGCTCCTATGAGGCGGGAATCGCCCTGAATGCCCTGGCCGGGGAACGGCACACCGTGGCGGAAGCCCGGATCCGGATCGACACCGGCCTGGGCCAGTACGGCTTCCTCCCCCGGGAGACGGACAAAATGCTCACCCTGTACCGGCAGATGCCCAATATCGCCATTTCCGGGCTGTATACCCTCCCCGCCTCCACCAATATCCTCTCCGAGACCCAGAAGCAGGTGGAGGAATTCATGACCGCCGCCCGGGCTCTGCAGGAGCAGGGCGTGAACACCGGCGTCCTGATGGCCCTGGACTCCGCGGCCCTGTTCCGGGGCGAATTCGGGGAGCAGAACGCCGTCTGCATCGGTTCCGCCCTCATCGGCCGGGTCCCGGTGAAGGCCGGGTCCGGGCTTACCCGGGTCGGAGTGCTGGAGGCCTCCCTGGAGGAGCTGAACTGGCTGGACAAGGGCACGAAGATCGGCGCCGGCAAGGGCATCGTTCTGAAAAAGACCACAAGGGTGGCGGTTCTGGATATCGGCTGGTTCAACGGGATCGGCGCCCTCCGCCCCAATGACCGGGTGGAACCCGTCCTGCTGGGCAAGGTGAAGTCCGCTCTGGCAAAAAAGACCGCCTTCTCCCCCATTTTCAAGGTGAACGGGAAGCGTGCCAGGGTGCTAGGACAGATCGGCATGACCACCCTGGTGCTGGACGTAACCAGATGCAGTCCCGCCCCGGGGGACACCGCCTCTCTGGAAGTGGATCCCCGGCTCATCCGGGGTGTCCCGGTGAAGATGACAGAATGAACGTGATCCACAAACTCGATCCCCATGTGGCGGATCTCATCGCCGCCGGAGAGGTGGTGGAGCGCCCGGCCTCCGTGGTGAAGGAGCTGCTGGAAAACAGCTTTGATGCCGGAGCCACCCAGGTAACGGTGGAGATCCAGCGGGGGGGCATGGGCCTGATCCGGGTGACGGACAACGGCTGCGGCATGAGTCCCGAGGACGCGGGCACCGCCTTCCTCCGCCATGCCACCAGCAAGCTGCGGGACGCCCGGGGCCTGGAGGCCATCGGCACCCTGGGGTTCCGGGGGGAGGCGCTGGCCGCCATTGCCGCCGTTTCCCGGATCCAGCTTCTCACCCGGGAGCGGGGCGCCCAGGAGGGTACCGTTCTCACCCTGGAGGCCGGGGAGGAGATATCCCGTTCCCCCGCCGGCTGCCCGGAGGGGACCACCATTCTGGTGCGGGATCTGTTTTACAACACCCCGGCCAGGCTGAAATTCATGCGGAAGGACGCCGCCGAAGGTGCCAGTGTCACCGCTGCCGCCCTGAGCTGCGCCATGAGCCACCCCGGCGTTGCGGTGCGTTATCTCCGGGAGGGAAAGGAAGAATTCCATACCCCGGGAAACGGCCGTCTGGACGCGGTCATCTACTCCCTTCTGGGCCGGGACTTTGCCAAAACCATGCTCCCCGCCCAGGGCTCCGGAGAAGGGATCACGGTGGAGGGGTACGTTTGCCCCCCCTCCGGCGGACGGGGCAACCGGAAGCAGCAGTACTTTTTCGTCAACGGCAGATATGTGAAGTCCATTCTTCTGCAGACCGCCCTGGAGCAGGCCTATAAGAACCAGCTTTTCACCGGGCGTTTCCCCGCCTGTGTCCTGTTTCTGGAGCTGCGGCGCAGCGCCGTGGACGTGAACGTTCATCCGGCGAAAACTGAGGTCCGTTTTCTCCAGGAGCGGCAGGTCTTCGACGCGGTATACCGCAGCGTGCAGGCTGCCCTGCGGGGGGAATCCGCCCAGCCGGAGCTGCATCTCCCCAAGCCCGACGAGGGGCAGCCGGAAGCGGAAGCGCGGGAGGAAGTCCCGTCGGTCACGAAGCCCAAACCCGCCGTTCCGCCCGTATCCGGGCGGGTCTACAGCCGGGACGCCGTTCCCAAGGTGCCTCCGGCGGATATGCCGAAAATCGTGGAACAGCTGGTATTCCGTCAGCCGGCGGTGGAATACGGCCGGGAGGAGCCGCCCCGGGAGGAAGTCCCGGTACACCGGGTGGATCTGACGGAGCCCTCCCCCCTGCCCCATCCGGTGCGGGAAGCGGCCCCGGCGGAAAAGGCAGAGGCCGGAAAACCGCCCCAGGAGACGCCGCCGCCCGAGGCGGAAGCCGAAGTCCCGGCAGAGAAGCCCCTTCCCCCCTACCGCATCCTGGGGGAGGCTTTCCGGGAATACGCGGTGGTGGAGACGGAGGACGGTCTTCTGCTCATCGACAAGCACGCCGCCCACGAGCGCATGCTGTTCGACCGGCTGAAGGCCGGAGAGACGGGCCCCATGAGCCAGCAGCTTCTGGAGCCCCAGGTGGTGAAGCCCGGGGCGGAGGACGCCGCCCTGCTTCTGGACCATCTCCCTCTGTTGGATGATCTGGGACTGGAGGCGGAGGATTTCGGCGGCGGGGCCCTGCTGGTGCGCCGGATGCCGGAGGGCGTAGGTCCGGAGGACTGCGCCGCCCTTCTGGAGGATACGGCGGAGGCCCTGCGTCTGGGCAAGCGTCCCGGAAGTCTGGGGCAACGGGATGAGGTCCTGGCTTCCATGGCCTGCAAGGCGGCGATAAAAGCCGGGATGGATACGGATCCCCGGGAGCTGATCCCCGTGGTGGAAGCCGTCCTCTCCGGGCAGGTGAAATATTGCCCCCACGGCAGACCCGTCTCCATGGTCCTCACCCGGGGCCAGCTGGACAAGAATTTCAAGCGGACCGGCGGGTAAGTGCCGGAATCGCATACATAAGCAGGTGATCGACATGATGATGGACGACAGCTTTTTCTGGTTCAGACGGAACCGGATCACCATCCCCGGGGTGCGGGGAGAGCATCTTTTCCTGCACATCACGGATACCCACATCAACGCCGCGGATGCGGAAAGCT
The DNA here is from genome assembly GCA_947165825.1 of uncultured Clostridia bacterium. GTDB lineage: Bacteria > Bacillota > Clostridia > Oscillospirales > Oscillospiraceae > UBA1774. The sequence continues at coordinate 39,209 of CAMVBX010000002.1, forward strand.
CAGACGAGGAGCGGGCGGAATCGGAAAAGCAGGAGACCATGTGGGCTTCCTTCAAGGAGAAGTTCGCCCGGGGTCAGCTGCCCTTCTCCGTGGGGAACGACGAGCCCTACGGGGATCCCCAGCGGATCACCACCCTGGAGGCCTTTGAGAAGCAGCTCGCCCTGGCGGAGGAGCTGAAGCCGGAAGCTCTGCTCCTTTCCGGGGACAACCTGGAGCGCATGCACGGCGCCGGGGAGCGGTATCTGAAGCGGAAGCTCGCCGCCTACAGCGGCAAATTCCTCTGCGTTCCCGGGAACCATGAGGCCCCCGCCTGCGACGGGTGCTGGGCGCCCGGGGTGCGCACGCTGGACTTCGACGGCTTCCGGATCGCCGCCGTGGACGACAGTCAGAAAACCGTCTCCCGGGCGGATCTGGACACGCTCCACGCCCTCTGCTGCGAGGGTACGCCCCTGATCATCCTCTGCCACGTGCCCATCTGCACCCCCTGCTGCAAGGAGGAGCTCCATCGGGTGATGGATTACTTCTACATCGATGGGGAAACGGCGGACGAAAACGGAAAGGAATTCGTGGAACTCTGCGAAAAGAACGATACCGTAAAGGCGGTGCTCTGCGGCCACGTCCACGGGTATCACGCGACTCAGCTGGTCCCCGGCAAACCCCAGATCATCGGCTCCCAGGGCATGGCCGGAGCCGTGGACCTCTTCACGGTGGACTGAGGGAAAAAACAGCGTCATACAATCGGGGCGGAGCCAAACGGCTCCGCCCAAAGTGTTCCTGCGATCATTCTCCGATGCGGAAGGGCACAAGCAGGTGTTGAGGATCCCCGTAGGCGTCGTCCCCATACATGAGCACCAGCAGCGTATACTCGCCGGAGGGCAGGCTGCCATAAAGCGCGGACCAGTGTACGATTTCCGTCAGGCTTCCCTTTCCTTCGATAACGCGGTAAGCCGGTCCATATGCCGATTCTTTCGCGTAGGGCACACGCATCCATTCCCCGTCCAGGAGCATGTAGAGGATACGATAATCGCCGCTCTGGTAAAGATCGGCGTCCGAATCATTCTGATAACACAGAGTGCAGCCCTTCGGGGTGATCTCCGTCACCGAAACGCGGATATCCTGACAGACCGGGGTGCCGTCGCCAAGGAAGGTCTGGACCTCCATGGGCTCGGACAGGGAATGGATTTCCGGGACAGCCGGGAGCTGCACCGGGCAGCTGACATAACCGCAGGTCTCGTAAACCCCTTGGGCATTCAGCCGGACAAGGCGCTTGACCATCGTGTAGTTTCCGGCCTTCAGCGCGCCATATTGGTTTCCCAGCGGCAAGCAGATCCTTGCTTCCTCGTTGGTGCTGCAGCGGGCGACTGCTTCCTTCGCTTCGCTTACCCCAACGCAGGGGACCGGTCTCCCTTTTTGATCATACAGGGCGAAGGTGTTGTCCAGCATGACCGTATCTCCGATGTTCTCCAGGATCAGCATGACCCGGTGGGGAGAGAGGACCTCGGCCTTGGCGGAGACGCCCGCATAGGCTTCAGTCTTCGCCGGATCATAATCCGGGTACACCGGCTCAGCCTTGTTTTTTCCGCATCCCCCCAGCAAGAGCAGGGCGGCGAGACAGAGGAAAAGAAGTCTTCTTTTTTTCATGGACAATACCTCCTTTTCAGTGTGAAAGCTCTCGCTTGCAACATGAGCGTACAATTTAACGTCGCGTTAAAGTCAAGAGGAATTTGCAAAATTCTTGAGATTTTTTCTGAAAATTCTCCAGTTTAATGCAAATCAATGGTGTTTCTTCCTGTTTATGGCAATTTCGCTTCCAAAAGGCCCATCGGCGCAAAAAAACGGCGGCCGCAGGGGGAAAAGCCGCAGCCGCCGCCACTTAATGGTAATGTTGCCAATTTATCCCTCTGTCAGCACCCCGTCCTTCATCCGCAGCACCAGGTCCGCGGCCTCCGCCACCTCCGGGTCGTGGGTCACCACAATGACGCAGCGGTTTTCCTCATGGGCCAGGCGGCGGAGGATCTCCATGACGATCTTCGTATTTTCTCCGTCCAGGTTGCCGGTGGGCTCGTCCGCCAGGAGCACCGGCGCGCCGCTGCACAGGCTCCGGGCAATGGCCACCCGCTGCTGCTCCCCACCGGAAAGAGCGGAGGGGAAACGCTTGTGCTTGCTCTCCTCGATCCCCACCTTCACCAGGGCTTCCGCCGCCTGCTGCCGGGCAGCGCTTTCCGGGATGCCCTGCATCTCCATGGGGAGACAGACGTTCTCCCGCACCGTGAGAAGAGGAAGGAGGCAAAAGGCCTGGAAGATGATGCTGACCCCCTCCCGGCGGTATTTGTCCAGGTCCAGGGATCTCAGATTTTCCTCCCCCAGGACCACGTCCCCTTCCCTGGGGGTATCCAGCCCGGCCAGCATGCTCAGCAGGGTGCTTTTCCCGCTCCCGCTGGGGCCCACCACGGCATACAGCTTCCCGGCTTCGAATGCATAACTCGCGTTTTTCACCACCGGGGATGTTCCCCCGGGGTAGGTGTAGCTGACGTTTTCCAAAGTAAGTGCGGTCATAAAATACCTCCTTATTCTCATAGATGCCTCCGGCGGTCCCTGTCGTTGTAGGGAACTGCCTGCTTCGTCGAAAGCCGCCTCGCCGGCGGGACCCGTGCCGGGGGCATCCCCCCCGTCAGGGGTAAACGCTGCGTGGATCATCCCTCATCCGTCTCCGGCTTCCGAGAGACGCCGGAGCCACCTTCCCCCTGGGGCTGCGAAGCAGGGGCGCGGGAGTGAATGACATGCCGGTGGCATGTCAGAGCCGCGCCTGACTAATGTACGCACACGTCCCAGCGTGGGGCCCTCGCGCGCGGAATGAGCCACAGCGAGAAGGGGGACCGCTTGCGGTGGATGAGGGACAATGCCGCCGTTTCGAAAGGTACCTGCCGTGGGATCCCTGCCGGAGGCGTAACTTTTTCCGACTAGATTCGTTCCGTTGCCTCCGGCGGCCAGATTTCTTTTTGTGCGACAAAAAGAAACCTGAAAAAGAAAAAGCGCTTAAGGGGACCTATTCCGAGGCGGTCCCCTTAAGAAACCCTCCCCGACGGCCAAGGGAGAAACCGCGCGGCGGTTTCCCCCATTGGATCCTCCTTCCGGGGGACGGGGGGACGAAGGACGGGAGACGGGCTGCAAAAAAGAACAACCTGACGCAGGGGAGAGCAGCACCCTGGCTTCCTGGGGGGAAACCCGGGCGTTAATCGTCCCTGCTCCGGTGCGTCGAAGGGCACCCTGAAAAGCAAACGACTATTGCCAGGCAGATTCAAAGTCGGCAAGCTGACGTTCAGCACCCGCTTGTTTATCGTCGAACCT
>CAMVBX010000003.1 GCA_947165825.1 uncultured Clostridia bacterium
CGACGAGCAAAACGCAGAGCAGGAAAACCGCAGCGGCGGCAAGGTCGGTGGGAAGGGATTTCCCGAGCGTCTCCTTCTTCATGGATTCAGCCCCCGTACGGGAAAACGCAGGTGCGCGGCCTCGCGGAGGACCTTCTCGGGCGTCAGCGGTTTGAGGATATACCCGCTGCAGTGGAGATCCAGCGCATCGGCGGTATACTCGGTATGACCGGTCAGGAAAATGATGTTGGTATGCGGATTGAGTTCCATCAGCTTAGCGGCCAGGTCGATCCCGCTTTCACCGAAAAGCTCGATATCCAGAAGCGCCGCAGCCACATGATTGCTCTCGGCAAAGCGCAGAGCCTCCGCGCCGGTCTCGAAGCCGTAGATGTCCGCCCGGGGCAGCGTATCCTCCAGAATGTGGACGAAACCCTTCAGGAGAACGGACTCATCCTCCACGATAATGAGGACCGGCTGCTCATCGGGGCCGCTGATCTCATCGAGCAGCTCATAGGTCTGCACGCCAAGATGCCGGGAAAGACGGGAGAGCATCGTGATATCCGGCATCCGGTTCCCGTTTTCCCAGTTGCCGACGGTTTTCCGCGTCACGAACATCAGGTCGGCAAGCTGCTGCTGAGAAAGATTCTTTTCCTGCCGCAGCGCTCGAATGCGTTTTCCGAAAGCCTCCAGGGACTGCATCACGCCGCCTTCTCCTCTCTCTTGAAGCATATAAATTTCCAAAACAATCATATCCGGTTTCCTTATGGAAAACAAGAGAGGCTTCATTTCGTTCCCCCCGGCGGCAGATACCTGCCAAGGGCTTCCCGCACTGCCGGACCCGAAGATCCCGGCTGTTGTGGAATACGACAAGAGCAGCGGCGAAGCCGCGATCGATGTGCGCTGCAACGGGGATCCCCTCGATCCGGCTTCAGGAGGGAACAAATTGGCTTACAAGCTCCTCCGGAGCACGGTTTCGGAGATGAGCGATACGCCGATCCGGGAGGACGGATATCACAACCGAGTGCATATCGTCATCCGATGATGAAATAACCTCTGCCGTCCGCGTGGAGATGCGGGGCGGCGGAGGTTTTGCTTTATTGGGGGGCTTCATTCTGTTCCCATCCATAGAAATCATTACCGCAAAACGATACAATTATGCTGTATTATTATTTGAAGAGCGGATTCGCCGTCAGCGTCCGAAGAATCAGCAAGCGTGAACAAGGAGAAATCAAATGGGACAGTCACCGGTATATCGCAAGGCTAGCCTGGAGCGGATCCAGTCCCCGGAACAGCTCAACGACTATCTTCGCGTCACGAATCCGTCGGTATGGATCATCCTGGCTGCGGTGGTGCTGATCCTGGCGGGGATGCTGGTGTGGGGGTCCTCTGCCTATATCGACAGCTTCGTCACCGGCGCCGCGGAGGTAAAGGGCGGCGTCATGACGGTCACTTTTGAGGACGAGGCGCTGGCAAAAAACGTGAAGCCCGGAATGAACGTAGCGGTGGGCGATACTTCTTCTCCCATCGTCAGTGTCGGGCGCGCTTCGGATGGCAAACTGTTTGCCCAGGCGGAAACTGCCCTGGCAGACGGATCCTATCAGGCAACGGTCGGTTACAGGCAGACCCAGATCCTGCAGCTCCTGTTCAATTAAAGGACTGCGGGCATGAAAAGAAACGGGAGCAGAGAGCCCGTGAAGACGGGAAGGGTCAAGGTGCCCGTCGTGATGCAGATGGAGGCGCTGGAATGCGGCGCCGCATCCCTCGCGATGGTGATGGCCTATTACGGGAAATGGGTGCCGCTGGAGCAGGTGCGGCTGGACTGCGGCGTGAGCCGGGACGGATCCAGCGCGAAGAACGTGCTGATCGCCGCCCGGAGATACGGCTTTACGGCCCAGGGCTTTCGTGCCGAGTTGAGTGCGATCAAGACCAAGGTGAGCTATCCCTGCATCATCCACTGGAATTTCAACCACTTTGTCGTACTCTGCGGCTTCAAGGGAAACTATGCTTACCTCAACGATCCGGCCAGGGGCGAGGTCAAGGTCCCCATGGAGGAGTTCGACAGAGCCTTTACCGGCATCTGTCTTCAGATCACGCCCGGCGAGAGCTTCGAGCCTGGGGGAAAACGGAAAAGCACGCTGGCCTTTGTCCGCAAACGTCTGATCGGCGCGGGAGCCGCGGTGGCGTTCGTCATGATCTCAGCGGTCATCGGCTACCTGTTCAGCGTCATCAATCCGATCTTTTCCCGCTTCTTTATGGATCGTCTGCTCACCGGAGAGAATCGGGAGCTTCTGACCCCCTTCCTCGGGCTCCTGGCGCTGATGGGACTGCTTCAGATTGCCGTTGCCTGGGTGCAGGCGATCTACAGCATGAAGATCAACGGCAAAATGGCGCTGGTGGGTTCCAGTTCCTATATGTGGAAGGTGCTCAGAATGCCGATGGAGTTTTTCTCCCAAAGGATGTCGGGGGACATCCTCCAGCGTCAGGGGACGAACGCTTCCATTGCCGGCACGCTGGTGAACACCTTCGCGCCCCTGCTGCTCAATACGATCATGATGGTGTTCTATCTCGCGGTCATGCTGCGCTACAGTGCTGCGCTGACCATCGTCGGCATCGTCACCATTGTACTGAATCTGTTCCTTTCCCAGTACATATCCCAAAAGCGGTTGAACATCACCCGCGTCCAGATGCGGGACAGCGGCAAACTTGCCGCGGCCACGGTTTCCGGCGTACAGATGGTGGAGACCATCAAGGCCAGCGGCGCGGAAAACGGATATTTCCAGAAATGGGCGGGCTATCAGGCTTCAGTCAACGCGGCAAGCGTCAGATTCGCCAAGCTCAATCAGTACCTCGGCATGATCCCGGGTCTGCTCAACTCCCTGGCGAGCTCAGCCGTGCTGGTGCTGGGCGTGTGGCTCGCCATGCGCGGCGAATTCACCCTCGGTATGATCCTGTCGTTCCAGGGATTCCTGAGCGCGTTCACGGCCCCCGCCATGACGCTGATTTCCGCCGGACAGACCATTCAGGAGATGCGTACGCAGATGGAACGCGTCGAGGATGTGATGGAATACCCGGCGGATCCGAACTACTCTGACGAGCCCCTGAAAGAAGAGGTCGATTATTCCAAGCTCCGGGGCAACGTGGAACTCAGAGACGTCACCTTCGGCTACTCGCGTCTCGGCAAGCCCCTCATCGAGCATTTTTCCATGTCCATGAAGCCCGGCAGCCGCGTGGCTTTCGTCGGCACCTCCGGCTGCGGCAAGTCCACGCTTTCCAAATTGATCTCCGGACTGTACCAGCCATGGAGCGGAGAGATCCTTTTTGACGGCAAGCCGATCTCCGAGATCGACCGGACGGTGTTTACCAGCTCCGTGGCGGTCGTGGACCAGGATATCGTGCTGTTCGAGGACACCATCGCGAACAACATCAAGATGTGGGACAACTCCATAGCGGATTTTGAAATGATCCTGGCTGCCCATGACGCGCAGATCTATGACGATATCATGGCCCGTGACGGCGGCTTTTACGGAAAGCTCATCGAAGGCGGCAAGGATCTCTCCGGCGGACAGCGGCAGCGCCTGGAGATCGCCCGTGTGCTTGCCCAGGATCCCTCTGTCATCATCATGGACGAGGCGACTTCCGCGCTGGACGCCAAGACCGAATACGAGCTGGTAAAGGCGGTAAAAAAGCGCGGCATCACCTGCATCGTGATCGCACACCGGCTGTCCACCATCCGGGACTGCGACGAGATCATCCTGCTGGATCAGGGCAAGGTGGTGGAGCGCGGCACCCACGAGGAGCTCTACGCCCGGGGCGGCATGTACGCGGAGCTCATCTCCAATGATTGAGGGGGGGTGGGAAGAATGGGATGGTTTGATAAACAGGTCCGCCAGAGAAAGCAGAGCGACCAGAGCGTTTTTGAAGACTCCATTTTTCGCATGGCCTCCGTGGTATTGGGAAAGACCGGCGCCGAGGTGCTGAATGACGAGCGGCTGATCTCCAAGGCCGCCATCGACGAGATTCTCAAATACTATCACATTAAGCCAGTGGAGATCCCCGCCGTCGTCAAGAATGTGGATGAACAGCTGGAATACTGCCTGCGTCCCCACGGGATCATGCGGCGGACTGTAAAACTGGAGGAAAACTGGTATCGGGACGGCTTTGGCCCCATCCTGGCCTTCCGGCAGGAGGACGGATACCCCCTTGCCCTGCTGCCGAAGCCCTTTAAGGGATACTGGTACAGAGACCCGATGACGGGGGACCGCGTCACGCTGGACAAGAATACTTCGGCACTTCTGCAGCCGGAAGCGATCTGCTTCTACCGTCCGCTTCCGCAAAAAGAGCTGGGTATTCCCGATCTCCTCAAATACTTGAAAAGCTGCATGAACGCATCGGATTTCGCGATGATCGCGGCGCTGACGCTGCTGTCCACGCTGGTGGGCATGCTCATGCCGCGGCTCACAAAGACGCTGACCGGATTTGTTTTGGACAGCGGCAGCGCGCCGCTCCTCCTCGGAACGGCGGTGTTCATCGTCTGCGTCTCGATCTCCGGAATGCTGATCTCCGCGGTCCGGTCCATTGCCATGAACCGTCTGCAGATCAAAACGTCCCTGTCTGTGGAGGCGGCGATCATGACCCGCGTGATGAATCTGCCCCCCCGCTTTTTCCGGCAGTACTCCTCCGGTGAACTGTCGAGCAGAATCGGTTCGGTCAACCAGCTATGCGCCTTGCTGATGGGGAGTGTGTTCTCCATGGGCTTGACGAGTCTGATGAGCCTTTTGTACATCACGCAGATCTTCCGCTATGCGCCGGCGCTTGTGGTGCCGAGCCTTGTGATCATCGTGCTCACGGTGGGCATCAGCGCCGCGGCTTCCCTCATGCAGATGAGGATCAGAAGGGAATCGATGCAGACCGGCGCAAAAAACAGCGGCATCAGCTATGCGTTCATCACCGGCATCCAGAAGATCAAGCTGGCCGGCGCGGAGAAGAGAGCCTTTGCCCGCTGGGCGGATTCCTATTCTGAGGTCTCGGAACGGACATACAACCCGCCCCTGTTTCTGAAGGTAAGCGGCGTGATCACCATGGCGGTCTCCCTTGCGGGAACGCTTCTTCTGTATGATCTTGCGGTACAGACCCGGGTCACCGGTCCGGAATATATCTCCTTCAACGCAGCCTATGGTGCGGTTATGGGGGCGTTTTCCGCCCTGAGCGGCGTAGCGCTTTCGGCGGCGAACATCCGCCCCATTCTGGAAATGGCGGAGCCGATTCTGAAAACGGCGCCGGAATCCTCGGAGAACAAGGAAATGCTCACAAAGCTCTCCGGCAGCATTGAACTCTCGAACGTTTATTTCCGCTATACGGATTCCATGCCCTATGTGGTGGATGGCATAAGCCTCAAGATCAAGGCCGGGGAATACGTTGCCATCGTCGGGACCACGGGCTGCGGAAAATCCACCCTGATGCGGCTGCTGCTGGGCTTCGAGACGCCGGAAAAAGGCGCGATCTACTACGACGGCCGCGATATGACGAAGCTCGACCTTCGCTCCCTGCGCCGCCGCATCGGAGCGGTTACGCAGGACGGCAGTCTGTTCCAGGGCGATATCTACGAAAACATTGTGATCTCGGCACCGGAGCTGACGGTGGACGAGGCATGGAAAGCCGCGGAAATGGCCGGGATCGCCGACGATATCCGCGCCATGCCCATGGGGATGCAGACTATGATCTCCGAAGGACAGGGCGGTATTTCCGGAGGGCAGAAGCAGCGACTGATGATCGCCCGCGCCGTGGCGCCGAAGCCGAAGGTCCTCATGTTCGACGAGGCTACCTCCGCACTGGACAACAAGACGCAGAAGCAGGTTTCCGAGGCGCTGGACAGTCTGAACAGCACCCGCATCGTCATCGCCCATCGGCTTTCCACCATCAAAAACTGCGACCGCATCCTGGTGCTGGATAAGGGGAAGATCATCGAGGACGGCACCTACGCCGAGCTGATCGCAAGGGACGGCCTGTTTGCCGAGCTGGTAGCACGTCAGCGGCTGGATACGCCCGCGGAAGCGGCGGAATGACCCGGAAGGAAGAAGAGTTTCATGACCGTGCATTATTTGCTCAGCCGTCCGTATGTCCTGCGCGGCTGGAAGAAGCTGCCTTATGCCCTCCAGAACTATTTCACCGGGAAAACGGAATTCTTCCGGCGGGATGATTTCTTCCTGCTCCTGTGCTGCGACGGACAGACGGTCATTGACCGGGAAAAGCTGACGGAGGGAGAGACAAAGCGTTTCGACCATTGGCTGAAAAACGGTTTCATCCGGGAATGCAACCCGGAGGACAGGCTTGCGCCTGATCAGGAATACCGCTTTTATCCCGCCCGGTTCAAAAACGAGGTGCAGTGGTCCATCACCGGGCGGTGCAACTACCGCTGCCGCCATTGCTTCATGTCCGCGCCGCACGGGGCGCAGGGAGAGCCGGCATGGGACGAGCTGATGACCATGCTGGACGCCTTCGACCGCTGCGGCATCCGCACGGTGCAGCTCACCGGGGGCGAACCCATGGTTCGGAAGGATTTCTGGCAGCTGGTGGATGCAATCCGGGCCAGGAAGATCTCCATCAACGCGCTCTATTCCAACGGCCTGCTGGTGACGGACGAATTCCTGGACCGGCTCGAGAAGCGCGGGATGCGCCCGTCCATCCAGTTCAGCTTCGACGGCGTCGGTCATCACGACTGGATGCGCGGCGTACCCGGCGCGGAAAAGATCGTGCTGGACGCCATGCGCCGCTGCCGCGAGCGGGGATTCAGCTTTACCGCTTCCATGGTGATCTGCCGGGAAAGCGCCGGCTGTATCCGGGAGAGCGTAAACCTGCTGGCCTCCCTGGGCTGCCAAGGGCTGAAAATCGGCAATGCCTCTCCCCAGGGCGAATGGGCGAACGAATCCGAGCATTACCTGACACAGGAGGAGACCTGGCAGGCGTTTCTGGATTACGTTCCTCAGTATCTCGCCGACGGAAAGCCCATGCCCATCGGCCTGGAGGGCATCTTCAACTGCGACCAGCCCGCAATGAATCCCCGGTCCTATTGCGAAAAGAACATAAAGGAGGAAAGTTTTCCTAAGGCGCTCCTGTGCGGCCACGTGCGAAACGGGATGTACGTAAGTCCGCAGGGCCGGGTACTACCCTGCATGAGCATGGTGGGCTGCCCCATTGAACAGCAGTTTCCCAGCATGCTGGAGACGCCCCTCGAAGAGATCCTGGACGATTCTCTCTACATGGATATCATCAATGCCCGGATCAGCGATTTCATGACCCACAATCCGGAATGCGCTTCCTGCGAATACCGCTGCGCCTGCTGCGGCGGGTGCCGAGCCATCGCCGTGCGGGACGGCTCGACCGACTACCTGAAGCCCGACCCTACCGCCTGCGCATATTTCAAGGGCGGGTGGAAAGCAAAAAAGGACGCGCTGCTGGAAAGCCTGGGCGTTTCAGAATAAAAAGCGGGAAAAACGATGAACATCGACAAGGAACTGCGGCAGGATAAACGATCAGGAGCCGGCAGCCAGGCTGTTGTCGTCAATGCAAGAAGAATGTCCGAGCGGCTTCCTCCGGGAGCTGCGCACCGCCGACCATGGAAATTGTACGGAAAAACCATCAGGAGACGATGGACCTGCACAAGATACGGAAAAACAAAAACAATATCCTACTGATTCAAAAGAGGGAAAAACATGGAAATCACAAAGGAACTGAAAGAAAAACTACTGAAAGCGAACAGCGAAGAAGAGGTGAAAGCGCTGCTGGGCGGCAGCGCAGAAGAAAAAACATCTGAGTTCTGGCAGGAGATCGAGGCGCATCATGGCGCGCTGGGCCTCGAAAAGGTGGATGATGACGAACTGGAGGCTGTGTCCGGCGGGAAGGACCGGGACTGGCTGAAGGATGGGTGCTCCTCCACCGCGAAGGTCGGCGAGTTTTGCTTATCCAATGATTCATGCAGCTTATGGACCATCACCTACAGCAATTTTGATCCCTGTCCCAGCGGCGGAATCCACGATTGGGCGGAGGAGAAGAGATTCTACGAGGATGCTCACGAGTTCGTTCTGTACAGATGCAAAAAATGCTACAACAAAAAGGAGGTCCCGATGGGCGAATGATCGCGGACAGCACAGAAGCGATCCGGGCCCTGTCAGGCGATCAAATCAGTAGGGAGGAAGCAGCCCTTTTATGGCAGGAGATCCGAAACCGGAAGGAAGCAGGAGGCAAGACCGCCGCCAAAGTGGCCGAAACCCTGGGGTATCAGATCGAAACGTCCGATCTGCAGGCTCTGGACAACGATCTGCTGACCTCCGTGGCCGGCGGCTTGGCCGCGAGAAACATCGAAAAAATCGATCTCGGCAACCTGTTCCCCGATGAAATCGGCGGCGATTTCAACTATGGATTTCTGGAAAATCTGCTGAACGTCAAGAGGTAAAGAGGCGGGAATCATGCTGAACGTAGTAAAGAAACTGGAAAACGGCGCGTTGTTCATCGCGCTGGAGGGAGAGCTGGATACGCTGAGCTCACCGGATTTTGAGGCGGAACTGGAGCCGTTGCTGCCGGAGGCGGATTCGGTGACCATCGACTTTGAAAAGCTGGAATACATCTCCTCCGCCGGGCTGCGGGTGCTGCTGGCCGCAGAGCAGGCTATGGAGGAAAAAGGAGGCCAGCAGGTGAAAGTCGTGAATTTGAACGATACGATCCGCAATATATTCAACATTACAGGATTTGAGGATGTTCTTTCACTGGAGTGATCGGACAGCATCCTGCCGGGAATCGGCACAGGGCGGTTTCCGGATGGGGCAAGGAGCATGGCATCATGGAAAACAATAGATTACCGACAGCCGGGGGACTGAGGAGAAAACTGTTTTTGCTTTGCAGCCTGCTGGTCATCACCGCATCCGTGGCCTTTGCGGTGATCGGCATCCTGCAGCTACGGGCCTCCACGCGCGTCGCCGCAGAGACGAACGCCTCCCAGAACGCGGCCATCAAGCAGCGCTCCGAAGAGACGATGACGGACCTGACCTACGCAAACATGCTCAACACGATTACCCTGACGGCGAAGAACGCGGATGGCGAGTTCTGGACCATGAAGCATGATTTTACCATGCTTGCCCTTCAGGTGCAGGATATCCTCGAGCATCCCGATCAGTACGGCGAACGGGAGGTCTATCCGCCGGATCCGAAGAACGCGGGGCAATATGCCCTCCAGCTCATCTTTGCGAGCGACGAAGCGGCGAACGACCCCGGGACGCGCACTCTGGTGAGAAAGCTCGCGACACTCGAGCCGATGATGGCGGAGATCATCCGCGGCAACGATAAACGCACGCGGGACTGCTATATTTCTCTGCCCAACGGCACCACCCTGGCGATGGATACGGTCTCGAACGAGAAGTTTGACGAAAACGGGGAGATCTATCCCTACGATCCCACGGTACGGCCTTGGTATGTGAGCGCGGTGGAGGCGGGGGAATTCTGCTTCACCCTGGCGGTCCACAGCTATTTCCTCGAGCTTCCCGAGGTGGAATACGGCTGTCCGATTTACCTGGACGGAGAGCTGGCCGCGGTTCTCCAGGGCTCCACGAAGCTGAGCGTGATTCAGGACTTCATTTCAGATGTGGGCGTCGGCGAAAACGGCTTCTCCATCATGGTCAGCGATGAGGGGCAGCTGGTCTACTCCCCACGGAGATCCGGCGAACTGGAAATGGTGAACGATATGTCCTCGGACATCCGGGATACCGGCAATGAATCGCTTGTGTCCCTGATCCATGAGGCCCTCGCGCAGGAGAGCGGTCTCGGCGATGCGGAGATCGACGGCGAAGCCTATTACGCCGCCTATGCGCGGATGGAGTCCCTGGGCTGGACGCTGATCACCTTTGTCCCGAAGAGCGAACTGGAACAGCCGACGGAGGAGCTTCTCAGGGAAGTGGATGAGATCAGCTCCGGGGCGAGCGAGCAGTACAGCCGTTCCTTTAAGCGTTCCTCCCTCTTGATCCTGATCGTCGTGATCCTCCTGATCGCAAACGCTTCTCTGGCTGCCGTATCCTTATCGGGCAAGATCACCAATCCCATCCGGGTCATGACGAAGCGGATCGAGGACCTGACGGGGGATCAGTTCGTCTTCGAAATGGACGATGTTTACCGCACCGGGGACGAGATCGAGATCCTGGCCAACACCTTCGGGAAGCTGTCGGATCAGATGGAAGGGTATCTCCGGAATATCCTGGCCATGACGGCGGAGAAGGAGCGCGTTGGTACGGAGCTTGCACTGGCTACCCGCATTCAGGCGGATATGCTGCCGAATAAATTTCCTCCCTTCCCGGACCGGCGGGAGTTCAGCATCTATGCCAGCATGACCCCCGCCAAGGAGGTGGGAGGCGATTTCTATGACTTCTTCTTTGTGGACGAGGATCGTCTGGCCCTGGTCATCGCGGATGTATCCGGCAAGGGTATCCCCGCCGCCATGTTCATGATGATGGCGAAAAATATGCTCCAGACCCAGGCCGCGGCGGGACACAGTCCCCAGGAGGTGCTGGAAACGGTGAACCGGCTGCTCTGCGAGAGCAATGAGGAAAAGATGTTCGTCACGGTCTGGTTCGGCATCCTCGACCTCAGGAGCGGCGTCCTGACCGCAGCGAACGCGGGACACGAATACCCCATCCTCAAAACGCCGGGCGGCTCCTTCGAGATCGTCAAGGACAAACACGGCTTCGTCCTGGGCGGGATGGCGAGAATGAAGTACAAGGAATACGAGCTGCGCCTGGAGCCGGGCTCCAAGCTGTTCGTCTATACCGACGGCGTGGCCGAGGCCATGAATGTCGGCCATGAGCTGTTCGGTATGGATCGGACGGTGGCGGCCCTGAACGCCGCTATGGACGAGTCGCCCGAGGGCATTCTGCGGTCTGTGGACAAGGCGGTGGCGGATTTTGTCGGAGAGGCGGAACAGTTTGACGATCTCACCATGCTCTGCATCGAATACCGGGGCAGGGATGCCGCGGAGGGGACCGAGAATGAAGGAATTAACGGTTAACGCGAAAACGGAAAGTTTCTCGGCGATCAAGTCCTTCGTCGGCGCGGAGCTGGAAGCGATGGACTGCCCCGAGGGGATCCGGCAGCAGCTGTTTGTCGTGATCGACGAAATCTTCGCCAATATTGTCAGCTACGCCTTTGCGGGCGGGGAGGGGAGCGCCACCGTGCGGCTGGAGGCCGAATCGGAGCCCCGGGCGGCCGTCCTGACCTTTCTGGACAGCGGCATCCCCTTTGACCCGCTGACGATGAAAACGCCGGATACCTCCCTGAAGGCCCGGGAACGGAAGATCGGTGGTCTTGGCATTTTCGTGGTGCGGAAGCTGATGGATGAAGTCTCCTATGCGTATGCGGATGGGAAGAACATTCTGCGGACCGTGAAGCGCTTCTGAGCGGGCGTCCAGCATCATGAACCATGCCCTGATGGGGGAAAGTCTATGAAGGTACTGAAAACGCTTGTGATCCTCCTGCTGGCGGCAGCGCTGCTGGCCGGCTGCGCGGCGTCTCCCTCGTCGGTGGTGCACTCAGGCACACCCTTCAAGCTCCTGGTGCTGAATTGCGGCAGTTCGTCGGTCAAATTCCGGCTTTATGAGATGGAGAGCGAGACGCTTCTGGCCAAGGGAGCGGCTGACCGCATCGGTGTTGACGGTCATCTGCGCTTCGAACCGCAGAATGGCGGGGCCGTGCTGGATGAGGATCGGCTTTTCCCCACCCATGAGGAAGCCATCGCCGCTCTGCTTGATCTGTTGACTTCTCCCGGGTATGGCGTATTGGAAAGCCTGTCCGAGATCCGGGCCGTCGGCCACCGGGTGGTCCATGGCGGAGAAAGCCTGAAGGACTCCGTGCGCATTGACGGGGAAGTGTTGAAGACCATCCGGGACTGTATCTCTCTGGCGCCGCTGCATAATCCGGCCGCTCTCGCGGGAATCGAGGCATGCCGGGAGCTCCTGGGCGAAGTGCCGCAGGTTGCCGTGTTTGATACCGCATTTCATGTGACCATGCCGGAAAAAGCCTACCTGTACGCGATCCCCTACGAATACTACGAGGATTATCAGGTGCGCCGCTACGGTTTTCACGGGATTTCCCACCGGGATGCGGCCCGGCGCGCTGCCGAGCTTCTCGGCAAATCACCGGAGGAATTGAAGCTGATCTCCTGCCATTTGGGAGGCGGCAGCTCCGTCTGCGCGGTTCTGGGCGGGAAAAGCATCGATACCACCATGGGCTTTACGCCGGCCTCCGGTCTCCCCATGGGGACCAGGAGCGGGGATATCGACCCGGCGATGATCGGGTATCTGGCCGAGAATTGTGATCTGGAGGTTTCAGAGGTCACTGCAGTTCTCCAGGAGGAATCCGGTCTGCTGGGGGTTTCGGGCCTCTCCTCGGATTACCGCGACCTGGAGGCCGCCGCCAATTCGGGGGACAGCCGCGCGGCACTCGCGCTGGAGATCTACCATTATGCCGTGGCGAAGGCCATCGGCGCCTACGCCGCCGCCATGAATGGTGTGGACGGGATCATCTTCACCGCCGGGATCGGGGAGAACAGTGCCGCTGCCCGCAAAGCGATCTGTGCCTATCTCACCTATCTGGGGGTCAGGCTCGAGCCGGAGCAGAAGGACAGTTACAGCGGAGCGACACGCATATCAGCCCGCGGCAGCAAGGTTGCGGTCATGGTCATACCCGCCGACGAGGAGCTGGTCATTGCCCGGGATACTCTGGCGATCGTCCGGGAGCTTCCAGCAAACTGAACGCCCCCGGGTGCGGGCATCTGCGAACCCTTCACGGTGCCCCAGGGGCCTGCAAAAGCGGAAAGCTGCCGGACGGGAATTGCTTTGAAAAGGAGACGGTATGCCGAAACTGCTATTGGAAGTGGACCATGTCGGCCATGTCTATCAGACACCGGAACGCGAGATCGAAGCGCTTAAGGACGTCAGCTTTCAGATCGAAGAGGGGGAATTCGTCAGCCTAGTCGGACCATCCGGCTGTGGAAAATCGACCCTTCTGGCCATTGCTGCCGGCTTGGAGCATCCAACGTACGGAGAGGTGCGCATAGACGGGAAACCCATAACCGCGCCCACCACGGAAATCGGCTTCATGCCCCAGAAAGATCAGCTGTTTTCCTGGCGGAATATCCGTTCGAATATTACCCTCGGCCTGGAGATTCAAAGAAAGGGGCCGGAGTTTTATCGGAAAGCAGAGGAAATGATGGAGAAATACGGCCTGAGGGACGTGGGCCGCATGAGGCCGGATCAGCTTTCCGGAGGAATGCGCCAACGGTGCTCTTTGATCCGGACCCTGGTGACAGATCCCCGGTTCCTGCTGCTGGACGAGGCGTTTTCCGCGCTGGATTATCAGACCAGGGTGGCGGTCTCCGTTGACATCCATACCATTATCCGGAATGAACACAAGACTGCGCTTCTCGTCACGCATGATATTTCGGAAAGCCTGATGCTGTCGGACAGGGTGATCGTTCTGACCCGAAGACCCGGAAAGGTGAAAGCGATCCACGAGCTGTCCGCGCTGAAGAATATTCCCCCGATGGAACGGCTGGAACACGAGGCGTTCGGCTCCATGATCAAGGATATATGGGGGGAGCTTGAAGTCCATGAATGAACTCCGCAATATCGCAGGGAACGACAGGCGAAGCGCGTATCTGCGCAGACGGAAAACGGAATTTATCAGGATCCGGGTATTTCGCATCGCGGTTCTGATCCTGCTTCTCGTTTTATGGGAAGTTCTGACCAGAAGCGGCATTCTCAATCCCTTCGTATTCAGCAGTCCCAGCCGCATCCTTGCGACAGGGAAGGACCTTTCCGTATCCGGCGCACTGTGGCGGCATGTGGGGACTTCGGTGTTGGAAACGATCTCCGGATTTGTGAGCGGAACCATACTCGGTATCCTCATCGCGGTTGTCCTTTGGTGGAGCCCGGCGGTATCGAAGGTGTTGGATCCGTATCTGGTGGTTCTCAACGCGCTTCCAAAAACCGCGCTGGGTCCCGTCTTCATCGTCTGCATCGGCACTGGGGCGGGCGCGATCATTGCCATGACCCTCGCCATATCCCTGATCGTCACGATTCTGAATGTGTTGAATGGGTTCAACCAGACGGACGCGGAGAAGGTCAGGCTGATGAGAATGCTGGGCGCGAACCGGCTGCAGATCTTCCGGAAGCTCGTCCTGCCTGCGAATCTTTCCACGATCGTCAATGCCTTGAAAATCAACGTCGGTTTATCCTGGGTGGGAGTGATCACCGGGGAATTCCTGGTTTCCCGGGCTGGGCTGGGCTATCTGATCGTCTATGGATCGCAGGTATTCAAAATGGACCTTGTCATGACTTCCGTGGCGGTGCTGGCCGTCTGCGCCATGATCATGCACGCCGGCATCATGCTGATCGAAAGAGCCACCAGAACCAGATTCGGCGGTTCCTGATCGGATAAAGTACGGAAGAATCCGACGAGAGAAGGGAAAGAGAATGAAGAAATCATGCAGGCTCATGGCAGGGATCCTTTCGCTGCTGTGCTTGATGACGGCGGTGACCGGATGCGGCGCAAAAATGCCGAAAGACGAGGCGAAGATTCGGCTTTGCGAAGTGACCCATTCCGTATTTTACGCACCTCTCTATGCCACGATCGAGCTTGGATACTTCAAGGATGAAGGGCTTGAAGTGGAGCTCATCAACGGCGGCGGAGCGGATAAGGTCATGATCGCCGTGCTTACCGGACAGGCGGATATCGGGTTTGCCGGACCGGAAGCGTGCATCTATACCTGCCTGGAAGGGCAGAAGGATTATCCGATCATCTTCGGACAGCTGACGAAACGCGACGGTTCGTTTCTGATCGGACGTTCGGCGGAAGAATTCCGCTGGGAGGATCTGCGGGGGAAAACGATCCTGGGCGGAAGAAAGGGCGGCGTCCCGGAGATGACGCTGGAGTATGTCCTAAAGCAAAAGGGCCTGCAGCCGGGTATGGACGTGACGGTGGATACTTCCGTACAGTTTGATATGATGGCCGGCGCCTTCCTGGGCGGCACCGGCGATTATGTGACGATGTTCGAGCCCACAGCGACAGAAACAGAATCCGCAAAGAACGGGTACGTCCTGGCCTCCATCGGGGAAGAAAGCGGAGAGATCCCCTATACGGCTTTCTTTGCAAAGCAGAGTTACCTGAAGGACCGGGAGAACAAAGTGAGCCGGTTTACCGCCGCGCTGACCAGAGGGATCGAATGGGTGTTCTCCCACAGCGCGGAGGAAACCGCCCGGATGATCGCTCCCCAGTTTCCGGGAACGTCCGTTGAAGTGCTGACCGGGGTAGTCCAGCGGTATAAGGACATCGATGCATGGAACGGCAGCCTTTGCATGGAGCCGGAGGCCCTTGACCGGCTGCAGGCGGTGATGCAGGAAGCCGGAGAATTGAAAGAGCACGTTGATTTTCAAACGATCGTCGACAATACCTGGGCGGAAAAGACCAAAGGATGATCCGATACTTTTCCAATATCTGAGCCCCCTTCGTTTCCCAAATGCCGCGGGCCCTTCCCGCGACCCAAAACAGGATGATCAAACAAATGGATCATAGAAAATTCAAGAGCTGTAATGACTTCCATTACAGGAAAGGAGAAAAAACCATGTTGTTCCGGAAAAACACCCCTGAGAAAGAGACCGAAGGAGAGGCCAAGGAGCTGAATCCCGTCTCTGATCTGGATCCCGTTGCCGAAGACACGCTGGACAGCGTCAATGGCGCCGGAAACCCCTTTGAAGGTCTTCCGAGCGTGCCGCAGCAGCCGATCGACGAGGAACTCCGCAAACGGGTCTGATCCCCGACCGCATCCGCGCCCCGGCGGGAAGACTGTCGGGGCAGGTGCGGATCGCATCACAACGAAAATACCGGGAAGTATCCCGATGGATAAGGAGCCTCAACATGAAGAAAATCTGCAAAAAACTGCTCGCACTCCTGCTGGTCCTCGCGCTGTCGGTCCAGATGGGAGAGCTCGTGCTGGCATCTGCGGCAGAGGAACTCCGCACCGCGCTGGACCCCACCAGCCGGATCGATCTGTTCACCCCGGATGATCTGGCGGAGGGCAATTGGTTTTTCATTCGCGAGCGCCAGTTTGAGATCGGCGAAAAGAGCGAAGATAAGCTTTATGTGCCGATCCAGCGTGCGGGCGACCTGAGCGAGGCGGCAAGCGTCACCCTGAAGCTGGCGGACATCACCAGCCATTACGGCGTGAACTATACGGCTGAGATCTTCCGCGTGAAGCAGGAAGCCGTGGCGGAGCTGGGGGAATTCTCCCTGGTGGACGTTATCTATGAAAACCAGGAGACCGTCGACGAAATCCCGGAGCTCAGCGAGGAAGAGGCGGAAGAGCTCATCGCCCGGCAGGGCGAGGTGGACATCACCGACGCTGCCGGGAATCATCTGGGTACGCTCACCGCCGAAGCGGACGAAACGGAAACCGGCGGAGAGACGCTTGAGCTGGTCCTGGAGGAGGTCGAGCCCGTCGCTGAGGAGGGCGCGGCGCCCGCCGCAGGGGAGCCGAATTCCGCGAACCGTCTGCAGGCGGCCCGGGACGCCTTCACCGGCACGGTCTCCGACCGTCAGACGCTGGGGAGCGATATTTCCTGGATGAGCCCCGGCCTCCAGAAGCTCTATGACAACGGTGACGGCAGCCTCCCCCCGGAAGAGCAGGAGGAAGACCTCCCCAACTCCATCCCCGGCTACCTCTTCAAGCTGGATTACGCGGCGGGGGAGAGCGTGAAGTTCCTCGTCGTCACGCCCCTCTATTCAGAGAAGGCGGACGGCGACAGCAGCCTGCTGCTCACCCTGGAGGAGCCTGGCGACGGCTTCCAGCTGAACGAGGACTTCTTCACCAGCTACGTCACCATTCAGGATGAGGATGAGCCGCAGCCGGTCGTCGTGAGCTTTTCCCAGGCGGAATATTTCGCCGAGGACGGCAAGGTTACGCTGACCGTCACCCGCCGGGGCGCGATCAACGAGATCGTCACCGTGCAGGTCACAACCTACGATGGCAGCGCCCTGCAGGGCACGGACTATTCCGGCGTGGGCGCGAAGCTCTATTTTCCCATGGGTCTGGAGAGCCGCACCCTGGAGATCCCCGTAGGCCATAGTACGACGGAGAAGGATTTTTACGTGACGATCACGCCGGTCAGCGAATGTACCGCCGGCCTCGGCACCGCCCGGATCGTGATCCCCGCCGTGGAGCAGGGTGCGGAACTGATGCTGGATGACCGCTACCTGGACGAGCCCTTTACGAACGTTACCAGCTTCAACGGCGGAACGGTCGACGGCAGCAGCGGCACCTTCACCACCGTGGACAAAAAGGGCGAGAACGTCGGCCTCCAGATCGGAAACGGCTGGGGCGATTTCAGCTATTTCTATGACGGTGTCCAGCTCGAATGGTCCGCAAAGATATCCTTCGGCTTTGAAGGGCATCTCGAGCTCTATGAAGCCGGCATGTACTATAATGATGAGTATAAGTACTGGAATAGTCTTACAACCTCGATCACCGACGTGGATACCGGTACGTTTTCCTCGGCGATCACGGCTATGGTGAGCAACAACGACTTCTCGGACGAGGTGGTCGAGTATTACTTCGGACGCGAGCTGAACCCGCACACATACATTTTGCGGGGTTATCCCAGCATGACCAGCTGGATTTCCGATACGGCGACGGTGACCATGCATGCCCTCACCCCCATCAAGCGGGAATTCAGATTCGAGGTCCTGCCCGCAGACTCGCTGGGGCTGCGGGGCGTCCCGGAGGACGATGAACGGCAGATCAACGGCGTTTACATCAACAGCTCCCTGACGGACGCCTCCGTCAGCGTGTTCAGCAACGAATCCTTCGCCCTGACGGCACAGAACGTCAGCGAGTACAGCCGTTTCGCGGGGATCGATGCCGTCGCGCCGGACGGCTCCACCATCCGCATCGCGAACGCTTCCCCCGGCACCCGCACCATCAACGTGCAGGTGACGGAGAGCATGATCAATACGCTGGCCGCCAATGGCTGCATCACCTGGACGGACAACCGCAGGATCAACGAGAAGGCCAAGCTCGGCACCATCAAGATCAAGCCCGTCTTTGAAAAGATCCCCGCCACGGTCCGGATCGATGAAGGCGCATACGGCTGCTTCGAGGGCTTCGAGGGCGGCGGAGAATACCAGTACTATCTGGGCGAGCGCATCACCCTCAAGACCGCGCTCAACGAGCGGGGCGTGGCTGCCCATGCCCGGGGCTCCGGCATCGGCTATATCAAGGCCGACGGCAAGGAGGGGGTGCGTCTGGACCAGTCCAACGATTCCCCCTATCTCAACACGGCCATGACCAAGGTCTTCCTGATCGATCAGCCCTATACCGTCCTCTGGCCGATCTTTGATACCTCCGGCAACTCGGTCACCGTGCAGGTGAGCGGTGCGGATCTGGAGTATTTCGACACCGGCCGCGGCTTCTTCACCTTGGATACGGGTCCCAATTACAACCCGGAGACGGATATCTATACCTACCATATCGCGGACAACGCCATGGTCAACCAGGTGATGCTGCTGACGGCGGAGGTAAAGGATACCGTGCATGTTCCCCTGTGGAAGGACGGCCGCAGCGAGGACTGGTACTGCGGCGCCCTCTTCCCCATCCGCGTGGGCACCAGCGCGGCGGAGAACGTGATTACCCTGTCCGTTCATTCGGACCAGTACAAGCAGCTGAGAGTGATCGCCGCCGGCACCATCGGCGCCCAGGAGATCAACCTGGCCACCGGACGCCCCGGCGGCCGGGTGGGTACGGCGTCTGACGCACTGATCTACTTCTGCGAAGGCGCCGGGCTCAGCGGCCCGAACGGCGAATTCACCATCCTCCGGTCTCACGTGGTCAGCGGTTATCCCGTGCGCTACGCCGTGAGCTACAACGGCGCCCTGACCATTCGGGAGACGAAGGCTCCGGACTTCGATTTCGAGGCGATCGTCCGCGAGGCGGAGAGCAATCCGGACACCGATTGGGAGGCCTTCTGGGAGAAGTACGTGGACCTGGAGACCTTCGAAATGAAGCCCATCCCCCTGGACATGGGCCTGGTGGAGATCCCGTCCTTCTCTACCCTGGGCGCCCACATCACCAACGTCTACGCCATCCAGGACCACCACTATATGTCGGATGTGAAGATCCTGGAAATGAACGGCCAGAACACGGTGCTGGCCGCCCGGGTCAGCTCCGGCGAAGGCTATATGCTGGATGGCGAGCTGCGGCACGAAAATATCCTGGGCGTGACCTTCTATTTCATGAACCCCCTGACCAACGAGCTCCACGGGGAGTTCGAAGCGGCATACGACGAGGAAACGGATACCTGGCGGGTGGACCTGGGGGCCTTCACGCCAAATAAGGAGGACATGTTTACCTTCGGCGACGTGCTCTATGCGCAGCTCACCACGGATAAGCAGCTCGCAGCCGTCTACGATGCGGAAAGCGGGACCGAAGGCGTCATGTGCTACGACCCGGTCTCCACAGGCTATGCCGTCATCAGCGATACCGAATACGACCCGATCCTCTTCGACTGGAACCTGCCGGTGGACGCCGAGAGCGTTTTCGGCCCCGGCGGCGTCGTCGAGCAGGCCGGCGGCGACCCGGCGCTCTGTGTCACGCCCTATGACGAGGCGCTGCTCCAGGAGGGTTCCCGCACCACCTACGGGGAGTTCCCCTTCATCGGCGAGCTGAACTTCATTATCACCGTTGCGGCGAAGATCGGTGGGGGAAGCATCGCCGCCCGTGCGGTAGCCGATACGCTGATGGCCATCGGCACCGATGACGATGACGAAGGCGATCTGATGAGCGACGAAGGCGAGCTGATGGGCAGTTTCATCGAGGGCAGACCGGTCCGCGTCGGCATCGCCATGAAATTCGGCAGTCTGCCCTACGGCGGGACCCGCTTCGTTTTTGCCATGACCTTCACCACGGGCAACGATAACTGGATAAGGCACATGGCGAACCCCTGGCAGGATACCGGCGCGGCCGCCCGGTTTTTCTCCAATTCTAACCAAGTCCGGTTTACCCCGGAAAATGATAAAACGCCGAAACAATGGAACAATAAGCGAACGAATGCCAATGGGTTCTTCGGAACCGCGCTCTTTTCCCTGACCTTTGCCGTCGGCTTCTATTTGGACTTCGGCTACATCAACATCACCACCACCGATGCCGCGGGACACTCCACCGTCGAGCATGACTGTGTTTTCCTGGGCGGCGGCGGCGTTATCGGTTATATCGGCAGTATCCGCAACACAGTCCCCGTCGCGACCCCGGTCCCCATGTATATCGGCGCGGAGGCGGAGGCCACGATCATGCTCTTCCTGGGCTCCGGTAAAGACCCGAACAAGACCCTTGACCGCTTCAAGGCGGACCGCGAGCTGGACGGCATGGATTACGGCTTCACCTATCAGCTCACCGGCTCGCTGACCGGCAAGGGCATTCTGGGCGTCGGCTTTGACCAGGCCCTGGGCCTGCGCGGCAATCTCGGCATGAAGATCGAGATGGTTTACAGCCCCACCTTTGAAAAGTGGTTCCCCCATAACTGGTACTTCACCAAGCGGCCCTTCAGCTACGGCGCCGGCCTCACCATGTCCGGTTATCTGGACGCGGTGTTCGTGAATATTCCCCTGGCCACCTTCTCCGTACCGATCACCTACCAGGGCTATCTCCATCTGTTTAACCAGATGCGCATCGGAGCCCGTGTCGTGAACTATGTCCAGGAGGGCGTTAACGACCTGCTGGAGGGCGGCAAAGGAGATCCGGAGGTTATCCGGCGCTGCACGGAGCTCTGTGATGAGATCCTGCGTAAGATCGAACGTTTTGAAAGCCCGCTGACCACGGCGGATCAGCTGAGAGATTATGCCCATGAGCATGGCGTGATCAGCTCCTTTGAATACATGGCCTCCCAATCCGCGGAGATCGGCGGTCTTCTGGGTATGGTGGGCAAGCTCCTGGATGACGAAGAGGCTGCGGCGCCCACCTGGTCCGTCCAGCCCCATACGGCCTCCCGGTGGGTGGCCGGGGAAAACGCGGAGCTGATGTCCGCTTTCTCTCCCGTGGCCTCCTCGACGGTTGTGGAGGATTCCCGCAGGCAGACCAACGCCCGGCTGATGGACATCGGGGACGGCCGTCTGCTGATGGTGTTCCTGGACGACGATCCAAACCGCAGCGAGACCCACGCCAGCGTTCTGAAGTATGCCGTCTATAATTCCGTCACCGGCGTATGGGAGATCCTGCCCACCGTCGTGCAGGACGACGGCACCGGCGACTATATGCCCGACCTTTGCGACGCGGAGGACGATGTGATCCTGTCCTGGGTTTCCACCGCGCCGGAAAAGCTCCCGCTGAGCGGGGACGATCCCACGAACGAGATGGATATGATGGACATCTTCACCCTCCGCGTCCCCAAGTCCGACCTCAATACGGAGTCCGGCTCCATCAGCGCGAGCAATATCTATCAGATCACGAACGACACGGTTTACGACTCTCTGCCCAGAGCCGTCTATGACAGCGAGAGCAAGGACGTTCTGGTGATGTACACCAAGACCATGCCGGATACCGATTATACCCCCGGCTCCGTGACCCAGAAGGTGGTGGATTATACCGTCGGCGGCGAGAAGGTCTACTCCGTCAACGCCTATATGCTCTATGACGCATCGAAGGGCGACTGGGCATGGGATTACCTCTATGAGAAGGAGAGCAGCTTTACCGATCCGGAGGCAGAGGCGAACTTCCTGAAAGAATGGGGCGGGCAGCGCTTCGTCCGCATCAGCATCGACGGGCAATCCGATCCCACCATCAGCGACATGGCCGTCAGCGTCGGCTACAATGGCCTTGCCGTATACGCCTACACGGTGGATAAGGATTATGACCTCTCCACCACCAACGATAAGGAACTGTACGTCCAATTCTATGACTTCCGCAATCACGCCACCTATGTCCCGATCCGCCTGACCAACGACGACGTCTCCCAGGCCATGCCGGTCCTGACCCGCACCGACGGGGACACCTATCTGTTCTGGCTGGAAAACGGCGATACGCTGAAGTATCTTAACGTCTCGTTCATGCTCCGGAGCTACACCTATGGTCCGAACGAAGAAAAAATCTACGCGGTCAGGGACGACGGCAGCCTGGCCGAGGGTTACACGATCCCTGTCGGCACGGTGGACACGCGTACCCTGACGAACGACGAGGGGATGGAAGGCGTGACGGGCTACACCGTCCTGACCAACGAGCGCACGCTGGCCAACGGCGAGAGCTATAACGACCTTTACGTCATCTGGACCTCCGGCGAGACCTACGAGGCGGAGGTCCCCGAATCCCGCACCGGCGAGACCCGCACCGAGACCTGCAAGGAGATTTTCGCTTCCGCCTTCATCCATGAGGACGACCGTGAGCTGGCCGGAGATGGCCTGGTGGAAGCCAGCTGGTCGAAGCCCTACCGACTGACGGAGGACCGCAAGTACCATGACGGCGTCGCCGCCGCCATCGACAGCAACGGCGATCTGATCCTGGTGCACAATGAATTCGATATGATCTGGCACGGGTACGACGAGGATTGGCTCGCCACCCATATGCAGGCGGGCGTCGATCAGAACGGACAGACCTATTATGAGGGCGATTGCTATGAGTACACGCCCACGAACCTGGTGATGACCCGCTGCATCCCCGTGGGTAGCCTGGAGATCAGCCAGCTGCTCGTCTCGGATGAGACCCCGATGCCCGGAGACACCGTCAAGGTGACGGCGGTGGTGGAGAACGCAGGCCTGACTACCGCCCGCGGCTGCGATGTGCACATCTATGAAACACGAAACGGCGTGCGGGGCAGGGAGCTTACCTCCTTGGTCAGCAGCGATAAGATCGTCGTCAATACTGCCAGAAAGATCAACTTTACCTGGACGATGCCCGGGAATCTGGAGGGCATCGGCCTTGAGTGCGTCGTCCGTGAGCGCAATCCCCAGACCGGCGGCTTCTTCGATCCCGTCACCACGGCGCATTCTCCCTTCGAACTGGCAGCGGAGCTGAGCAGCGAGATCCTGAGCATCACCCAGAAGGGCGACGTCTTTGAGGCGGAGATCTCCGTCGTCAACGCCGGAAACCTGCCTGCGGAAGCGGGCACGGTGGCCAGGCTATATCTGGAATGCCTCTACGGCAGCCCCAAGGACATCTACGGCGTGGATGACACAATCCTGGCCGAAGTCGACCTGTCCGGCCTTGCCGCCGGCGCGGAAAAGCACGAGACCCTGACGCTGAATATCCCGGCCTCGGTCTTCGACTACTGCGGCTATGACGCCGTGGTCCTCCGGGTATCCTCTCCGGAATTTGCGGAGCTGGATGAAAGCGACCAGTTCTTCGTCTGCCTGGATGAGCCCATGCAGCTTCAGCTGTGCGACGGCAGCGACAAGGAAATGACCGCTGGTCAGATTGCCGATCTGGACGTGAGCTACGCCCTGAGCCCCTTCAGGGATGAGAATACCAGCGTGGTCTACACGTCGGAGGATACCTCAGTCGCCGCCATCATCGACGGCAAGCTGGTTGGCGTCAGCGCCGGCACCACCACCGTCACCGCGACCCTTCTGCCCTTCGGCACAAGCACGTCGGTGCAGGTCAAGGTGACAGAGGCGAAGACTGAGCCCCAGAAGCCCGATCCGGTCCCGTATCCCCCCGTTTACCCCGCCCCGGGCACCCCCGCGGAACCCAAGGACACCGTCATTGTCACGGAGAGCCAGGTGGACGGCGCTGTTGCCGCGCAGACGGACGGCGCGGTCACCATCGATCTGAGCGGGGAGAATAAGCGGATCACCACGGCCGTGATCCCCGCGCCGGAGGTCCGGAAGCTGGCGAGCACGGTTGACGCGGGGCAGCATGTGGAGGTCGCGCTTCCTGCCGGCACCGTAAAGCTGGACAGCAGGACCCTGCAGACGCTGGCCGAGACCGGCAAGGATATTGCGGTGACCGTAAAAGACAACGGCGACGGAACGCTGACGGTCAAGATGAAGGCCGGCGATCAGAGCATCTCTCCCGTCGTGAAGGTCGCGTTCCCCGCCGCACGCAGCGGGCAGGTCCTGGTCATCGTGCACCCCAGCGGAGCGGAGGAGATCGTGAAAAAATCCCTGGTGATCAATGGAATGGTCTATGCGGAGATCCCCGCCGGCGTAATGGTGAAGGTCGCGGACAATCGAAAAGCGTTTGCGGATGTGGCAGCCGACGCCTGGTACAAGGACGCGGTGGACTTCGTATCGAGTCATGAACTGTTCCAGGGCACAGACAAAGGCTTCGAGCCGAACGCACCCATGACCCGCGCCATGCTGGCGACGGTGCTGTTCCGCCTGGAGGATGGTACTCCCGCAGGGGAGAACCCCTTTGCGGATGTGCCGGATGGTGCCTGGTATGCCGACGCGGTGATCTGGGCCGCTGAAACCGGCATTGTGAAGGGCACGGACAAGGGCTTCGAGCCGAATGTGAACGTCACCCGCGAGCAGTTTGCCACGATGCTTTACCGCTATGTGCAGTATCTCGGCCTGGACGTCAGCACATCGGCTTCCCTGGACAGCTTCCCGGACGGCGGAGAGGTCTCCGGCTGGGCAAGAGAGGCCATGCAGTGGGCCGTCGGCATCGGACTTTTCCGGGGTGACGATACCGGCGCGTTGAATCCCAAGAAAAACGCAACGCGAGCGGAAGTCGCAACGCTCACGGAGCGTGTGGTGAAGCTGATCGTCATGTAAGGGTAAACGCCGGCAAAAAGCCAGGATAATTGCCGGCGGGCCCTGTTTCGCCGCAGCCCCAAATGGGGCTGCGGCGAAACGATTCCCGGTATTTGGGGGAGCGGATCTCCAGAGCCAGTCTGCGGACTATCCCGGGAAAGACGGGCGGTTCCTGTAGGCTGCAGTGCTTGCACTCGCTGCTTTTCATGCTATGCACACGAATCAAATGTGCGCTTTCTGGCTTTTGGTTGCAGAAGCGTTATTCGTTATTCCAAGAATAAGCTGCATGCGTGGACGTGTTGGATTATCATGTGCTGTGAGAACGGATCATGCAGAAAATGTGTGGCTACAAAACGGCTACAGAAACTTCAAAGACGCCATAAAAAGCTTGGAATACGTGGAATTTGTGGACGAAAAGCGTATTATCAATGCGGTTTTTCACGAGAAATCAAGGTCGTCAAGTCGAGTGGGAATGATACCGAATTGCTGACAAGTGCCCGGGAACCGTTGTATACCAACGGTTCCCGGCGTTTTATATGTTCCGCATTTTCGGTTTGCAACACGCTTTCCCGAAAGAGTACTTTGCAGCAGATGGAATCGTACCGGTGGCTTTGAGATTAAGCCTGTATTTGAAACATTTACGAAAGAGCCAGCTTCCCTTGCAATGAGGGTAAGCCGGCTCTTTTTGGCACGAAATCTTCTCAATATGTTATAGTTTACCTTCAATCAGGAACCCAAAGTTATGTGCTCCAATAAAATCATCCCATACCTGCGGTTCTGTGTTTTCGGCACAAATATAATCCAGGATCTTGAAATTTGCGGTTTCGCAATATGTACGAATTGCGTCAGCATCTACCTTCGGGTCCTCCAGATAGTCGATAATGATGTAGTATCGGCTTTGTATGGAAAACAGATTCTGCAACAGGTCCTGAAAGCTATTGCCGAATTTGCTTGCTTCCCCAAGGAGCAAATGGGCCACAAGCAGATCGTAATGAGCGGGAATAGGAGTATCACAAATATCCCACTCTACCACATTTACCTGATCAGATTGCATATTTCTGATCGTTTTCAGTTTGCGCTCATCGCCTGGATATACAATAGCATCCACGCTTGCTTTTGGGAAACAGGAAACGATTGTGGACAGACTGGTCTTGCCACTTCCTGCATCCAAAATATGACTGATATCCGAGATAGAAGGGTCCGACAATAATTCTCGCAGAATCGTTTTATGGCTTTGTTCAGTCACAGGCCGAAAAGCTCCATTTTGTTCACGAATACACCGATGGAGGTATTCTTTCAGCACCGCTGTATCGCGGGCTTTAAGGTATATCTGTTGGTTGGTTTTCGGTTTTCCATTTTCGATCAAGGATACCATTTCTCCCAACGTACACCACATCAGCTTAGTTCCTACGTCGATTTCTTCGCGGGTAAAGGTGGGTGCCATTGAAGACCCTTTGGTGGTTACCGTAAAGAAGTAACTGTATTGCTGCATATCGCAATAAGCCCGGTTTTCATAAACATACCCAAGCTCATAGATTACATCACACGCGCAGCCGGTTTCTTCCAGCATTTCGCGCTTCAACGCAGTAAGTATATCCTCTCCGCTTTCAATGCTTCCTCCGGGAAGCGAATACAAACCGGTGCTGTCTTCGTACATGACGGCGTACTTGCCATCTGAGTTTCGCAGGATCGCTCTTACTTTGTATCTTGGTGCAGAATGAGCTTCTCCCAGTTGGCCAAGCAAGTCTTTGTCCGTTAGTTCCGCAATTTTCTTCATGCGCTCGAATTACTCCTTCGTGTTCTATTGGATTATCCGCTTGGCCCAATAAGTTAAACCATTTTGCGCCTTGCAGCATGGGGCCGGGAATATTTGTTCCATCTTCTTTGGAAAACAGCCACGGCAGCTTGATGTCAAGCGCAATGATTCAGTCTTCCGTATCTACCCCGATAATCTCCATGATTGCAGCAAGAGCCGCATAGGAACAGGACGCTTTGAAATGTATGTACCTTATAAAAGAACCGCTTTCCCTGAAAAGTGTTTTTAGTATATGAAAGAGAATGCCGAAAAACAAGACTTGAAATAAACGGTATTTTCAGTATAATATGGATAATGAAAGGCAACGGTGGTAAGGAACCCTGCCGTTTTTGCCAAATAGTACAACATATGTCTACAGCAGTTCCCCGCCTCTGTTATCAACGCTGATAACAAGATGATAACAGGAGGGGAGATAGGCTGGATAATGTGGATACATCTAATCTAATAATCAAAGGAACTACGAATAGGACGAACAATAATTCCTAAACGGAATCATTTAAGTCCTGCCGAGTGGGAATAAGAATTTCTTAGTATCCGAGTCCCGGAAACCTTGATATTACAGGGTTTCCGGGATTTCTCTTTTTTACTGGCTACAATTTGGCTACATCGAAGGGATTTTTTGTAGCCATTCCGCTCTGGGACATGAAGTCCATTGGCGTTGCGGTATAGGCCATTTTGGGAAATACCCCAAATGCCGGCGTGCCCCGGATCACCGATCTGACCGACCGGGTCCGGAGGAGGACGGGTATCGGACCGCAGCCCGGCCGCGGCAAAAATCTGGGTTTCGGAGAACGTTCCGGCGTTTTCTTCCCGCGGCGGATTTTCCTGGGGAGCGGGGAAGATCAGGGGCAAGCCATTCAAAATTGGGCATAACGACGAAATATTCGAAATAAATAAAAATTAATTGTGTAGAATGGCGATTGACTTTCGGACGATTCAGGCGCAGAATACACCCGCAATGAAAAATCGTTCTTCCCGGAGCGGTCACCAAAAGTGATCGGAAATCCGAGGAGAAGCCGGTAAAAGTTTGTTGGCCATGGGCCAAAGAGCTTTTGCCTTTTTTTATGCGATTTTGGGAAGAAGAGAGGGAGGCGGTCATACGCAGGACAAAAACACGGTGCTGCTGTCCGGGTATGCCAAGCTGCCTACGAACACAACGGCTGAGACCGTATATCAGTTCCTGGCCATAGCGATCCTGTTCGACAAGCGCAGCGGCATCATCCTGGAGGCGGAGGCTTCCATGGTGACCAACATCGCGAAGAAGTTCATTGCGCAGCTTCTTATCGGGTATAACCTGAACGATGGTCCGGATGAGCTGATGGAAACCTTTGAGGAGTATTACCACGGAAACGCCAAGCGGGCGCTGGAAACCGCCATGCGGATGGTTTTCGCCAAGTATCAGGACTACATAGCGGAACAAAAACAGAGATAAACGTTACCGTTGTGACTGCGGGCGTTCAAAAAACGCAGAAAGCAGATCATGAGCCGGCATATCACGGTCATCCCTGTGGGGAGCCGTCGATAGGCCGGCTTTTTTGTTGCGGAGAGGGGGGAGAAAATGAAAATCGATCAGGATAAGCTGGTAATCACGGTGGAAGGGGAGCTCTGCGCGGAACAGGAGATTCTCGGCGCGGCTTTGGCAAACGTCCTGCGCATACCCTGCTACCGGGGGGAAATCCTGGAGACGGCAAAGCGGATCAGCGGAATATCCTGGAAGCTGCTGAAGCGATACGAGGAAAAGCCGGTGCGCAGCGCCTATGATCTGACCGCCAGCGGGGAGGACGACCTGCATATGCCCCCGGCCCGGGATTTCCTTGCGGCGCAGATCGCCGCCTGCCGGGAACTGGCGGAGGAAGGCCCCTGCATCCTGGTGGATCACCATGCCAACGCGGCCATATCCGACCGGGCGGATCACCTGAGCGTGTTTGTTCATGCCGAGCGGGATAAGCGGCTTCTGGAATATGCCCGACGCTGGGGAATCAGTCCGGAAGAGGCAAAGCGGCGATTCTCCCGGGAGGACCGGGTGCGCAGCCGGTATTTCCGCAGCGTGTTCCCCGGCTGGGGAAAGGCGGGAAGCTATGACATCACCCTGAAAGCGAGCGGCATCTTCCCGGAGGACCTGGCGAGCCACGTGATCCGCTATCTGGAGACGGTGACGCGGGAGCGGCTTGTCCACCCTACACCGGCGCGAGAGCGCAGCGCCTAATAAAACGCGCCGATATCGTCTACCTGGACGCATTCCGAAGACATCGGGAAGGGCCCTCCGGGCCGACCGAAAAGGCAGCGGGCGGGGAAGACCGTTCCGAAGCAAAAATCACGTATTTGCCCTTCAACTGATTCCAAAACACGAACATACAAATTCATTCAATAAGAAAGGCAGAAATACCATGAAAATCAATCAGGACAACATGATCATCACCATCGACACCGAGCTGTGCGCCAACGGCGATAAAATTGCCAAGGAACTCGCGGATATGCTGCATCTTCCCTGCTACGGGGAAGAGATCCTGGACAAGGCCTCTGAACTCAGCGGCATCCCGGCCCGGCTGATGCATCGCTATGACGGCCGCGCCGTTCACGCCGCCTACGACCTCCTGGCGAATGACCATGATCCTCTGCATATCCGGCCCGCCGCAGACTTTATCACCGCCCAGGTGGCGGCCTGCCGCGAGCTGGCCGCGAAGGGCTCCTGCATTCTGGTGGACCGCCACGCCTCCATGGCGATGGCAGGGACCGAGGGCCACGTGAGCGTATACGTCCATTCCGATTTCAGCGACCGCGCCGCACGTCTGGCGGAGCAGAACGGCCTGACCGCCGCCGAGGCGGAGAAGCAGCTGAAGCGGGCCGACCGGGCCTATCGCAGCTACTACCGGGGCAACCATAAAGGCTGGGGCGAAGCGGACAGCTACGATATCAGCATCAACGCCTCGGACGGGGACGTGCATACCCTGGCCTGCACGCTCCTGAGCTTCCTGGAGACCATGGTCGGCGCGGAACTGGCGGACCGGAAGGAAACCAAGGCGGTCTGATCCCCGGCGTCATGTAAACGGGGTCTCGATCGGGAGGCCCCATCACTCCTATCCTTATCAGAATCGAGATGCTTGACATGGTTCTCTCTCCCGCACAATTGACCGGTCTCCTGGCCGCGGTCCTCGGTATCGCGCTTCTGGCCGTGTTCACCGGAACCCGCCGGAAATCCGCCTCTGCTTCCAACGGAACGGCCATCGTCGCCGGAATCATCATGGGTACGCTGGTGGGCGGCTCCGCCACCGTGGGTACAGCCCAGCTGGCTTACCATTACGGCATGTCGGCCTGGTGGTTTACCCTGGGCGGAGGGCTGGCCTGCCTGGTACTCGCCCTGGGCTTCGTCGGCCCCTGGCGGCGCTCCGGGAGTCAGACGCTCATCGGGATCCTGGCCAAGGAGTTCGGCCCGGGGGCGGGACTGGCTGCGTCCCTGCTCAGCAGCGTGGGCACGTTTATCAACGTGATTTCCCAGCTGATCGCCGGGACTGCCGTGATCGCCGTTGCCGCACCGAGTCTCGGCCTTGTTCCGGCCCTGCTGATCACCGCCGCCTTCATGGCCCTGTACGTGGTGTTCGGCGGAACCCACGGCGCCGGTGTGGTGGGCATCCTGAAGCTGGGGCTCCTCTATCTTTCCATGATCGGCTGCGGCGTCATGGTGCTGGTGCTTTCCGGCGGCGTGAGCGGTTTCCTGCAGACGGTGAACGGGATCGATAATCCTGACGCCATCCGCTTCGGCAGCCTTTTCGCCCGGGGGATCGGCAAGGACGGGGGCGCCGCGCTCTCCCTCATCCTGGGCGTCCTCACGACCCAGACCTACGCCCAGGCGGTGCTTTCCGCAAAATCGGATGGGGCCGCCCGGCGGGGTACCCTCATCAGCGCGGTGCTGATCCCCCCCATCGGCGCGGGCGGCATCCTGGTGGGCCTGTTCATGCGGGCGCATCATCCCGGGATCGCGGCGAAAACCGCCCTTACCGCCTTTGCCACGGGCTATCTGCC
Source organism: uncultured Clostridia bacterium (assembly GCA_947165825.1). Classification (GTDB taxonomy): domain Bacteria; phylum Bacillota; class Clostridia; order Oscillospirales; family Oscillospiraceae; genus UBA1774. Next base: position 30,578 of record CAMVBX010000003.1, read on the forward strand.
GCCGGTGCTCAGCGGGATCCTGCTGGGGACCCTCTTCATCGCCGTGGTGGGGACCGGCGCAGGCCTCGTTATGGGGATCTCCACCATCATCCGCCGGGATATCCTGGCCCGCTTCTTCGACAAGGCGGCGGAGGACAAGGCGGGGAGTCTGATGGGGAAGGGGATCATCATCCTGACCCTGCTTCTGGGGGTCGCCCTTTCCTCCGGCTCCCTGGGAGATACGATCCTGAACTTTGCCTTCATGTCCATGGGGCTGCGCGGCGCAGTGGTTTTCGTGCCCATGCTCTGCGCCCTCTGGGCGCCGGGGAAGGTGAACCGCAAGTGCGCCATGGGCGCGATCGTTGCCGGACCGGTCGTCGTTTTGCTCTGCGGAACGCTGTTCAAACTGCCCGGCGGGATCGACCCCCTTTTCGCGGGGGTAACGGCGGCCCTGATCTTCTGTGCGGCAGGCCGTATCCTGGGCAATCGGGTGGAGCATATCCGCGTTCTCCATGGGGGCTCCGAAACCGCCGTTCCGGTCATCGCGCTGGATACGGAACTGTATTCCGGCGGAGAGGCTCTGGGCGCGGCTCTTTCCAGCCGCCTGGGGATCCCCTGCTACGGGGAGGAGATCCTGACGAAGGCCGCGGAGCTGAGCGGGATCCCCGAGAGTATCCTGCGCCGGTATGACGGACGCAGCATCGTGGCGGCCTACGACCTGACCGCAGACGATCCCGCTGCCCTGCATCTTCCCACTACCGGCAGCCTGATCTCCGCCCAGCTTGCCGCCTGCAAGGCTCTTGCGGAGAATGGCCCCTGCATCCTGGTGGACCGCTTCGCCTCTCAGGCGCTTTCCGGCGAAGGCGTACACGTGTACATCGGCGCGGACTTCGAACAGCGGGCCGCCGAGCTTGCCCGGCAGAAAAACCTGGGACCCGCCGCTGCCCGCAGGCAGTTGAAGCGGCAGGACAGGGCCCGCAGCCGTTATTATCGAAACGGAAATCGGAATTGGGGTTATGCCAAAGCCTATGCTGTTTCGGTCAATGCCACCGGCGCAGATCCGGAGGAACTTGCCGTGAGTCTGACAGCATTTCTTATGCCGGATGCGCAGAAGGCACAACGGAAAACCGCAGGCTGAGAATGATCGTCAGATATCGATCAGGGAAAAGATGTGAAATCTGCAGCACAAAGCCGACAGTCATCATTCCTTTTGCATGGTTGCAACACGTTTCCAAAGCGCTTTCCCGAAAAGGTGTTTTGCAGCAGATGGAATCGTACCGGGTGGCTTTGCGGTAAAGCCCGTATATGAGGCATTTACGAAAGAGCCGGCTTCCCTTGTGATGAGGGTAAGCCGGCTCTTTTTTGCTTTTTCAACGAATTTTCGAAAATGATTTCTTTTTCGCACCCCTTTGTCCAAACATAATGAAGGGGTCTCCTCCCAACAAGGAGTACCGCTTCGGTGCTCTTTGAAAAGTGGATCATCACGCCTCTCCGTTTGCTTCTGGAGCGTTTGCGCATTGAAAGAGAACGCGGATTGCCGTATAATGTCAAAAACAGAAACTGACGGTAAGAAGGAAGCCAATCATGGAAGATAGGATCAAGACATCGGTACCGGAAGAAGAGAAAGATGTCCACACATCTTCAGCAGCCATCCTGGTTCCGGTCGTCCGGGACAAAGATGAACCGGCGCTCCTGATGGAGGTCCGTTCTCTGAATGTCCGGCAGCCGGGGGAAGTCTGCTTTCCCGGCGGCCATATCGAGGCGGGAGAAAACTGTATTGATACGGCGCTGCGTGAGACTTATGAAGAGCTCGGCATCCTGCCTTCTTCTGTAAACGTTCTGCAGAGGATGGAACCGGAATGGCATAAGGAGAAAAAGTATGTCTATCCGGTATTGGCGGAGATCGACCCGTTTGAACCGGAACGCCTGCTCCTGCGGCAGGAAGAAGTGAGCGAGGTCTTTACCATGCCCTTTGCCTGGCTTTTGTCCCATGAAGCGGCTGTTTATGACCTGAGCGACCCGGAGAGCGAGAAACTGCCCGTCATTTTGAGGCGGTATTTAAGAAACTATAAGCGAGGAAGCTTTACTACATATTACTGGGCATATGAGCAATACGGAATCTGGGGACTGACGGCACGGATCCTTGTCAGATTCAGAGATATGCTTCTTTCCGGAGAGTATCAGCCGACTTGGAAATGGTAAGGCTGGCCGCCATTGGGCACGGCAACTTCAAGCATGTCGGGATATCACCAAATCGGGGTTTGTGGGGGAATGTCACATGATAGGACTTGGAACAATAATCAATAGTGCGGCAATTATTGCCGGAGGGCTGATCGGACATTTTACCAGTAAACTGTTCCGTCAGGATCAGCAAGATGCGGTTAACAAGGCTTGTGGAATCAGCGTCCTGTTTATAGCAATCGCAGGAGCGATGCAGGGGATGCTGCACGTAGACAATGGTACAATCCTCAGCGGAAGATCTATGTTAGTTGTTCTTTGCCTTGCATTGGGCACGATCATTGGCGAAATCATCGGGATTGAGAAAGGATTCGAGCACTTTGGTGAATGGCTGAAAGTAAAAACCGGGAACAGCGGGGATAAGCAGTTTGTGAACGCATTTGTTACAGCTTCGCTGACCGTATGCATTGGCGCAATGGCGATTGTTGGTGCGATGCAGGATGGGATTTCAGGGGATTATTCCACACTTGCCGTAAAAGCAGTCCTGGACTTTATCATTATTACTGTAATGACCTCTTCGCTTGGGAAAGGATGCATGTTCTCAGCGATTCCTGTTTTCCTTTTTGAGGGGGTGATCACAGTGTTTGCCCGCATAATATCTCCGGTGATGACGGAGACAGCCGTTGCATATCTTTCGCTTATTGGGGCTGTATTGATTTTCTGTGTGGGTCTTAACCTTGTATGGGGTAAGAAAGTGCGAGTGGCAAATATGCTTCCGGCAGTCATATTCGCTGTGCTTTTCGCCTATTTGCCGTGGACGTTTTGATCAATTCTCATTTGTAGGGGTAACTGTATATGGGAGACGAAACCGCCAAAGACGCATGGGCAGCGCTGACCCATGAGGAAAAGAACCGCATCCTTTATCAGCAGCAAAAGGAGCTGCTGGCGACCTTTCTCGAAAAGGGAGCCATTTCAAAGGAGAAATACGAAAAGAGCCTCCATGATCTGACAGAGAAAATGGGAGCAATGATCAACGCCGACTCGGTATCAAACTGAGCCGGCGTCACCGGGAATCATCATCGTGTCCGCCTTCGTGGTCTCCATAGCCCGGCAGAACAACTCTATGCGGTCGAATTGGCCGTGCGTATCGCCTGTGATATCCCCATTTGGCTTTTTTCCTTAGTTTTCCTCGAATGACAGACAGATGCCAGGAAATGAGATTGCAAAAGAATCTGATATCATCTACCACAGAGTGTCCGGGAATCGTTGTGTATCAACGGTTCCCGGTCCCTTTGTTTGTTCCGCATTTCCGATTTTCTGCTCGTCTGCAGCACGTTTTCCCGAAAAAGTGTTTTGCAACAGATGGAATCGTATCCCGACGCTATGTCATGCACCCGATCAAGAGATGATGAAGTGTCCGGAAAGATCCGCAGCAGCGCATCTGCAGTACCAGGCGAGAAACCGGGAAAGAGCGGGGGTGGTCCGTTCCCGGTTTTTGCGCCCGTGAAGACATTGGCTGATCGATCTCTGCCAAACCGCCGGTCTCCCTTCTGAGCAGGCCCGACCTACAGGGCGTAGGCGATCAGAAGACGGAGGGTGTTCTCCGCCCCGTCCCGGTGGCTGCGCTCATAACCGTGGGAGGCATAGACCCCGGCGCCGATGAGTCCGTGGCGCAGGTCGTTTCCCGCCTCCAGGGTGGTCTCCACGTCGCTTCCGTAATGGGGGTAGATATCCACGGCATAGTCCGCGCCGCAGTTTTTCGCCGCTTCCATCAGCCCCTTCACCACCGGATAGCTGTAAGGGCCTCCGCTGTCCTTGGCGCAGATGGAGACCTGCTTTTCCGTGCAGGTCAGCCCCTCGCCCACGCAGCCCATATCCACGGAAACGGCCTCGGTGCAGCCGGCGGGGACGCTGCCGCTGCCGCCGTGGCCCACTTCCTCAAACACGGTGATATGGGCGTAAACGGCGCGCTTCGGGGTGATCTTCTTTTCCCGGATGTACCGGGCGAAGCCCAGCAGAATGCCCACGCTCAGCTTATCGTCCAGAAAGCGGGATTTGATATAGCCGCTCCGGGTGATCCGCACGTTCGGCTCGAAGCAGACGATGTCCCCCACGGAGATCCCGAGCTTTTCGGTATCCTCCCTGCTCTTCACGTCCTCGTCCAGGACGACCTCGCAGGTGTCCCAGCTGCGTTTGGTGTCGTTGTATTCGCCGTTTACGTGGATGGAGGCGTTGCACAGCTGGAAGGTGCCCTCGTACACGCCGTCGAACTTCGTGACGACCCGCACGTTTTCCGTTTCCGCGTTGTTGGGGTTCATCCCCCCGAGGTTGGTGAGCCGGAGCCGTCCGCTGCCCTTGATCTCCGCCACCATGGCCCCCAGCGTGTCCACATGGGCCTCCAGAAGCAGACCGTTTTCCCGGTCCTCGCCCCCGAATGAGACCAGAACGCCCCCCTTGGTCGTCAGGTTTGCTTCAAAACCGAGATTCCGGAATTCCTCCAGGACCCAGGCTGCGGCGGCTTCCGTATAGCCGGTGGGGGAGTCGATGTTCAGCAGGGTTTCGGTTTCCTTCAGGATGAAGTCCGTGTATTTTTTCAAAGGGATCTTTTTCATTGCTGCTCCTTTCCCGCCGCCGGGGCTCAATATCCCAGCTCCCGGTCGACGACGTGCACGGGGGCCTGCCCCTGCAGGACCAGAGTGAGATTGCGGATCACGGTATCGATGACGCTTTCATAGTTGACTCCCGCCCGGTAGCCCCCGGAAATATGGGGGGTGATCCAGACCCGGGGAGCGGTCCACAGGGGGTGCCCCTTGGGCAGCGGCTCCGGATCCATCACGTCCAGGCAGGCGGCCTTGAGCCAGCCGTCCTTCATCACCCGCAGCAGGTCCTCCGTGACCACGCTGTTCCCCCGGCCTACGTTCAGGAGAATGGCGTTCTTCTTCATCAGCCGGAGTCTCCGCTCGTCGAACAAACCCTCCACATCCTTTGTTCCCGGCAGGCTGAGGGCGACCACGTCCATCTCCGGCAGCAGGGCGTCCATCCCCTCCGAGGTGACCAGCTCCCGGACGAAATCCGGCCGGTCGTGCAGGGTACGGCGCACACCGTAGCATTCCGCTCCCAGAGCGGAAGCCTTCCGCAGATAGGCGGTACCGATGGCCCCCATCCCCACGGAGAGGACCTTGCAGCCGGAAAAACGGACGATGTCGTCCAGCAGCGCCCAATCCTGCCTGTCCTGCATATGCAGGTATTCCGGCATACGCTTCATGGCCATCAGGGTGGCGGTGAGCAGATGCTCCGCGATGGATTCCCCGTAGGCGCCGTAGGCGTTGGCCAGAACGACTTCCTTCGGCAGCCAGGAATAGGTGTTGGCTCCGGCGCTGTACAGCTGAACGAAGCGCAGCCGGGGCATCTGCCGGACCAGCTCCGGATAAGGCAGCCCCACGAAGATCTCCGTCTCCCGCAGCTCCTCCTGCGGGACGTCCCGCACGTTCTCCGCGATCACGAGACTGCAGTTGGGGAGCGCCCGGAACCGCCGGATACTCTCCTCGCTGTGGTCGCCGATGACCAATATTCTGGTCAGATTCCCGTTCATCTGGTTCCTTCCTTTCCCGCAATATCCTGTTTGTTCCCCGAAAGGCGCAGATTGCCTGTCTGCTCCCGGGATCGGCGGAGCGCCATTTCCGGGGGATATCCTGCACACAATATACCATAGACCGGGCCGCCCAACAAGAACTGTCTGCGATGGGGGCGGAACCCCGTTGTGGGAATGGAGAAAAATGCTATAATGAAGTATACTTCGGAAAACCGCCGGGACCGCGCCCGGCGCGGTTGAGGAGGCGGAAGCAAATGCGGGATGAAGCCGGGAAAAAGACTTTGATTTTCAACGGTTCTCCCCGGAGAAACGGGGACACGGTCTCCCTGCTCCGGGTCCTGACCGAGGAACTCACGGGGGAATACCGGGTGGTGGACTGCTATCGTGCGGATATTTCCCCCTGCATCGACTGCCGCAGCTGCCGGAAGGAAAAGCACTGCGTCCTGCAGGACGGCATGCAGGAGATCTACGGATACATTGAGGAATGTGACAGTATCGTCATCGCCTCGCCGATCTATTACTCAGAGCTCACGGGGAAGCTGCTGGACACGGCGAGCCGTTTTCAGATCTATTATTCCGCCCGGTTTTTCCGCGGCGAAGACCCGGGGATCCGACCCAAAAAGGGCGGGGTGATCCTGGCGGGGGGCGGGGACGGGGATCCCAAACGGCCCTTTGCCACGGCAAAGATCCTGCTCCGCCAGCTGAACGTGCGGGAGATCTTCCCCCTGGTCTGCAGCCATGGGACCAATGCCCTGCCCGCCGGGGAGGATGAGGAAGCCCTTCGGGCGGTAAGAGAACTGGCCGCATTCCTGGACGGATAGAAGAGGGCTCACATCCGGAGATTTTTCGGAAAATTTCAAGCGGAGCGAGATATCTGCCTCTGAATCCGTAGTATACAGGTGAGACAGGAAGGGAGGCATGGGCGTGGAGGACAGCCGGATCATCGAATTGTTCTTTGCCCGTTCGGAACAGGCGATCACCGAGCTTTCCCGGAAATACGGATCCGTCTGCGGCAGGGTCGCGGGAAATATCCTGAACGACCGGCGGGACGCCGAGGAGTGCGTGAACGATGCGTATCTGGCCGTCTGGAACACGGTGCCGCCGGTGAGACCGGACCCGCTGCTCAGCTACGTCTGCCGGATCGTGCGGAATCTGGCCTTGAAGAAATACCGCGCGAACACCGCCCGGAAACGAAACAGCGCTTATGACGCTGTCCTGGAGGAGCTTGCGGACTGCTTTTCTTCCGCCGCGTCCCCTGAGGAGGAGGCCGAGGCGGAGGCGGTAGCCGGGATCGTCAACGCCTTTCTGGAATCGCTGGATCCCCGAAGCCGGATCCTGTTTGTCCGGCGCTGCTGGTACGCGGATTCCATCGGGGACCTGGCCGAGCTGTTCCGGATGAGCCGGCATGCCGTTTCGGTGCGTCTGTCCCGGATCCGGAAAGCCCTGCGGAAACGTCTGGAGGAGGAGGGGATATTCCCGTGAAACAGGAGAAGGTCGAGCAAATCATCGAAGGGATCGCGGAAAAGTATATTGACGAAGCTGCCCGGTTTGCCCGGAATCGTGAGGGGGACGGAAAAGCCGGCGCGCTCCGGGGACGGCCTCGCCGTTTCCCCTGGGCGGCAGCCGCGTGCCTGCTTCTGGCTATAGCCCTGGGATCCGTCACGTATGCCTATGCCGCCGAGGCGAAGGAATACCGGGATGCGGTCACCTTCTTCTCGGAAAACGGCCTCACCCTGGAGGGGCTCAACCGGGCGGAGATCCGGGCGGTCTACCGGGATATCACCACCCGGCGCTTCATCTATGAGAAAACGCCGGAGGTGATCCGGCGGGCTGTTCCGGGATGGGAGATCGAACAAAGCGTCCCGGCGCGGGAAGATCTGGCCGCCCTGTGGGATCGGAAGGAGAATGGGGACGGCCTGCGGAAGGCCGGGATCCGTTACCGGCGGGATTTTCAATACCGGCACAGCGAAACCCGCGGGGATACCCTGGAGAAAAGCATACTGGAATGCTATCGGGACGAGGACTTGATCTGGACCGCGGAGTTTCCCTTCTATCTGGACGATTGGGCGGCTTTCCCGGAGGGGACCGTGGCCTGGGGCTGGAAGGAAACGTTCTCCTACGGGGAAACCACCTATGCCTGGATCGCCTTTGCGGATGAAGTGGGAAACGTGCTTTGGCAGCAGCCGCTGACCCATGGGTTTCAAAACGAGTATATCGCTTCTGTGCTGCGAAACGATGACGGCACCTGGGCGGTCATCAGCCGGGGAAACCTGCGGTATCTGTGTCTCACCTGTCTGGATCCGGCAGGGAAGGAGCTCAGCTTTCATCAGACCGAGGTGGGGAATTACGGCATCTGGAACGCGGCGCGCCTGGGGGACGGATATATCGTGCATCTGGGAAGCGATAACGAAGGGGATTACGCCCACCTTTTCCGGATGGATCGGGAGGGAAATGTGATCGGGGATTATGCCTATGCGGGGGAGGACTGCGTCTATCATATCACGGATATGGCGGAGTTCGGCGGCCGGGTTTACCTGTCGGCCTATGCAGTACCTGTGCAGCAGGATGAGGGCGGGAGACACGAGATCGCGGACATTCTGGATCATATCACCGCAAAGGAGAATTGGACGATCGACGATGAGGAGCTGACGTCCCTCCTGCGGGAGAACTATACCGCCGTCCTGCTTCTGTGCGATCCGGGCGGGGGAGAGCCGCAGACCTTCTATTCCGTGAAGGGCTCCCTGGGGGGTAAACTCTCCGCGAACGAAGACGAACAGCTGGGGTGGGATGTGGAGAGCTTTGCTTCGTCCTTCTTCTCCCCGGCCACCAGCGCCTTTTCCATCGGCGGTACCTGCCGGGTGTTTCACTATACCTTTGCTGCGGATGGCGTACTGACCGGGCAGACGGACACGGGGGAGACGGTGTGTTACGCCAGATAGCGCAAACGAGGAACAGCCCTTCGCTGCAGACGCGGCGAAGGGCGTATTGCTCTTACCCGGGTGTTGCCGGAAAATGGGGAAAGAAACGGCTTCCTCTTCCTCCCACGCTTGTGTACCTCTCCGCCCGGTGGTATACTCTTGTCCAGACAGCCTGATACTGCTGAAACGAAAGGATGCATCCCAATGAAAACGAACTGCCGCAAACGCCTGCTTTGCCTCGCCCTGGTTCTGGTGACGATGCTGACCCTCAGCACCGGCGCCCTGGCGGCGGAGAATGCCGTCGTCTCCAGACAGAAGCTGACTGTCGACGGGGAAAACGCTCCGGTCACGGCCTACAACATCCAGGACAACAACTATTTCAAACTCCGGGACGTGGCCTATCTGCTCAGCGGTACCGACGCCCGCTTCTCCGTGGAATATGAAGAGAAAACCAACTCCATCCGGATCGTCACCGGAGAAGCTTACACAGCCAACGGCAGTGAGCTGCACCCCATCGGCAAAGGAGATCAGCAAGCGGTCAAAAGCGTCCAGACCCTCTATATCAACGGCCGGAAGGACTCGTCCATGGCGGCCTACAACATCAATGACTACAATTACTTCAAGCTGCGGGACCTGGGCGCCGCTCTCGGCTTCGGGGTGGACTATGATGAAGCCAGCAACACCATCCTGGTCACCACCAAGTCCGAGCCTGCGCCTGAACCCGCCCCGGCTCCCCAGCCCGGGGAAGTCCCGGCTGACTGGTCGCCGGACATCTCCTTCACCACCGTGGACATGTACGGCGATACCTGGACGGACGCCTGCTTTGCCGGCCATAAGCTCACCGTGGTGAACCTCTGGGCCTACTGGTGCGGTCCCTGCGTCAGCGAGATGCCCGATCTGCAGAAGCTTGCCCAGGCCTACGCGGACAAGGGCGTTCAGATGATCGGCGTCTATGATGCGAATGACGAGCCCGAGAACATCAAGAAGGCGAAGGAACTGGACATCCTCTACCCCTGCCTGCGCTATACCGCCGATTTCGATCCCTGGATGAATACGGGCTTTATTCCCGTGACCATCATTGTGGATGAAAACGGCAAGGTCAAGGACGAAGTATACGTGGGCAGCCGGAACTACAATGCCTGGGCGGAGATCATCGAAGGGTACCTGAAATGAAGAAACGCGGCTTTACTGTCTTGACCCTGGTCCTGGCCGCCGGACTGGTGATCACGGGTCTGACCCAGGGGCAGGCCAGGGAGGTCCTGATGAAGGCGGTCCGGGTCTGTCTGGAGTGTATCGGCATTGGGTAAGGGGAACGTCAGACTGCGGATACAGATCCTGGCGGCGCTGGTCCAGAACGCGGACTTCCGGGGCTTTTTTACCGGGCGGATCAACCAGGGCGCGCTGAAAAGCGTCTGTGTGCCGGGGCTCAACTGCTACTCCTGCCCCGGGGCGCTGGGCGCCTGCCCCATCGGCTCCCTCCAGGCGTTCCTGTCCTCCCGGCCCGTGCGCTTTCCTTACTACGTCGTGGGACTTCTGCTGTTTTTCGGCGCCCTGCTGGGAAGAGCGGTTTGCGGGTTTCTCTGCCCCTTCGGGCTGGCGCAGGACCTGCTGCATAAGCTGCCCTTTCCCCGCCGTAAGCTGGGCGCTTTTCCCGGTGACCGGCTGCTGCGGAAGCTGAAATACGCAGTGCTTCTGGTGCTGGTGATCGGTCTGCCCGCCCTGGTCCTGGATTATGTCCCGGCCTTCTGCAAGTACCTCTGTCCGGCGGGGACCCTGGGGGGCGGCATACCCCTGGTACTCCTCCATGGGGAACGGCTGCATCTGTCGGTGGGCGGACTGTTCTTCTGGAAGCTGGCCGCGGCCCTGGTGATCCTGCTCCTGAGCATCGTCATCTTCCGCCCCTTCTGCAAGTACCTCTGCCCCCTGGGGGCGCTCTACGGGCTGACCAATCCCATCGCCCTGTACCGGATGCACGCGGATGCCGGTCGCTGTACCGGCTGCGGCGCCTGCGCCAGGGCCTGCCCCATGCAGGTGGATCCGTCCAAAACACCCAACAGTCCGGAATGCATCCGCTGCGGCGTCTGCACCCGCTGCTGTCCCGCTCAGGCGCTGCACCTGGGTATCCGCAGCGGGGCCCCGGAGAGGAAAGAAATGAAAAGCTGAACCCGAAGCGGGCGCCTGTACGGTGTCCGCTTCAGCGTGTCGACAAAGACTTGTCGCCCCGCTGAAGCAAGTTTTTCGAACAGGAAATACGGTAGAAATAGTTCGAAAAACTTCTGATTGAACGCGAAAGACACCCCTCCTGGGTTTCTTTCGCGCTATCTTCCTTCCCGTTTTCGTTCCATTTTCGGGTTTGTCTACAGTCTGAAGCGGGCGCCTGTACGGCGTCAGCTTCTTGTATTCTCCCCCAGAAAATGTTATCCTGTATACTGAGCATTTCTATGAATGATTAAGGCGGTGATCCTATGTCTGCCATTCAGCTGGTGGAAAACGTAAAGAAGAATATCGGGAAGGTGATCGTGGGGAAGGAGGCCCAGGCGGAGGAGCTGCTTCTGGCTCTGGTCTGCGGCGGACACGTACTCATCGAGGACGTGCCCGGGATGGGAAAAACCACCCTGGTGACGGCTTTGGCCCGGTCCTTGAACTGCACCTATTCCCGCATCCAGTTCACCTCCGATCTCCTCCCCTCGGACGTGACCGGCTATACGGCCTTCAACCCCAAGACGGGGGAGCGGGAGGTCGTCTTCGGCGGCCTCATGGCCCAGATCGTGCTGGCGGACGAGATCAACCGCACCAGCCCCAAGACACAGTCCAG
>CAMVBX010000004.1 GCA_947165825.1 uncultured Clostridia bacterium
CCTGCGCCGCCGTACGGGCTGCGGGAGGCGTCTGGGCCTGTGCCGCCGGCAGAATCACGCTTCCCCGGGCAGGAGCTTCCCCTCCGGCGGCGGTATTCGCCGACAATGCCTTCATTCCCTCCCAAAGCTCCGCTGCCGAGCAGCGTTTCTGAGGATCAAAGACGCAGGCCAGCATGACCAGGGCCTTCAGTCTCGGGTCGCCGTTTTTCGGCGGGGGCAATGCCTCGCCCCGCAGCCGCCGGTTCAGCGCCTCGTTTGCCAGTTCCGGCGTCACCACAGCCGGCGGCAGGGGCACGAAGGGCAGCCTTCGCTCATTCAGCAGGTAATAGAGAGTCAGGCCCAGGGAATACACGTCCGCCTTCGATCCGTAAGGCTGTCGGTTGCAGATCTCCGGAGCCATGAAGGCGCTGATCCCCGTGCTGATCCCCGCCTCTCTCCAGATCCCCTCATACAGCCCGGCAATACCGAAATCGCCGAGCATGTAGCGGCCCTGGGCGTCGGCTAAAATATTCTGGGGCTTGATATCCCGATGCTGCAGCTTCCGGGCATCACAGAACGCCAGCGCGCAGGATATATCCCTTCCCACGCGAAGGACAGTATCCGAAAGGGCCCCGGCGGGGATCTGATTCATGGCCGTCATCAACGGGGTAAGCAGCGGCATCTTGATCAGCACGTCCCAGCCGATCCCGTCCTGATGCCGATTATACCGCACCTCGTCGCTGCGAACGATATTCGGATGATCCTTTGCCTCTGTCAGATGCGCGTATTCCTCCACGATTCCCCGGAGATAGTTTTCGTAACGCCGGGTAAGCGCAGCTCTGTCGTGTCCTTCGCTGAGCAGCTTTTCGATCTCGCTTTCCTTCCGGGGGATCGAAACAAACTTCAGCGCGGCTTTTTCAATGCCCTGTGTACTGATCTGCTGGATCTCATAGACAGCCCCGTAGTTGCCCTGGCCGATCAGACGGACCGTTTCCCATCCCGGCCATTTGATTCTGCTGTCTGCTGCCATAGGCTGACCTCTTTTCTCCCATTCTGCTGTTCCCTCAGTATATCTGCAAGATCGGAAAAAGGCAATCCTTTCCCCGGATTTCCACCCCCTGCAACCCATACTGTCAGTAGGATAATTCTCATCTTATTGGTATTGATCGTCTCTTTTCTTTTCCCCTCCGCCCTGCTACAATAGCCCCATCGACGAATCGGATCGGAGGAAATGGTATGGAGCTGCACCTCAGCGAGAACATCCGCGCCTGCCGGAAGGAACGCCGGCTGACCCAGGAGCAGTTGGCGGAGGTCCTGGGGGTCACGGCGGGAGCCGTGTACAAATGGGAATCCGGCCTGAGCATGCCGGAACTGAACCTGATCGTGGAGATGGCGGATTTTTTCGATATCTCCGTTGACGCTCTCCTGGGCTACAGGATGAAGGACAACCGTCTCTCCGCCACGGTGGAACGGCTGAACACCTGCTGCCGCAGACTGGATCCGGCAGCCCTGCGGGAAGCGGAGGCCGCGCTGAAAAAATACCCGCAATCCTTTGAGATCGTTTACGTCTGCGCCGAGGTGTACCTCATCTTCGCCGTGGGTGAGCATGACAAGGTCAAGGCCCGCAGGGCGCTGGAGCTGCTGGAAAAAAGCCTGCTCCTCCTGCCCCAGAACACCGACCCCTCCTTGGGGGAGCATCTGATTTTCGGAAACATGGCCGAGGCATACGGCCTGCTGGGGAACTGGGACAAAGGGATCGAGCTGCTGAAGCAGCACAACGTGGGCGGCATCTTCAATGATTCCATCGGGGCGATCCTGAGCATCTATCTGGACCGTCCTCAGGAGGCGGAACCCTTTCTTTCCGATGCGCTGCTCAGCAATCTGGCCGCTCTGATGAACACGGTGGGCGGGTACGTCTTCGTCTTTTCCGCCCGGGGAGACTTTGCCTCCGCCGGGGGGATAGCCCAATGGGGCCTGGATCAGTTTACGGGGCTGAAGAAGCCGGAGGCTCCGGACTTTCTGGATAAGGCCATGGCTCTGCTTCGGATCCTCCTGGCCCATTCCCTGCTGAACTGCGGCAAGCCGGAAGAAGCCCGCAGGGAGCTGACCGAGGCCGCCGGGCTCGTCCGGCGGTTTGATGCCGATCCGGATTATGGGATCGGCACCATCCGTTTTGCCGCCGCTCCGGGGGACACAAACCTGCATGACGGGCTGGGCTCCACTGCGGCGGAAAGTGCGGAGACCCTGATCCGGCAATTGAAAAACGAGGCGCTTGGCACCCTATGGGAGGAGTGCAAACCGTATGTCTGAGAAAACTGCAAAGAGCGAAAACGTATTCCGCAGCCGGAATTTCCGGCTGGTGTTTCTGGGGGCCCTGGTCTCGGAGCTGGGGGCGCTGCTGTACAGCTTCGCCGTGAGCTTTTACATCCTGGAGATCACGGGGAACAACGCCTTCCTGCAGGGGTTGTATCTCGCCCTGTGCGGCGGGGTCTGTCTGGTGCTCACCCCTCTGGGCGGCGTGCTGGGGGACCGGTGGAACAAGGCGAGGATCATGTTTGTCTGCGACTATCTGAAGGGCGGGGTCATCCTCCTGGCCACGGGGTGCATGGTCTTGCTTCCCGCTCCGGAGATCCAGATCGTCATTCTCTTCATCACGGGGATGCTGGGGAGCGCGATCAGCGGCATCTTCTCCCCCGCCTCCGCCGCCCTGCTTCCCCATATCGTGGAGGAGGACCGGCTCCAGCAGGCCAATTCCTATTTCACCATGAAGAGCTCTCTCCAGGGAATCCTGGGCATCGTGCTGGCCGGCATCCTCTACGCGGCGGTATCCATTTACGTCCTCTTTGCCCTGGTGGGGGCGTGCTATGTTCTCTCCGGCGTATCGGAAATGTTCATCCGCTATGAACACACGGTCCCGGAGGAACGGCTCAGCCTCCGGCTGGTTCTGGGGGACATGGGGGCAGGGTTCCGGTATCTCCGCACCCAGAAGGCTATCATGGCGCTGCTGATCGCCATTCTGTTCATCAACTTCTTCATTGAACCGATTTCCGGGAACTTTCTCCCTTACTTCGTGAAAACGGATATTGCCGGAACACCGGACTATCTGTTCTCCCGGCTGCTGACGCCGGAGCTCTGGTCCTCTGTATTCAGCGTCCTGATGGGCTTCAGCACCCTGGCGGGGGCGATCGCGCTCAGCGCCAGGCCCCAGGCGGAGAAATGCGGACGGAAGACGGCTCTGCTGCTCTGCGCCATGGCGGCGACCATCGTCGGCCTTACCCTGGGCTATTGGCTGCTGGTGGATCGGGGCGTTTCCCTGAACGGCTTCCTGCTCCTGTTCTGCGCGGGCTGTCTCCTCACCGGTTTTCTGGTCACCAGCATCAATATCCCCATCAGCACCACGCTCATGCGGGTGGTGGACCGGGATAAGCTGAGCAAGGTCACCAGCATCGTCAGCGTTCTCTCCCAGGGGCTCACCCCCATCGCCTCCGTGCTGGCCGGTATCGTCCTCCAGTGCTGGGGCAGCTCCCTCCTGCTGCTCATCTGCGCCATGGGCTTCACCGCTGCGGCTCTGTTCCTGCTCTTTAACCGCAGCGCCAAAGAGATTTGAATCCCAGCCGCTTTCTGTCTGCGGACGCCCCGCCCGCATCGGGATCGTTATCCGATCCGGTATGCCTGGGCCGGTGCTTGGGAACATCGTTGACGGAAACCAATAAAAACTGACGGCAGCCCGACGCCGAATAGGGAGGATCACATGAGAAATGCACTTCAATGCAACGGGGAATTGGTAACCGTAAACGGACACAGAATCCACGTATACCGAGACGGCAGCAAAGACGCTCCCGCGATCCTGCTGATGTCAGGCCATTGCACAGTATCGCCGACGTACGATTTCAAGGTACTTTATGAAAAACTGCTGCCGGATTTCCGGATCATCGTCGTGGAAAAATTCGGTTACGGTTATTCCGATATCTGCCGATCCCCCTGCGATATCGATACGCTTGTTTCCATACAGAGACAGGCATTGTCCGCTCTTGGAGAAACCGGGCCGTATATCCTGGCGCCGCATTCCATGTCCGGACTGGAAGCGATCAGATGGAAACAATTGTTTCCCGACGAGGTCTCTGCGATCATCGGGATCGACATGGCAACCCCGCTGTCCTTCAGCTGCTGGACAGAAAAACAGGTCAAAAAAACCGTACGGCTGATGAGGATCTTAAGGGGTCTCGGGCTTGCAAGTATTCTGTCTTCCGTAAGTACGCTTTCTTTGACGGAAGAAGAGATCAAGCAGCACAAGCGGCTCAAAAGAAGAAACGCCTTCAATCCATGCTGCATCCGGGAAGCGCAGGAGGTTCTGCACAATGCGAGGACAGTCGGCAGCGCCGGAGGCATTGCATGCCCAACGCTGTTGTTTTCATCCAACGGCGAAGGTCAGGAGAAGGATTGGCTCGAATACCAGAAACGGTTTGCTTCCTGTATGGGGGCAAAGCTTGTGTTTTATGACTGCGGTCATTATATTCATCATTTCAAAAGCCATGAAATGTCCAAAGAAATCACCCTTTTCCTCAGGGAACGGAATGGCGGTTTGACGAAGGAATGAGGAAAGGGAAAAGCAGGAAGAAAAACGGAGGAGAAACGATGGATAAGCGGGAACAGATCCGGCGGATCGAAGAGATGGAGAAGAGGCTCAACGCCTCCCTGTCTGCGGTCCATGCCCTGGACCGGGCCCTGGAGGAATACCAGGCCGCCCTGGAGGATATGCAGATCCTGGCGGATTATCTCTCCAGCCCGGATTGGCGGACAGACTTCGAAGCGGACGAGGCAGGTCTGCTCCCACCGGATCTCCGGCGGGGCGTACTTTCCGAGGACGGCATCCCGCATTTGCTGGATGAGAATGACGAGGTTCGAAGCTTGCTCCGGGAGCTGGCGGGCGAACCCCGGCCTCCGCTCTGATCCTTCCCATTCTATCCGCCGCTCCGGAAGCAAGGTCGTTTGTTTGGATGTCCGGATGCCGTCAAAGAGGGCGGAACGGTCCGGTCGGGGAAATCCGCACGGATGAGCCATTTCCGTCGTTGCCGGGCCGTCTGCGCTTCCCTGCGGGGAAAAGTCCGATTGTTTCAGCGGCAGGTCTTGTGTCCCTTCCCCAGAACTGGTATAATCGGAATACCAAATCAAAAGGAGCGGGGCAGAATGGGCGTATTTTCCAAGTATCACCGGTACCGGGAAGCGGGAGAGCAGGCCAACATCAACAACGTGGAGCGTTTCGGAGAGCCCAGCCGTTCCCTCTTTACCTCCGCGAAGGTCTTCACGCTGCACCACAAAATCGAGATTACGGATGACCGGGATCAGATCGTGTATCAGTCCGCCTCGAAGTTTTTCTCCCTGCGGGACAAGACGGATATCACGGATGCTTCCGGAAACCAGGTGGCCCATATCGAGCGGAAAATCTTCACCATCCATCAGCGGCACTTCGTCACTATGGCAGACGGACTGCAGTTCGAGCTTTCCAACGAGCTCCTGCATCTGATCAAGGATGTGACCAACATCGTCGGATTGGGCTGGCAGCTGCAGGGCAATATCATCGGACTGAATTTTGAGCTGTATGACCGGGACGGGAGCATCATCGCGGTGATCGGTCAGAAGATGCTCTCCCTCCACGACAAATACTGCGTGGATATTTACCAGCCGGAGCATGAAGCCGTTGTGGTAGCGATTCTCGTTGCCCTCCAGCACATGATCCGGGACCGGGAAAGCGCTTCCGCCGCGTCCTCGTCCTCTTCCTCCTCAGGGAACTGAGGAATCCTTAACCGCAGACAGCCCCCCGACCCTTGGCTTAACAGTGATAAGGAACTAATCAAACTCACCGTCAGCTGACAGATTCGGGCATATAACGAAGAAAAGCCGTTGCTTTCCAAATGGAGAGCAACGACTTTTCGCAGACTGTAGACAAACCCGAAAATGGAACGAAAACGGGAAGGAAGATAGCGCGAAAGAAACCCAGGAGGGGTGTCTTTCGCGTTCAATCAGAAGTTTTTCGAACAATTTCTACCGTATTTCCTGTTCGAAAAACTTGCTTCAGCGGGGCGACAAGACTTTGTCGACACGCTGAGAAAAGCCGTTGCTTTCCAAATGGAGAGCAACGACTTTTCGTTTTTCACCCTGCATATAGGCGGACCATTTGAAGAGTGATATTATTGTATTTTTGAATTCTCTGCAAACAATCTCTTGGGCTTATTGATAATCACTCCGGGATCATGTATAATTACATAATTTAGTTTGTAAGAGTATACGTATCGCGTGATGGACACAAAACTGTTTTTGAGAGATGACCCCTGCACGGGATTCGTCGATGCCAGAAGGAGGAACCGGTCATGACCGACGACGAACTGTATCGCACCTACCTGTCGGGTGACCGGACGGCGGGAGACATGCTGATGCTGCGCTATGCCGATGCGCTTACGGCATATCTGGCCGGCTTTCTTTCCAGCCCTGAGGAAGCAGAGGATCTGATGCTCGACTGCTTTTCGGTGATTCTTGTGGACAAGCCGCGCATCCGGGAGGGACATTTCCGTGCCTATCTGTTCCGGGTAGCGCGAAACAAGGCGAACCGCTTTTGGAGACGGCGGCTGAACAGACAGGAGTTCAGCCTGACTGAGGAGCTGCCCTCCCAGGAGGCGTCTCCGGAGGATGTGATCTGGACCGGAGAACGCAATGCCATCCTGCGGCGGTGTCTGAACCGCATCGCGCCCCAGTACCGGGAGGCGCTCTGGCTGTTTTACGATATGGAACTCAGCTATGCCCAGGCGGCGGAAGTGCTTGGCTGCGGGACCAAGAAGATCGAGGACCTGCTGAAAAACGGGAAGAAACGTCTCAAGCAGGAGCTGGAAAAGGAGGGACTGACCCATGCGGACATCTGAACAGCGCGTGGACGAGCTGCATCGCCGGATGACGCTGCGCCGCAAATCCAGGGTTCGACGGAACCGGCTGATCGGCACCTCGGCGGTCGCCGTCTTTCTTGCGGCAGCCCTGCTCTTTGCCGCCGACGTCTCCCGGAGCGAGGTGCAATTCCAGGGACCGAATTCAAGCATTGCCGCAGCCAGCATTTTTGCCGAACACGAGGCGATCGGCTTTGTGCTGGTGGCGCTGGTGGCTTTCTGTCTGGGCGTGCTGGCGACGGTGCTCTGCCATCGGCTGAAGGCCGGGCAGACCGACGAGGAACCGAAGGATGATTGACAGCATAGACAACTCTCTGCAGATCGCCGTCCTGCTGATCTGTGTGTTCACTGCAATCTATCGAGCGTTCCGGAAGGACGGCAGGGTCTGGACGCTGCTGGCTCTTTTCAGCGGCAGTTGGGTATTGGGAGATCTGTACTGGCTATTCTGTCTGGTCTTTTTTGATACGACGCCGCAGCTTTCCGTGGTGTGCAACCTGAGCTGGTACGCCTGCTACATCTTCCTGTATATGCTGCTCCGCCAGGTCGCACCGCCGGAGACTTCAAGAGAACGGCGGTTTCTGCCATGGCTGGGCTTTGTGTTTTCCCTGGCGATGGCGGTCTTCTACTATTCCTTTTATCTCGACTGGACCGTCAAGCTGGGCGAGCAGTATCTGATGTGGGGCAAAGCCCTGGACAATCTGATCTACGGGGTGTTGATGGGTCTTCTCCTGTTCTCGGCAATCCGGAGATTGATGGACAGGCGGATCTATCCGGCCCAACGCTCGCTCTGCATCGTCGTTCTGGTCTTCTGTCTGCTGGAATACGGACTTTGGACCGTCTCCTGCTTCTGGTGGGGGGATACGCTGGCCAACCCCTATTATTGGTTCGATTTCCTGCTGACGGTCGACTTTCTTCTCTTCCTGCCGGCAGTGAAAAAGGCGGTGGCGGAATGAACTATATCGAAAACACCTATATCTGCCTGGCCGCGCCGCTGCTGCTGGCCATTCTTTGCCTGCGGGCGGACGCGCGCAGATCCCTTTCCTTTG
Source organism: uncultured Clostridia bacterium (assembly GCA_947165825.1). Taxonomy (GTDB): domain Bacteria; phylum Bacillota; class Clostridia; order Oscillospirales; family Oscillospiraceae; genus UBA1774. The sequence goes on from CAMVBX010000004.1 coordinate 7,958, forward strand.
TGCTTGCGGGCATGACCGCCTGCCTGCTTTCCGCCTATGTCAGCGCCTTTATCGCGGACACGAGCGGCACCGACCTGACCAGCGCCTCCTATGAGATCGCCCCGGTGGTGGAGGAAATCATGAAATCCCTGCCGGTGCTGTTCTATCTGCTGGTGTTTGAGCCGAAGAAGAGGAACGCCATCAGCGGCACGCTGATGACGGCGGTGGGGTTTGCCACCTTTGAAAACATCTGCTTTCTCACTTCCTTCGGCACGTCCGACCTCCTGCGGCTGCTGATCCGCGGCTTCGGCACCGGAGCAATGCATGTGGTGTGCGGCATGGTGGTGGCGATCGGTCTCTTCTTTCTCTGGGATCAGGTGTGGCTGCAGGCGGTGGGCGGCTTTGCGCTTCTCTGCGTCGTGATCACTTTCCACGCGATCTTCAACATCTTTGTGGGCCAGACCGGCGTCGTCTTCTGGATCGGCAGTGTGATCCCCCTGACGATAATGTTCCTCTACCATGCCTTCTTCCGCAGAATGATCCGCTTTGACTGACTCTCCCCTGCCCCGCGCTATCCAAACGCCCCCTTGCGGGGCGTTTGAGTGTGTCGACAAAGTCGACACGCTTCGACCGGGACCCACTTCGTTGGGCTCCCGGTCGATTTGGTTTGCACTACGCTCCCCGCACTCGCTGCGCTCGCACAGTACGCTCCGTGAGCGGTATTTTGGCCCAGAAATGAATTCCGGGCCAAAATGGATCTTGACTCTATTCGCGCCTACGGGCGCGAACTCTGCGAGGCTTTGGTACTTTGTCTACAGTCTGAAACGCCCCCTTGCGGGGGCGTTTTTTGCGTCTGAAAATTTCAAAACAGGGTTCGGGTTTTTTCCCGTTTTTGGACACTGATAGGATGAGCGCAATTTTTGGAGGGAGGAGTGTCCATTGATGACGGATGCCGAGAGAGTCCAAGCCCTGTATGAGCGGGTCAAACGCTTGCAGCGGAAACGGGAACGGCGAAAAACGGCTTCTCTGAGCGTCGCCTGTACTGGCACGGGCCTGTGCCTGATGCTGATGATCTTCGGCGGAGGCGGAGCGCACCGGGGCGGCACAGCCGGTCTCTTCACCGGAGCGACCATACTGTTTGAGGGTGCCGGAGTGTATGTGCTGGTGGCACTGCTGGCGTTTATGGCAGGTGTCGTGATCACGCTTCTCTGCCTCCGCAGGCAAAGACATCAACCGCGACCCCCAGGGGATCCCCAAATCCGGCCAAAGGACAGATCTCAGGATCAGTCAAAAGGCAGGTCACAGAATCACCACCAGGAAGAAGATACGGAGGAAAGACAATGAGAACCAAGCGCATCTTATCTGTTTTGCTGGCGGCGTGCCTCCTGTTCGGGTTGATCCCGGCGGCGGCAATGCCTGTCCGGGCCGCAAACGCCGACCCGGTCTACAACCGCGCCGCCACGCCGGAGTACATCATCTTCAATGCGAAAAGCGGCGACAGCGAGGACTACTTCAAAAGCGTGATGAAGGATTCCAAGTTTAACGCCGTGGCCGACGGCAAGTTCGTCCTTTACAACAGCGACACCAAGCTGAAGTATGACACCAAGGTCAGCCAGATCGGCCTGAGCGAATATGTCTGGGACGACTTCCGCTTTTCGAACCTGGCCAATCTCAGCGACATGTGCGATGAGCTGGAGGTTGGACTGGCCGTCACGCTGACCACCAACCCCCATAAGCACACCTATGACCTGCTCTACACCGCCAATATCCTCAGCTATATGGACGTGGTGCTCAGCAAGAATGTCATGGACATAGGCGACGGCATCTACAAGGCCAACGGCTACTCCAAGTCCATGACCACGCTGCGCCGGGGCAACGCCACCTTCCGGGACATCCCCGCGGCCGTCTACGCCACGTCGGAACAGAACGGCGCCCCCCTGGTGCTGAACTTCTGGAACTATGAGAAAACCTACGACGGCGGCACCCGGACCTGCAAGTGCGGCGGTTCCGCCAAGGATACCGTCGTCAGCTTCTACGACGGCACCGCGCCGGAGCTCGTTTCGATGGACCTCTCGGCCATACGCGGCGGCGTGGCCATCCCGTATTGCTGGGACTTCGGCAAGGGCGACATCATCAACATCGAGCTCACGTTCTCGGAGCCCCTCCGCTTCGCCGACGACAAGGCAGCCGGCAAGGGCGACGTGTGTGTCGGCCTGATGGTGAGCGGCCACACCGACCAGATCCCCGCCTATCTGACCAGCCTGGACGGCAACAAGCTCACCTTCCAGTGCGAGGCGCCCAGCGTGATCCCGACGGGCGAGACCGGCGTCTGGTCGGTCACCGGCGTGGATCTGACCGGCTCACAGACCGGCGGAAAGGGCCTGATGAGCAAAAAGACCATGGACACCGGCATTCCTCTCACCTATATCTACGGCAACAACAAGACCTATACGGCCACCAAGCCCAACAGTGCCTCCAGCGCGGTGGGCTACACCGAGGCTACCAGCTATGTCACCGATATGGCCGGCAACAGCCTGATTGCCAGATATCTGAACAACTACATCATCATCGAGGACAACATCATCCCCAGGAGCTTCTACATCGACATCCAGGATCCCTATGTGGCCCGGGCCGACATCATCCCGAGCGAGAGCTACAACGCCGACGTCAAGCAGCTGCTCGGAAAAACCGGGATGACGCCGAACACCGCCAACTATGAGGACGCAAGCGACCGTTACCTGGGCGTGGGCGACAGCTTCAAGGTGAAGCTGTACATGAACGAGCTTTTGTACTGCAGCACCTGGCCGACCATCAAGCTGAACATCACCTACGACGGCAACCCGAACTGGAAGGTCGAGCTGAATTCTTTAAGAAGCTACACCGCCAGCGCCACCGATGTGAGCGCCGACTGTGGCCTGGGCATCTCCAAGGGACAGGTCACCGTGTTCGAGACCGGCTACTTCGTCATCACTGACGACATGCAGGTGGATCCCGCCAGCGAGGACGGAGTCGTCGTGATCGAATCGATCAACTTTGGAAACGGGGTGACGGACTACGCGGACAACCCGGCCCAGAACGTCACCTCCCAGCTGGACATCGCCCAGGATTTCCTCCTGGATACCGACCTGCCGTCGGTGTCGCTGGATCCCGCTGTCCAGATCGGCGGCGTCAACAATAGCTTCTACTTGCCCTTCACGACGACGGACAGCGGGTCCGGCGTACTCCGGCTGCCCGGCAAGCTGAAGCTGCAGGACCCGAGCGGGTCCACGCTCCCGTTCCAGTACGCCCTCACCGACTCCCCGAACACCCCCTCCGCCTGGAGCAGCGGAACCATGGGCAGCTACATCGAATTTAGCCAGACCACGACCAAGCAGTACCTGCACTTCAAGCCGGTGAGCGGGGCGGCCTACAACGCTGCGCTGGTCTTCAATCTGATGGACTATGCGGGCAACGTGGGCGACGGCAGTCCGCAGTATATCACCGGCGCCGCCTTGGACAGCCTCCCGCCCACTGTCAAGGCGACGGGCAGCAGCAGGGGCTATGACAACATCACCAGTGTGGGTACCCTTTCGGTGGACATCGACGTGCAGGACGTCAGCGACGTCAGCAAGGTGGAGTACACCTGGCAGGTCTACACCGTCGACCGGGACGCCGTGGAACTTCTGCTCGACAGCAGCTGGACCGCCTCCGTCAAGGAGAACGACGCATGGATCGCCGAAGCCGCAGTGCCTGGAGGCACCCTGTTCCAGAAGAACCTCTGGGTGCGGGCTACCGACGCCTTCGACTACACCAGCCTCACAAACCTGGGCGAGTTCAGCTACGACCTGGCGAGTGACGTGAAATTCGAGCTGGAATACTCCACCGACATCCAGACAAAAGCCAGCCTGAAGTTTACAGAGTATGATTCTGAAACCGGTTTGCTGGTCATAGACGTCATGCGCGACAACAGCGATGTGCACATGATCCTCTTGGTTTCCGATGAAATCTTAGAGAGAAAAGACATTTTTCAAAATCTCTTCGATCAAACTTTTGTTTTCAGTCAGGCAGAAATCAACAATGATAACGGAGTGCGTTATACTGAGAAACAAGGTTGGTACTACAAACCGTTTGAGGACTACACCGGCAACCTGTATGTGACCGTCTACTCCGGAAATGAAAACGCAATAGAGTGCGATGACTGGTATTACGTCGGTGAAGAAGGAAATAAAACTGCGTACAGAGACATCACGATCAACAACACCGCCTCGGTGCAGCGCTTCACCCTGCGGCAGGCCGCGCTCAGCGCTACCGCTTACGACGTGTTCAGCGGCGACGTTAAGACTCTGTTCACCCCCGCCAGCAGCGCGGACGATGACAAACTCACCGGCGTAGTCACGGTCGTGCCCTGGACTGTGGATTCCGAGGAGCGTTACTCCACCACCCTGGCGGGCGTACAGGTCAAGTTCAACCTGGGCGGCGACAAGAACGGCTGGGATTACGAGGATATCGACTGGCAGAACTCCTTCCTTGACCTGTACAAGGGAGGCTATAGCTCACCCACAGAAAACGAGGCAGAGCGCGAGAAGCTGCTCGACGGGACGTTCCGGCTCTGCGCCATCGGCAGCGGGCCGGTCCAGACGATCACCCTGCCGGATTCCGACCTCTATGACGATTTCCTCTACGGCGACATCTACCTGATCCTGGCAAGGCACAGTGCGCCGGACGCGCCCTATTTCATCCGGTTAAGAACGTCAGAAGATCTCATAATCAACCTCGACGACACTGAGCCCGGCGTCCTTGAGCTGCAGCACCTGGGTCGGCAATACTCGCCGGATGAGTACATGTACATCGAGAAATATTACCGTGACCTTTCCTTCGATCCGAGCACCACGATCTATATCCCGGCGGACAGGACGCCGGTGGTGCTTTCGGTGGAGGCGATGAAGGAATCCTGGGATGAAGACACCGGCGAAAGGATCCTGGAACCCCACGATCTGTATAATGTTAGTAACGGCGCAGGCTACCGGGGCGCCATGGACATCGTCGCCTGGAACGCGGCCGACCCGGACACGAAGATCAGCCTGGACCTCGCCTGGCTGATGTATAAGAACGATAACCTCGAAGGCGAAAACGAGGAGTTCCTCATCTCGCTGAAAGAGGTGCGGGACGGCGACTACAACCCGTTCGCTTACGGGAGAGTCTGGCTGAATGATACCAGCAAGCGGCTGCTGCGCTTCGGCCCGGAGACCGACGCGTCGGCGGGCGTCATCGGCGTGACGCCGGACAGGGACAACATTGTCGCCCTGCAGATCGTCTACGCCAACGGGCGGACCTCCGGCATCACCTATCTCACTATCCACCCGGTGACGATGAAGGCGGAGGGCACGGTGTCCGTCGAGACGAAGGACGGCCTCCAGCTCAGCCCCGGCAGCATCGCCACCGTCGGCCCGGACGAGGCGACCGTCGTCTTCACCCCTTCGGCCGACACCAACACCCTGGGTCTGGACTTCACCCTCACGGCGATCGATCCGAATACGAATCAATTCACTTGGAGAGATCCGATCCCGATGGTCGCCCGAAGCGACGGCAGCTACGCCGCCCAGATCCCGAATGCGGATTTCTGGCACTATTTTAAGGATAAGGAGGAGACTAACAACAGCATATACCCCGGCGTCATTCTTCCGGTTGGATACGGCAATTATACCTCCGGATACGAATACCGTGAAGATGGGCCCCTCTGCTTCTTCACGGTCTACGCCACGGACCAGTATGAGAATAAAGTCGTGATGGGTACTGCGGACTGGGGCGTCATCCCGGACGCCACGCCTCCGATATTCGTGGACGATCATTTTAATGAAATGGGAGAGATCGAGGACCATGGAGACGGCACCTATACCGCCAGCTTCCGAATCATCGACGACAGCCTCTTCTCCCGGGATGCGGAAACGGGAACCTTCCTGTCCCGCCCGATGGAGCTGGAGTTCTTCTATGGGACGAAGTATGCCGAGGCCGCGGGAAAGCCTGCGGGCAGACTGACCTTCGCCGGCGTGGAAGACGGCTTCGAATGGACGGCAAGCGAGGGGAACAACCTGGGCATCTACCGGGTCACGGCGGAGCGGACCTACTTTGTTGCTGCGGAGCTGGAGGGCGGAGTCGTATTAGGTTATCCCGTTCTGGAAGTCACCGCTGAGGGCGTGATCAGCCCCGAGATCACGGCCGCCACCGATATGACCCTGTTCCTCCGGGGCACCGACGCCCACGGCAACACCAACGTCTGGAATATGCCCGACCCGGACGATGTATTCTATCAAGAGGCCCTGGATCCCGGCGGCTATTGGCGCCTGGACAATCCCGGCTTCGTAACCGCATGGGACGTCACCGGCAACACGCCGGAGGCCGTAAGCTGGCAGTACGTGCCAACCGGCGCGGGCGACGACATGGGCCTGGAGATCACCTTCAACGTGCCGGTGCTGCCCGAGGCGAGCTGGATCGATCCCGATCCCGGTGCTCAAGGATTCAGCTGCGTGTGGCAGGACGCCTTCCCCATCTGGAAGGACGGGGAGTGGACGATCAGCTTCTATGACGCTTACGGCAATCTCTATAACCAGACCCTGACGCTGGACGACGTTATCGGCGACTACGGCATCGACCTGAGCTTCTCCACGCTGGACTATGTGGCGGCGGAGACCGGCGTTGTGATCACGGCGGCGGAGGACGGCGAGGGCGAGACGGTCACCGGCAGCACCACCGCCACGGCGAACGGCGTCTACACCGTGGAGCGCACCGCGGGCGGCAAGACGGACGTCCTGACCATCCATCTGACGAACATCGTCTCCGGCGGCCCGGAGACCAGAGTGTTCTTCTACCTGGAGGAGTTCGGCGAGATGTACGAGGCTGGCGCTGAAGATCAGTTCCAGGGCACGACCTACGGCCCGGTGGTAGTCTCTTACTCCACCGACCGGGAGACCAGCCCTGTGGGCGAGAACACGATGACCTTCAGGAGCGGGGAAAACGACGAATTTATCTTCCAGTATTACGACATCCCCACCGACTTCACCTATACGATCAGCGGCAAGCTCTACGAAGACTACGGCATTACCCTGGGCGCGCCGCCGGAGCCCATTCCGGATGAGGAGGCCCCGCTCATCGACCTGGTGACCCTCTGGAAGCAGCGGGGCGGCGGCTTTGAGCAGACCAACGCCTTCCCCGGCAGCGCGGAGGAAACGGACATCAGGAGCGCCATCGAGGAATCCGGCCTGGCCCAGAGCTTCGACTTTGTGGTGAAGGCCAGCGACTACTCCCCGTGGAAGGTGCTGGTGATGGCGGCTCCGCCTTCCGGCAGCATCAGCTATGACACGCCCAGCGACGTGATCGACGGCGTATCGGTGCAGGGCAACAACGTGCTTGTGGACAAGAACGTGGCAGCCGACTTCTACATCGTCGCGGTGGACCACGCGACTGCGGATAAGGCAGCACCGGCCAGTGCGGACAACTACAGCTGGATCAGGATCCCCTACGGCAGCTATCACTTTGACACCACGCCGCCCGTGATCGAGTATGTCACGATCTCGGAAAGCATGTATTCCAAGGTGGTCTATCTCCGGGCGACCGACCTGGACGACGACGGCAATGAAACCGCCGGCACGGTCCTCAGCGGCGCGGGCGTCGTGGAGGAGACGGTGACCATCGACGGAGTGGTCTACACCCACAAGCTGATCTTCAAGGATAACGACACTGTGACAGTGGTCACCGCCACCGACGGGGCTGGCAACAGCACCGCAGAGAACATCCAGGTGAGCGGCATCGACGTGACGGCGCCCACGCTGTATGTCACCTGGTCCCCCTGCTTCTCGAACACGGCCGGCGACGATCTGGATCCGAGCAATCCTCCGATGGGCCCGGTGAATGTGAACGTGGTGGCCCATATCGCCAGCGACAAACCGATCTACAGCGTCACCGCCAATGACGGTGAAGAGCTGATCTTCAATGAGGATCACATCGCCGAGACCGCGTGGGGCGCAGTGGAATACAACGCCGAGCGGATCACGGTGCGCTTCACGACGAAGGAGACGGCGGGCGTCACGCTGACCGTCACCGCGCCGAACGGAAAGTCCACCGACCAGACGGTCCTGCTTGGGGCAGGCGTGATCGACAAGGACGCCCCAGTGGTCATCGAGACGGTCGAGCCGGTCATGCGCGCAGGCTTCACGGTGCCCTATGCGGAAACGCACACCCTGGGCTTCGATGAGAACGTGTTCTGCATGAACAGCGGCACGGTGGGCGTGCTTTACAACTTCAACGATCCCTTCACGGTGACGCTGACAGACAACAACGAAGCGTCCTTCCGCTTCGTGGACAAGGCGGGCAACGTCACAGTCTACACGGTCGTGCCCAAAAACGTGATCGACAACACGAGGCCGGTGGTCTCGTCGGAGGTTGCGGATGACGCCAACGCCACAAACGGCGCGGTCGCGGTGACGGTGATCGCGGACGAATGGTGCACGTTGACCGCCAAGGACCGCAATGTGTCCTGCGGCGCAATGACTGAGAGCACCGATGAAAACGGCGACATCGTCTGGATCGGAACGGTCAGCGTCTCCCAGAACGGCACCTTCCGGGTGACTGCGGCAGACGCTGCGGGCAACACGGCCGACACGACGTTCACCGTCAACAACATCGACAAGGTGTTGCCCAACCTGAGCTTCACCAAATCCATCGTATCGGTGCGCCAGGACAGCGCGGAATCCGCACTGACGGCGCTGCTGGACGCGGGCGTCACGGCCTGGGACAATGTGGAGATCGCGGAGGGCACCCTCAGCTACGACACAAGTGAGGTGGATCTCACCCTGTCCGGCGTCTACCCGGTGACCTACACCGTGGAGGACATCGTGGGCAACGTGGGTCAGGCGATCCGCTATGTGAAGGTCGTCGACAAGTATCAGCTGGTCATCGCGATCGACGGCGAGCTGACTGAGCCGGACGGCGTCATCAACGTTGACATCGGGACCCACACGCTGGAGGTCAGCGGACTGCGGCAGGAGAACGAGCCCTACACGCTGAAGCTGATCGAGGGCATGTGGTCCGGAGGTCAGATGAAGCGGGTCACCGAAGAGATGAGCATCCCGGTGGACTCGGACGGCAAATTCACCCTCACTTCCTACAACGCATATACCCTGTACATCGTGACTCAGTCGCGGCAGACCTATCGGACGCTGCTCATCGTGGACAAATAAGGAGGGGATGAACGTGACACATTGCAAACGTTTTTTGGCAGTTCTGCTATTCTTCGCCCTGCTCCTGCCCATGCTGCCTATCTCGGCGCTTGCCGCGAATGAGGATGTGGTGCAGATCGACAACGGATACATCGAGGTCAGCGTTTCCACGAAAAACGGCGGATTCCACGTGAACACCGTGGAGGGCAACCTGCTGAGAAAATCCGACAACAACAAGAACCTGCTCTACCACAGCGGAAGGTATGACACCTCCTTTGTCTCCTTCCGCGTGGGAAGCGGCGCGAACGCCAAGGACTATCTGTTCGGCGGACAATATCCCGGCTCCAGCGAGATCGTGGTCACAAAGATGGCGAGCGGCGAGCTCGTCGCGGCCTGGGCGGTGGACGGCATTACCTTCACCCAGACCATCTCTCTGGCGGCGGAAAACTCCAGCGAGCACGGCATGGTTTCCATCAACCTCTCGGCGATGAACACCAGCGGCGCGGCGGTCCCGATCCAGGCGCGTATCCTTCTGGATACGTGTCTGGGGGATCAGGACTATGCCCACTACCAGATCAACGGCGGCGCGGTGACCCACACCCTGGACACCGAGCAGATCATCACCGACGAGGCCGCTCTCCGGAGCTTCTATGCGCTGGACGATCTGGCCAATCCGGGGGTCACGGCCTACGTGGTGTCCAATCCCGCGAAAGTGGCCATCGCCCACTGGAACAATCTGGCGGCGAGCCTGTTCGACTTCGCGCCGGATACCTCGATGAACTTTACCAACCCCATCAACGTCTACCTGACGGCGGACAGCGCCTGCGCGCTGTACTATGATCTGGGCACTGTGGCGAACGGTGCGGCCAAGTCGGCAGTCGGGTACTACGGCGTTTACTCCAACCACACGGTCAAGCTGCAGAACAGCGTGGCTATCAACGCGGTGGCGCCGATGCGTCTGACGCTGAACGACAGCAAGACGGCCTATGTGCGCGAGAGCGCCGTGGGCAGTGCGGACTTCGCCGTGACAGTCAGCGCAGAAAACTTCAAGAGCGGCACTTCCCGGGAACTGAGCAACGTGATCTTGGCGGTGCACAGCTCCTCGGGCCTCCGTTCGCTCAGCGACAGCGGCGCGGAGCTCGGCATCGACTACGAATCCACTGATCCGCTGATGATCCCCTATGACAGGATCGCAGAGGGGGAGACTATCACCAAGACCCTGTACTTCCAGGCAAAGAAGGGGGACAGCACCAGCTATGAGCGCATCACCATCGGGATGTACCAGGGCGAGGTGACTAGCGAGAACCTGCTGGGCGAACGGTATGTCTATCTGCTGCTGCCCGGCGGCGACGGGAGCATTCCGAAGGTCTGCTTCAATTCCATGACGCCTGAGATCATCTACAACACCGGAACCCGTCACCTGTATGTGGCGGTGACCAACGCGCTGCTGCTGAGCGACGCGCTGGATGCCGGCCACTGCGTGTTCATGGCGTACAGCACCGACGGCAAGAAGGCGTGGGAAATCCCCTCGGACAACATCACCGTCGACGTCAGCGCGGGCGTTGCGGATGTGGCGCTGACCGACGAACTCAAGCTGGCGGTGGGAAGCTGGAAGCTGCAGCTGGAGTGGACCGACGAAGCGGTGTCCCAGGAGATCGTTGCGTCGACCTACCAGAAGCAGACTGCCGATAAGCTGAAGTTCCAGATTTCGGACAACCCGAAATATAAGAATGACACCTACGGCGTTTTGGCGGCAGTCAAATACGGCAAGGGAACGACGCAGTACCCCTACTACTATCGTCTGCAGAGCTTTGCGGACGAGTCGAGCTATAAGCAATTTGCCGAGGCAAAGGAACACGAATGGGTGGAGATCCCGCTGGTCCTCCGCGGCGCGTTCACTGCGGATCAGCGCTATGGGGAGAAGGGCGAGAACGGCAAGCTTCTCAGCAGCTACTATTACAGCGCTGTCAGCAAAAAGTCCGTGGACCCCAAAACCAGGGAGACCAACGTCGATAACCCCATTACCATCAACAACTGTCTGGACTTTGAGGGCGGCAGCATCGCCATTTACTACGAGAACTACGAGAGCAAGGATGCTGTGAGCTCGGCGATCTGCGTGGAGTTTGACGGCGACCTCTACACCAGCGACGCCCGCACCTCGGTCTGGACCGGCAAGGCGGCGCTGACCAAACTGGAGCAGGGCGGAGACTTTGCGCTGATCCACTACGACGCCAACGGCAACCGGAAGCAGAGCGATGCTACCCCCATCACCCTGATCTGGCCGAACGTTTTTGGCATGGCGCAGACGCTGGCCGGCATGGCCTTTAAGCTCGCCTACGGACAGTTCGGCGTGATGGAGAAGGACGGCAAAGAGATCGGCCGTGTGATTTCCTTTGCGGCAAGTCTCAGCCTGAGCTTCCTGAGATCTCCGGAGGGCGATAAAACCGACTACGGCACGGCAAGCTACTTTGGCCGGATGCAGGAGCTGTGGAAGGACTGGCGGGGCGCCAGCATCTATCAGTATGCCTACCACGGCGGCCGGTACGAAAAGCTCGTTGACATCGGCATGAACGACAGGAACAAAAGCGAAGAGACTCAGCAAGGAGTTCAGACGTCGGTCATGGTGCCGGATATCCTCTTCGGCTGCGGCGAAGGCCTTGTGGGCCTGAACTTCACCGTGGACGTCACCGTCCGGAACATGGTGGAGTCTCTGGCGAAGATCGAGGCAGCGCTGTCCATCAACACCATCAACAACTGGTCCTTCGGCATGGAGGGCAAGTGCGAGTTGATCGACGACATCAAGATGGAGGCGAAGCTCAAATTCAAGAGCTACAACAACATTCCCGTCCCGGATGAACTGTACTTCTATGTGGGCGGGTTCAAGCCCGGCCTCTGCATCGATCCCTGCGGCGTGGTCTGGATCACCGGCGCGGGCGGCGGTTTCTCCGGCCTCTACGACACGATCTTCTACACCGGAGGGATCCCGCCGCTGAAGCTGATCATGACCATGAGCTTTGCTGCCCTGCAGATTCTGGAGGGGACGGCAAAGATGGAGGTGTCGGGCTCCGGCGTCAACATCACTGCCAGCAACCTGAAGATCCAGGACACGATCGAGGTCGTCAAGAAGATCTCCGTGGGGCTGCAGTGGTATCCCGATCTGAAGCTCACCGGCGCGGTCTACGTCAGCATGTTTGAACGGACGATCGAAGGCCAGGGTTACATGATCATTCTGGGGAAGAACTACACCGACTGGTTCTTCGAGATGTTCGTGCGTGCGGCACTGCAGATCCCGGATTCGATCCCCGTGGTCGGCGGCATGGTGATCGCCGCGGTGGATCTGGGCGTCAGCACCGAGAAGATCTGGGGCGCGCTGGAAGCGCTGAAGATCGTGGTGGGCGTTACCTACTACTGGGGTGAGGATTCCGTCGACTTCGGGTCCGGCAGCAAGGCCCACCCCACCTATCCCAACCTGCTGCTGAACGGCTATGACGGCGAGTGCGAGGACTTCCCGATCGCCTATGACGAAGAAAACGGCCGCACGCTCTATGCCCACTTCGGAACCAACTTTGAATCGCCCCGGGGCGCACAGATCCTGTCTGACGGCGATCTGATCCTGATGGGTACGGAGGGTGTGTTCTCCAACGGCAGCAAGACCAGCCACAGATTCAACCTGGGCGCCTACAATGGAGTGAACAACGCCTCCACGGTGGTGCAGATCAGCTATCATGCGGAGAGCCCGGAGGAGGCGGAGAGCCTGGCCCGGAGCTTCACCGTGATCGATGAGAATCAGACCGCCTTCCCGCTGACCTTCTACGACGGCACCAATCTGGACAGCGCCAACGCCAATGTCAGCTGGGATGCGGACACGACTGCGGAAAAGAACGCGACCTTTGCATTTACAGTGACGGACGCAAACCAGTTCGGCAAGGACTGGAACCTCTCCACCGGTCAGACCAAGGCGGATGTGGTGCTTTACAACGTGCTTCCTGTGCCGGAGGTCACTGAAGTCTCCACATCCGGTCCGCTTGCCGCGGGCAGCAGCACGACGATCCGTTGGGCAGGCACCGGGCTGGAGGAGCTGGACAGCATCAGTTTCTTCCTGGTGACGAGCGAAGACCCCACTGAGGACGCGGGATATCCGGTGGGGAGCGCTGTCACCGAGGGGATCGGGGCCGGCAGTGTCACCCTGACCGTACCCGGCGATGTGCCTGCGGGCGAATACTATCTGCGGGCAGTGTACAGCAAAGACGATCAGCTCAACGGCATTGTCCACAGCAACGGCAAGATCACGGTGACCAATCCCAACACTCCCGCAGACGCGGGCGCGATCCTTGTCACTCCGGCAGGGGACCTGCGATATAACGTCACCATCCCGGAGACGGACGATCCCAATACCACAGGTTACGCTGTCACGGTTTACAACGCCGACGGCAGCGCCACCGACATCACAGGCATGACCTTTGACAAGGCCGAAAGCGGCGACACGATCCTGACGGTGGGCGGCAGCTATACCGCGCCGGTCCGTTCCAGCGCCGATGATCCGGATTCCGCGGTCAACGGCACGGAGACCGTGGGACTGGAGGCCGGCAGGAACTACCGCATCGGCGTTACGCCGTATCAGACGCTGGATACCGATTGGGACGGAGAACCGGATACGATCGTCTACGGCGAGGAGACTGTGGTTTCCGCCGGGACGCTGCCCCAGGCGGTGACTCCCACCGCCGTGCTGACGGCGGAAGGCCAGACCATGACGGCCCTGGCGGATATGGCGGAGGGCGACCCGATCCCGGTGTTCACCTCCGGCGATCTGGAGATCGCAGCCGCCTTCTCCGAGACGGTCAACGGCAGCTGGACGCTGGACAACGGCGAGGTGTGGAGCGCTGAGGAAGGCTCTGACACGGATCTTGTCTCCGGCAGCTTTGCCGACGCAGCGGAGACCGCCATCTCGCTCAGAGGCCTGAGCGACGGCAGTCATATCCTGCGCGTCTCCGGTCAGGCGGCCGACGACGGCGATCGCTTTGTCTACGAATACCACTTCACCGTGGATACCACCGCCCCGCGCCTGCTGCTCAGTGCTCCGCTGAACGGCAGCGTGTTCGGCAAGAACGGCGCGCTGGAGATCGCCGGCGTGACCGATACTGACGCCCTGCTGACGGTCACCATCGACGGCCGGACGGTCATTGACAGCCAGACAGTCGAGCAGGCGAGCGGAACCCTCGACACAGACGGCGTCTTCTCAATCAACACCACGATCCCGGATCCCAACAGCGCAGCGACCCACACGGTGGTGATCTCCGCCGCCGATGAAAACGGCAACTGCACCGAGGAACAGGTCATTACGGTGGCCCATCCCGGCCTGGGCGACCTGGTCGATCTGGTGCTGATGGCCGACGGGTCCATCCCGGCGGACGGCAACATTGCCACCGCTGCGGCCGGAACCGCGCAGCTCACCCTGTTGGGCGTCACCTCGGACGGCACACGGTTCGTCCTGGATTCGGACGTCGTCTACTGGAATTGCATCGCGGCGGAAGGCGCTGCGTCGGTTGACGCCGACGGCATGCTGACCTATGACGCCTATACCAAGGGCTATGTGGAAGCCATGGTGGAGGTCACTGCCGGCGCTTATCGGAGCGCGGCATTGACCCTCGGCTCCGAACCGCAGAACGGATATGTGGCGGTGTCGAGCACCGTGGGCGGCACGGCTGAAGGCGGCGGATATTATGCCGTCGGCGAGACCGTGACCCTGACCGCCATACCGGATGAGGGGTATGTCTTTGACTGCTGGGAGATCACCGGCGTGACGGCAAACGACCTGACCTCTGAGACGGTCACCTTCACGATGCCGTCCGGCAGCGTGGAGGCCAAGGCAAACTTCAAGGCAGAGGGCGCCCCGGAGGAGCCCGAGTACACCGTGAGCTTTGACACGGACGGCGGCAGCACGGTTGCTCCGCAGACGGTGAAGAACGGCAAGACGGCAGCTAAGCCCGCGGACCCGACCAAGGAAGGCTATACCTTCGGCGGTTGGTACCTGGGCGAGACGGCGTACGATTTCAGCACGCCCGTCACGAAAAACATCACGCTGAAGGCGAAGTGGACCGAGAAATTCAATCCCGCACCCGGCCCGAATGTTCCGTATCTGCCAGACGAAAGCAGAATCGGATACGCGGACGTTCCGGAGGACGTTGACCCGAACCGTTACGTTCCTTATACCATCGACGCAGACGGGAACAAGACGATCATACCCATCTCCTCGGTGATGGAGGACGGCAGACTGGCGTATCTGAAGCCGGTCGGCGGGCAGGTGTTCTTCTTGGAGAATCCGGTGACCTTCAGCGACATTGACGGCCACTGGGCAAAAGACAACATCATCTGGACGGCGGCGCACGGACTGTTTAACGGCATCGGCGGCGGCCGCTTCAATCCTCAGGGCACGATGACGCGGGCGATGTTCGTGACGGTGCTCTATCGGATGGCCGGATCGCCGAAGGTGACGGGCACCAGCAAGTTCGCTGATGTGCCGGCGGACACTTGGTATACCGACGCGGTGACCTGGGCTTCGGCCAACGGGATCGTCAACGGCGTCAGCGACACGGAGTTCGCTCCGAACAGAGATGTGAACCGGGAGCAGATGTGCGCCATGGTGGCTCGCTTCCTGCGCACCTTCAGTTATGCCCTGAAGCTGGGCGAGAAGGTCGAATTCAAGGACGCCGGCCTGATCTCGTCCTGGGCGGCGGTTGATGTGGAGTACTGCCAGCGGGCAGGAATCATCAACGGCAAGCCCGGCGGCGTGTTCGATCCGAAGGCCAACGCCACCCGTGCGGAGAATGCCACGGTGATGAAGCGCATGGTCGAAGCGATCATTACGAGCTTGAAATAACCTGGGACAGAGGACAGGGCGCCTGATGCTTCAGGCTCCCTGTCCTGCAAAAAGATGATGAAACAGAGAACAGCGATTCTATTGGTATTTTGTCTCCTGTTCACGCTGGTCTGTCCGGTCGGGGCGGCGGAGGAACCCATCCGCATCGGGTTCATCGACAGCGGGATCTCCGTCAAGCATATCGATCCCGGTCATGTAGCCGAGGGGAGAAATTATGTGTTTCCGGAAGCGGACACCCAGGACCGGATCGGCCACGGAACCGCCACGGCAGGCATGGTGTTGGGCGCGGAAGACCAGGGTGTGGCCGGAGTGTTTCCCGAGGCGGTTGCCGTCCCGCTGGTGGTGGTGGACGCCTATCCCTCCGGCGCGATCGAAAACGGCGGGCCCGCGGCGCTCTGTGCGGCGCTCCGCGACGCGGTAGATGAGTTCGGCTGCAGGATCATCAACATCAGCCTCTCCACTCCGGAGGACTCAGAGGAGCTGCGGGATGCCGTCGCCTATGCGGAGAGCCGGGGCGTCTTGATCGTCACCTGTACGGGCAACGACGGCGAAGACGGAACTGTTTACTATCCCGCCGCCTATCCCACGACGGTTTCGGTGGGGTCGGCGGAGGGGGATCATCCCGCCTCCTTCTCCCAAACGGGTGCGGACCTGTTGACCGACGGCGTGGGTCTGACCGCGGCGACGAACAAGAACAGCATCGCTTCCACTGTCGTCAGCGGGACGTCCTACTCCTGTGCGATCGTCTCCGGTCTCTGCGCGAGGCTGCTGACGCGCTACCCGGGCCTGACTCCGGCAGAGGTGCGGCAGACGCTCTATGCACTGGCGGCGGACCTGTTGGAGCCGGGCTATGATGCCCGCAGCGGATGGGGATATCTTCCGCCGGACGTCACGATCCCGTACCCCTATCTGGATGTAGCGGCAGATGCCTGGAGTTATCCCGCGATCTGCTATGTCACAGAGACAGGCGCGATGAACGGCGTGGGGAACGGGACCTTCCGGCCGAACGGAACGATGACTCGGGCCATGTTCGCTGCGGTGCTTTACCGCATGGCGGGAGAGCCGGAGGCAGCAGACGAGAATCCGTTTTTCGATGTGGAGAACGGGGCCTGGTACGCCGGCGCCATATGCTGGGCCGCCGGGGAGGGGATCATCACAGGGTATCATGACGGAAGTTTCGGTCCGGAGGACCCGGTGACCCGGGAACAGCTGGTGACGATCCTCTGGCGTTTCTGCGGCAAGCCAGAGGGGCTGAGCGACCTGTCCGGTTTCACCGACGCGGGCAGCGTCAGCAGCTGGGCGGAGGAGGCCTTCCGCTGGGCTGCTGGTGCAGGTATCATCGGCGGAAGACCGGGCGGCATCCTCGACCCGAACGCCGCTGTAAGCCGAGCCGAGGCCGCGCAGATCCTGATGAGGTATCTGGGGCAGCCTGATGAGCATTTGTCAATTCTGGAGGCCGTTGCAAATTGAAAGTTTGCATCGGTCTCCGTCTATGTCAAAGAGTGAACAGAAAAACCGGGAGAGTGTGGAAAATGCCGCAAGGGATAATGTTAGAGTTTGTATGGTCGTGTATGGCTTTTGCAGCGCGTGCTCCCGGACTCAAAATAACTCAACAATTTACTTGCACGCCTTTCGAAATGAGCTAACATGATCTCATACGAACCGAAACCGTCAGCTGACCAGCCTGTAAAGGAGGACAGTATGCTGGATCAGCAAAAAACCACGATTCTGTACTGCCGCCTCAGCAATGAGGATCAGATAGATGGGGAGAGCAACTCCATCCAGAATCAACGCGATGTTTTAACCCGATATGCTGATCTCCCGCTGCTACGAGGATACGGTACTCGGACATCTCAGCCGTGAGCGTTACGAAAAAATGACGCAGGGATACGAAGAGGAACAGGAGCGCCTGAAAGCAGAGGTAGAGACGCTGGAAGAATGGGTGGTGAACGAGGAAGAAATGGACGGCAACATGGACAGCTTCCTCGATGTGGTTCAGCGGTACGTGGACGTGCCGGAACTGACGCCCACGATCGTAAACGAGTATATCAAGAAAATCATCGTTTACGCGCCGGACAAATCCAGCGTTCATCGGCAGCAGAAGGTGAAAATCTTCTGGAACTTCCTTGACGAAACCGCCATCCCCGATATTGAGGGAACTGTTGTATATAAAAGACCCCTGAAAACGCAGAAAACGGCGTGACCTTTCGGTCACACCGTTTCCTGCGGGGTACATAGGGAAAAAGTTCCTTACCACTATGAACCCTTGGGTCGAGGGGCTGTTTTCTGTCCGATCACGCGCTCAGAGCTTCCCGGGGAAGGACGCCGGTTTCCGTCAGAAGATCCGTCACCGTACTCACCGGGATGATCTCCAGCTTTTCCTTCACCTCCGGCGCCACGTCCTTCAGGTCGAAGAGATTGGCCTTGGGGATATACACCCGGGTCACCCCCGCCCGCTGGGCCGCCATGAGCTTTTCCGGCAGACCGCCGATGGGGCATACCGCTCCCCGCAGGGAGACTTCCCCGGTCATGGCGATATGGGGATCCACCACCCGGCCCGTCACCAGGGAGGCCAGAGCCGTGGTCAGGGTCACCCCCGCGCTGGGGCCGTCCTTGGGCACGGAACCCGCGGGCACGTGGATATGCAGATCGTTTTCCCGGAAGAGCTCCGCCTTCTCCGGGAAGGCCGCCTTCACCAGGCTCAGAGCGATGCGGGCGGATTCCTTCATCACGTCCCCCAGTTGGCCGGTGAGGATGACCTCTCCCCGTCCCGGGGTGAAGAGAGTCTCGATATAGAGGATCTCGCCCCCCGCCTGGGTCCAGGCCAGGCCCGTCACCACTCCGGCCCGGGGCTCCGGCAGCACCTCATTATGCTGGATGGGCCGCTCCTCCAGGGTCTCCCGCAGGAGCTCCGGCGTGACGTTGAAGCTCTCTTCCGGCTGTTCTGCCACCTTCACCGCCAGGCTGCGGCAGAGGGTATCGATATGCTTCCGCAGTCCCCGGACACCCGCCTCCATGGTATACTCCGAGATCAGCAGCTCCAGGGTCTCCTCCGGCACAGTGAGCTTCCCCTCCGGGATTCCCATGGTCTCCATGGACCGGGGCAGGAGATGACGCCGGGCGATCTGCAGCTTTTCCAGAGGACTGTAGCCCGTGAACTGGATCACCTCCATCCGGTTCAGGAGGGGCTCCGGGATCCCGTCGGTGGAGTTGGCCGTGCAGATAAACAGCACGTCGGACAGGTCATAGGGCACGTTCATGTAGTGGTCGGTGAAGGTGTTGTTCTGCTCCGGATCCAGCACCTCCAGCAGGGCGGAGGCAGGACTGCCGTTGTAGGAAGCGGAGAGCTTATCCACCTCGTCCAGCACCATCACGGGATTGGATACCCCGCTTTTCTGGATGCCGTCCATGATCCGGCCCGGCATGGCGCCGATATAGGTTCGCCTATGGCCCCGGATATCCGATTCATCGTGCACGCCCCCCAGGCTCACCCGGCTGTAAGCCCGGCCCAGCGCCCGGGCGATGCTCTTGCCGATGCTGGTCTTGCCCGTGCCAGGAGCGCCGACGAACAGGAGGATGGAGCCGGACTGCTGCCGCTTCAGATTCATCACGGCGATCTGCTGGATGATCCGCTCCTTCACCTTTTTCAGGCCGTAATGGTCCTCGTCCAGGATCCGCCTGGCGGCGGCCAGGTCGATGTTCCGGGCCTCCTCCTTCTTCCAGGAAAGACCGGTCATGAAATCCAGCCAATCGTAGAGCATGCCGGATTCCACGCTCTCCCGCCCCTCCTGCTTTAGCCGGTTCAGCACCTTTTCCGCCTCCCGGCGGGCGGTCTCGTTCATGCCGGATTCCGCGATCTTCCGTTCGAACTTCTGGACGTCGGTGATATTCTCCGGATGCATCTCATCCAGCTCCCGCTGCAGATGCTCCATCTGCCGCTTGATGGCGGCCTCCTTGATCCGCTGCTGGTTCTCCTTCTGCTGGGAGCTCACCGCCTCATTGGTGATGCGCCCCACCTCCAGGAAAGCGTACAGGGCCTTCTCCACCAGCTCTGCCCGTCTGGCCTTGCTGTCCTCCGCCAGGATGGCGTAGCGCTCCTCATTGGAGAGGTTCAGCCAGGGGGACATGACGCAGGCGGCCATGCCCACGCTGCGGATACTCTCCAGGAAGCCCTCCGCCGCCGGGGCCCAGTCAAAGCCCTTGGCAAACTGCCGCATCTCCTGGAGCAGGCTCCGGAGCTTCTCCGCCTCCACCGACGGATCCAGGTCCTCCGTATCGTTCCTGCGGGCAATGGAAAGCTGCACCGTATGATCCGGGTCGATGTACACGCTCTGCAGATCCACCCGATACTGGGTATCCACCACCGCGAAGCCGTTGTGGTTCAGCTCCCGCACGGTGCCGGAAACGCCGATGGGATAAAAGCTGTCCTCCTGCAGTTCTGTCAGGGCTGCGTTTTCCTTCGCCACGATCAGGATCACCTTTTCTCCCGGGGTGACCCCCCGCTGCCCGGCGCTGCGGCGGAGCATATCCAGGGGCAGATACAGGGAAGCATCCGGGCTGAGGATCATGTTGTAGGTCGGTACGACGATCATGCTGATCCCTCCTTTGGGATAAATAAATGAGTGTTCGTTCATCAAACTTCGGGAAAAAACCCCGCTCGGGGCGGGGACTGGGGATTCAGGGAATGAGCAGCCGCTGGATCATGCTCACCAACTCCCGGAGCTGAGGCTCCGGCGAACCGCCGGCGTGGTTCATCGCCAAGAAGCGCACCGGGGCAATGAGCACCGCCGCCAGATTCAGGTCGCTGCACCGGCGGATGAGCCCCCTGGCCTGATACCGGTGGAGGAGCTCGAATATGCCGCCGCAGTATTCCTGCTGAGAGACGTAGTCCGCCAGCGTGGGACAATGGGCGCACTGCTCCACAAAGCTGAAGATCTCCTCATGCTCTGTGGAATAGGCATAGTATCCCCGCACGATGGCCTCAATCAGCTCTGCGGGCCCCATCTCCGGACGCAGTCTCCGGTTCAGATACGCATAGGACTGGTGGGAATACTCCCGGAAGGCCGCGGAGAGCAGATCTTCCTTGCTGGCATAGTAGATATAGATGGTGGCCGGGGAAACCCCCGCCTCCCGGGCGATCTTGGAAACGGAAGCGCCGTTGATGCCCTCCCGCAGGATCAGGCGCATCATGGCTTCCTTGATCCGCTGCTGTTTGTCATAGTCTCTGGTTCTCATATACCGTCACCTGCGCTTATAATAAACGATCATTCATTTATTGTCAAGGGCATATTTTGCCTCCCCCTACGGATGGATGCAGCAGCCGGACACCTCCGCAGAACTTTTTTCCAGAAATTGCGTCTTTATGGATGAGGAACCGGGAGAATCCTGTTTGAGAGCGAAAAAACATATGGTATAGTGATGGAGAGAGCCTATGCCGTGGAGCGTTTGTCGAAGGAGGTTATCGTATGGCAATGCCGGGTCCTGATCCGAATTTCATTAAGGAACAACAGCAGGTCATGAGGATGATCGGGTTAAAGCGGGCAAAGAAGGTCAAAACGACCTCTACGAAAAAGCTGCTGCTCATCGTCATCCCGGTTCTTCTGTTGGCGTTGGTTTTTCTGCTCTATATGGCCGGGGTATTTGAAGAAGGGCGTACCTTCAGCTGGAACGGTGCAATCTACCGCCTGCCCAATGAGATCAGCTCGGTGCGGCAGGACAGCAAACCGGAGGGCTTCAAATTCGCCGGATATCTTGATCCCGAAGGGGAAAATGATTCCGCCAACTGGCACCCGAGCGGCGAGATATATGTCAAAGAGGGCAGCGATCGGGTGGTTTATCTCTATCTGAATACCCCAAAGGGGTATTATAAGGCCAAGAAAAAATAACCAGACGGCACAGGCCATTCAGGAAAAACAGCCTTTCTGTCCTTACGGGCAGGAAATTCGGAAAACTCCTATTTGAAAAGGCCGTCAAGTATGATATAATACAATTTGCGCGAGCCAAAATAAACGATTCTTTAAGGAGACGCTAATGTGCGGATGTAAAGAAAAGAAAAGCGATCTGTCCCTGATTTCGGACATTCTGGACGAATACGCCAAGGTGCCCGGAAGCCTGATCACCATCCTGCAGAAAGCACAGGAAGTCTATGGCTATCTGCCCGTGGACGTGATTTACCACATCGCGGAAGCTACAGGGAACTCCCCCGCCAAGGTTCTGGGTGTCGCGACGTTCTATACCCAGTTCAGACTGCAGCCCGTGGGCAAATACCTGATCATGCTCTGCCAGGGCACTGCATGCCACGTAAACGGTTCCGAGCGCATTCTGGCTGCGATCTCAGAGAATCTCGGGATCAAGAACGGAGAGACCACCGAAGACGGGATGTTCACCCTGTCCAGCGTTGCATGCCTGGGATGCTGCTCACTCTCCCCCGTCATGATGATCAACGGCGAGACTTACGGCACGCTCACCCCTGACAAAGCGCTTACCATCCTCAAGGAGCTCCGCGAAAAGGCGGAAAAGGAGGCACAGGCATGAAGAGAATAGTTGTCGGAGAGGGCAGCTGCGGAATCGCAGCCGGAGCCGCAAAGGTTTTTTCCGCCCTGGAGCCTCTCGTATCGGGAGATCAGAACATACGTCTCAGCATTACGGGCTGCATCGGCATGTGCTATCTGGAGCCCATAGTCGATCTTTACGAAGACGACACCCTAGTCCAGAGGCTCGTGCTCGTCGGCGAGAACGATGCCCCGGCCATCGCCCAGGCTGTAAAATCCGGAGATTTTTCCGGCGTTGAGCACCTGTTCATCAAAGAGGAAGACAAGGAATTCCTCAGCAAGCAGACGCGCATCGCGCTGCGCAACTGCGGCATCGTGGATCCGACGGATATTCATGATTACGAAAGGCGCGGCGGCTACGAGGGTCTCAAAAAGGTCCTCACCTCCATGACGCCGGAAGAGGTCATTGAAGTCATCAAGACCTCCGGCCTTGCGGGGCGCGGCGGCGCAGGCTTCCCCACCTGGTTCAAATGGAACGCGGCCAGAAGCGCCCAGAGCAAGAGCGGTTCCAAGTACCTCATCTGCAACGCGGACGAAGGTGATCCCGGCGCATTCATGGACCGTGCGGTCATCGAGAGCGATCCGCACAACCTCATCGAAGGCATGATGATCGGCGCCTACGCCATCGGCGCGACGGAAGCCGTCGTATACGTGCGTGCGGAGTACCCCCTGGCCATCAAGCGGTTGGAGAGCGCCATACAGGAAGCCCGCGCAAACGGCATGCTCGGCAAAAACATCTGCGGATCCGATTTCTCCTGCGACATGCGCATCAAGGCCGGCGCCGGCGCCTTCGTCTGCGGCGAGGAGACCGCCCTCATCGCGTCTCTTGAAGGCGAGCGCGGAATGCCCAGGCTCAAGCCGCCCTTCCCCGCCCAGGCCGGCTACAATTCCGAGCCCTCCAACATCAACAACGTCGAAACCTTTGCGAACGTGCCCTGGATCCTGGCAAACGGCGGCGAGAAGTTCGCAGCCATGGGCACCGAGAACAGCAAGGGAACCAAGGTGTTCGCCGTTACCGGTAAGGTAAGAAAAGGCGGCCTGGTGGAAGTCCCCATGGGCGTGACCTTAAGGGACGTCATCTTCGGCATTGCCGGGGGTATCCGGGACGGCAAACAGTGCAAGGCTGTCCAGCTGGGCGGACCGTCCGGCGGATGCATCCCCTATGAGCTTTTCGATACCATCATCGATTATAAAGCGCTCACCGCCACCGGCGCCATCATGGGTTCCGGCGGACTGGTCGTCATGGACGAAAGCACCTGCATGGTGGGCATCGCCAAGTTCTTCCTGGATTTCACGACCAAAGAGTCCTGTGGGAAGTGCGTACCCTGCCGCATCGGCACCAAGAGGCTGTACGAGATCCTCACCCGAATCGTCGAAGGCAACGGGAAAGAAGGCGACGTGGAGCTTCTCGAAGAGCTCTGCAAAGCCGTTAAGGACAGCTCGCTGTGCGGACTCGGCCAGACCGCTCCGAACCCCATCCTTACGACCATCCGCTACTTCAGAAACGAGTATGACGCCCACATCCGGGAGAAGAAGTGCCCGGCTCACGAGTGCGCCGCCCTTCTCCATTACCATATCGACGAAGAAAAGTGCAAGGGCTGCACGCTCTGCGCCCGGAAGTGCCCGGCCAAGGCCATCGACGGCATCGCGAAGAAGCCGCACGTCATACGCCAGGATTCCTGCATAAAGTGCGGACAGTGCTACGCGGCATGCCGCTTCGGCGCGGTTACGGTAGAATAAGGGGGGCGATGTCATGAATCAGATTACCATTACAATCGACGGGAAAAAGTGCACCGGCCCCGCAGGGGCTACCATACTCAATATCGCCAAGCTCAACGGCATCGAGATCCCTTCTCTGTGCGCCAACGGGCTGGTAAAGAATTACGGAGCCTGCGGAGTATGCGTGGTGGAGTCCGAGAGTTCCCCCAAGCTGCTGCGCTCCTGCTCCACGGAAGCTGCGGACGGCACCGTTTATCACACCGACACGGAGCGCGTGAAGAAGGCCAGACGGGTAGCCTTCGAGCTGATCATGTCCGACCACGAAGGCGACTGCCTGCCGCCCTGCATGCTCAAGTGCCCGGCGAACAGCAACTGCCAGGCCTATATCAAGCAGATCGCTCTGGGCAACAATAAGGAAGCCACCAAGATCATCAAAGAGACCAACCCCCTGCCCGCAAGCATCGGACGCGTCTGCCCGCACCCCTGCGAAAAGGACTGCCGCAGACAGCATGTGGACGAGTCTCTTTCCATCGCCTTCCTCAAGTACTTCGCCGCGGATAAGGACCTCTTCTCCGAAGATCGGTACAAGCCCGAAGCGGCGAGCGATACCGGAAAGCGCATCGGCATCATCGGCGGCGGCCCCGCCGGCCTTACCGCGGCGTACTTCCTGCGTCTTCAGGGCCACGAAGTCACCATCTTCGACATGATGCCCCACATGGGCGGTATGCTTCGCTACGGCATCCCCGAGTACCGCCTGCCCAAGGAAGGCATCCTCCAGAAGGAGATCGACACCATCGAAGAGCTCGGCGTCAAGATGGTCAACAACTACAAGATCGGCCGGGATATCAGCTTCGACGACTTCCGCAAGAAGTTCGACGCCGTTGTCATTGCCATCGGTGCCTGGACCTCCAGCAGCATCGGCTGCAAGGGCGAAGATCTGCCCGGCGTGTACGGGGGCATCGATTTCCTGCGCCGCGTGATCGAAGGCAGCGCACCGGCCATCGGAAAGAACGTCGCCATCGTCGGCGGCGGCAACACCGCTATGGACGCCTGCAGGACCGCAGTCCGGCTCGGCGCAGAAAACGTCTACGTCATCTACCGCCGCACCGAGGCGGAAATGCCCGCGGAAAAGGTAGAGATCGAAGAAGCCCGCGAGGAAGGCGTACAGTTCAAGTTCCTCACCAATCCCGCGGAGATCATCGCAGGCGCAGACGGAAAGGTCAAGCAGATGAAGCTCCAGGTCATGGAGCTGGGCGAGCCCGACGAGAGCGGCAGAAGAAAGCCCGTTCCGGTGGAAGGCAAGTTTGAGATCCTGGAGCTGGATTCCGTCATTTCCGCTATCGGCCAGCACGTTGACCCAGCCGGCATGAACGGCGTTGAGCTCAACAAGCGCGGCATCATCGCGGCGGATGAAGCCAGCTTCCGCACCAACCTGGAAAACGTATTTGCGGTAGGCGACGCCACCAACCGCGGCGCAAGCATCGCCGTCGAAGCCATCGGCGAAGGCCAGAAGGCAGCAAAGGTCATCGATTCCTTCCTGCGCGGCAAGGAAGTGCCTTACAGAATGCCTTTCGTCTCCAAGCGCGACCCGAAGGACATTGATTTCTCCCAATGGGAGTCCTACCCCCGCGCCAAGATGCCGACAAGGGCCGCTGCCGTCCGCAAGGGAGACTTCCTCGAGGTCAACAAGGGCTTCGATCCGGACGATGCCGTGAAGGAAGCCTTCCGGTGCCTGGAATGCGGCTGCCACGATTACAAGAATTGCGAACTCATCCGCTTCGCTCAGCAGGAGCCGGTCCTCCAGCCCGAGCGCTTCGCCGGAGAAAAGCACCCGTACTTCACGGAGCAGAAGCTGGTCTGCATCGAGCGGAACCAGGGCAAGTGCATCAGCTGCAACCTGTGCGTACGCATCTGCGATGAAGACGTCGGAAAGGGCGTCCTCGGTCTTGTGGGCCGCGGCTTTACCACCGTCATCAAGCCGGAGTTCAACAACAAGAAAGTTCTGGAGTTCTGCAAGAGCTGCAAGAAGTGCGCCGAGAACTGCCCGACAGGCGCGCTGAAGGTTTTAGACTAAAGCTCCCCGGAGCTTATCGGCACACCCAAATGCGCCGCCGAAGCAGGCGGTGAGACAAAATACCCATAGAGAGCGCGAGCGCTTCCTATGGGTATTGTATTATAGTCAGAAAAAGGAGATGGGCCGGTGTGCGCGCTTCGGCAGCGGAACGTTCCTTCTCGCCTTTCGCCGCTTCCGGTCTGACTCTGCTGCGTTGAAAGGATCGATCAGTTTCCCGGGAATACACACCGCCCTCTGCCGTGTCCGGCAGAGGGCGATGGATCATTTCGGGTCATTCCTTTGGCAGATCGATCCCGTCTACGATGGTATACCCATCCTCCTCCACCCGGGAGAATTCGATCCGCTCCACGCGGGCGGTGAAGGGAACGAACGCCTCCTCCAGGGCAGCGGCGATGACCTGCAGATCCCCGCAGGGGTTGTGAATCAGGGTGGTATGGGGCTTCCAGTCCGCGTCGCCGGTCCACCGGTCCAGGCTCCCGCGCCATGCCGCCGCAATCTCTTCATGGAGGGCCAGGAGCACACCGTTCTTCTCCGGCGAGGCAACCAGGATACCGGTGGCTGGCAGCGGCTCGATCCGTGCATAGCGGACGGCAAAAGCACGGCGGCCGGAAATCAGTCCCCGGCAGGAGGCAATGAACCGTTCCTCCTCATCCCCCACATAGGTGGCCAGAGTGATATGACCGTACAGCTCTCCCGTCCGTTCAGTCCGGGCTTCGGCCTTCCGCCGCAGGGCAGCCAGCCGCTCCCTTGCTCCCGGATCGATCATGGCGATGACGCATAGCATGGTGATTCCTCCCGGCAGACGCGGGACCGCGCCCGGATCAGCCGTTCTCGATCTCTTCGATCAGTGCCTGATAGACGATATGCAGATTCTCATTCTCCCGGCGCAGATCCCGGACCAAAGTCACGGAGATGGACATCAGCAGCTCCAGCCCGATATGGGGATGCTCCCGGCAGAAGCGTTGAAAGGCTCCGTAGTCCAGACACAGGGTCCGGCAGTCCGTCTTGGCCCGGATGGTGGCGCTGCGGGTCCCCTTGTCGATAAGCGCCATCTCCCCGAAGGAGCAATGATAGCTGTCCAGCAGAGAGGCGGTAACGTACGGTTCCCCGAAGGGAGTGGTCTTCAGCACGTCCACGCTGCCCTCCAGCAGCAGATACATCTCATCCCCTGTCTCCCCCTCCCGCAGGATCTCCGCGCCGGCGGAAAAGTTCTGCTCCCGCATGACCTCCGCCAGAAGGGTCAGATCCTCATCGGAAAGCCTGCTCAGCAGGGGAAAGGTCTTCAGACCCCGGATCATATCCTCATGAGACTGCATGTCAAATCTCCTCCGCCAGTACGATCACGCCCATATTCCGGCCCAGGACATAGTCGTCCGGTGGGTTGAGCAGCGGATGGTTCAGCTCCGCATCCTTGACCGTTTTCAGTTTCTGGATGACCTCGCCATAGTTGCTGGATTTCATGGCGTCGGAAAGGATGGAGTGTTTGATGGTCTTCTCCGCCCCCATATTCTCCAGCACCCCCAGGGTCTGGATCCCCTTCTCCTTCTTGCAGTAGGCCGCCAGCTCCGCATAAGTCCGATTCCGCCATTCCTGCTCCACGGGAAGGATCTGGATGCTGATGCCGTTTCCGTTGTCAAACAGGGCCCGCAGCACATTGGCCATACCCGTATAGCTGGTGGCGGTGGAGAGGATATATCGGCTGTATTCCTCGGTGTAAATGACCTCGTCGCAGTTCTGGGCCTCCAGATAGTTCCGGTATCGCTCCGTCTGCACCAGAGCGCACACATGGCACCGGGGATTCAGCGTCTTGATCATCAGGGTGCAGACAAAGATGCGGGAGTCCACCAGCTCCGCATCCAGACTTTCATGAGCCTCTCCCAAAACCAGGGCGGTGGAGGCTTTTTTTATGTTGGCATTCGCCAAGGTCTGCTCCTCGGTAAAGTCTCCCCGGATGTATTTGATTCCCTTCAGATCCTTATCCATGAGCAGGGTCTGGATTTTCAGTTCGTTTACATTGTTCACGATCACGATATCCTCTGCGGTAAGCCCGGGGGACTTCCGGAGGATATCCCCGATCAGCGCCCGGATATCGTTCTTCCAGCCAAAGATGATGACGTGATTGGACAACTGCTGCACTTTTTTGATCCTCCTTGCGGGACTGTTGACATTGGCGTTGATCCTTGAGGAAACGAAGCCGACGATGGTGGACAGAAACAGCATGCTGAAGAAGATGAAGATCATCAGCAGCGCCCGTCCCTTCCAGGTCTTGGGGACCAGGTCTGTGAATCCTCTGCCCAGAACGATATTGACGTTATTCCACAGAAGAATATCCAGGTAGGTTTTGGATCCGCCCGGTCCGATCTCCACATACCAGTAGAGGTAGCACAGCGCCGCATACAGCACGATAAAAATCAGGAACGTGCGCAGGGTCGAGCCTTTGGCCCATTTTCGCAGTTTGGAGAATACTCTCTTCATGATCGTTTTCCACCGTTGTTTCCATGTTCCGAAGGAACAAGTCTTTGAAGATTTGCGCTTCCATTGTACTTTGCCCCTGTCCAAATGTCCATGTTTTTTTGAAAGCGATGCACGGCGGCGGTTTTGTCCTTTTCTTTCGCTTGCGTTTCCTTGAGAACTGTTGTATAATGGCTTTGTATATTATGCTTTTCGGGAGGATGAACGCCTGCAGCGAATCCCGCCCGACAACGGGAAAGGAAGAAAAGAACATGAAAAAGGCGATCGCAATCGTTCTGCTGGCCGTGATGATCCTGGGCCTTCTGGCAGCCTGCGGCGGCGGGAACAGCGGAGACAAGAAGCTCCTTGGCACCTACAAGCTCTACATGCTCGCGGACATGACCATTTAGGAGTATGCGGATCTGTTTGAGGTGAGTGTGGAGGAAGCCGAGAAAACCATGACTCTTGAGCTGAAGTCCGGCGGCAAAGCAGTTTTCACCTCTGACGGCGAGGGCGAAACCGTTGACTGGAAGGTGGAAGGCGAAAAGCTCGTCCTCAGCGCCGAGGGAGAGACCCTGGAAGGCACCATCAAGGACGGGATCATCACCCTGGACTTTGACGGCGAGAGCATCCAGCTGAAGAAGTAATCACGGGAACCGCTTATCGGATCCGCAGGCCTGCGTCTGCGGATCCGTTTTTCTGATCGGTTGGATCCGGGAAGCGGAGAAACATGGACGCCGGAAAGGGGATGATCGGATGATCCGAAAAGCGCAGGCAGGGGATCTGGACTCCATCGTTGCGCTGGCCGCGCTCCTGTGGCCGGAGACCGACGCGGCGGAGCTGCGGCAGGAGTTTCGCGCGCACACAGCCGACGGAGAATGCGCGGTATTCCTGGCTTCGGAGGCTGGGCGGGATATCGGCTTCGCCCAGTGCCAGCTGCGGCATGACTACGTGGAGGGCACAGACAGCAGTCCAGTGGGCTACCTGGAGGGGATCTTCGTCCGGGAAGGGTACCGGCTCCGGGGCACGGCGGCGGATCTGCTGCGCTGCTGCGAGGAATGGGCGGCCGGGCAGGGCTGCCGGGAATTTGCCAGCGACTGTGAGCTCAGCAATGCGGACAGTCTGGCCTTCCATCTGAAGGCCGGCTTCACGGAGGCGAACCGGATCATCTGCTTCACCAAGCGGCTGGATAAGGAATAACGCTTCAGGGGACCGCGGATGCGGTCCCCTGACTCAAACTGCAGACAAAGCGGATCAAGCCGCGCAGAGTTCGCGCCCTCAGGCCCGAAATATCGGGAATCGTTTCCGGGCGGAATTCCTTACCGGCCGGAAACGCTGCTGTCTCCGCAAGTGTCGAAGCATACGGCCCGGCGCAGCGGAGCCGATTCGAAAACTATTTCATCCATTCCCGCACCCGGGCGATCTCCGCCCGGTAGCCCTCGTCCTCGTTGGGCGTCTCCAAAATGAAGGGCAGGCCCTGGAGGAGGGGATGGCGAACCACAGCCCGGAGGGCTTCCGGGCCGATTTGCCCCAGCCCCAGCTTCTCATGCCGGTCCTTTCGGGAGGAACAGGGGTTCCTGCTGTCGTTCAAGTGCACCGCCCGAAGGTTTTTCAGGCCGATCACCCGGTCAAACTCCCGGAGTACCCCGTCCAGGTCCTCCCGGATATCGTAGCCGCCGTCCCAGACATGGCAGGTATCCAGGCAGACCCCCAGCTGAGCCCTGCGCTGCGGCCCGCCAATCTCAGCGGCCAGATCCAGGATCTCCCGGAGGTCCTCAAAGCTCCCGCCGATCTCGCTGCCCTTTCCGGCCATGGTCTCCAGCAGGATCCGGTTTTCCAGCGGCTTGCCGGAAATCTGCTCCGCCGACCGGATCGCCGCGTCCAGAGCCTCCGCAATCAGCCGGATCCCCGTCTCCCTGCCCTGGCCCACATGGCTGCCGGGATGGAAGTTATACAGGTTTCCCGGCAGAGCCTGGAGGCGGACCAGATCATCCCGGAGCATCTCCAGGGAGTTGGCTCGCACCTCCTCCCTGGCGGCGCAGACGTTCATGGTATACGCCCCGTGCACCACAAGGGGGCCGAAGGCATTCGCCTTCAAAAACTCCGCCAGGGCCTGTACGTCCTCCGGCGGCACGGTCCGGGACTTCCCTCCCCTGGGGTTCCGGGGGAAGAAAGCAAAGGTATCGCCTCCCAGGGCGGAGGCATGTCTGCCCATCTCCAGATATCCGTCCGATACGGATACATGATTGCCGATATGGATCAATCCGGGTCACTCCCCTTCTCTTTCTTCCGTCTATCTTATCAGCCGAAAGCAAAAGACGCAACGGCTCCGCGTTGACCCGGATGCCGGAGACGGATATAATGGAGCAAACGGCGCCTTTCCGCGCCGGTATCGGGATCAGAGATTCAGGAGGGATCGGAATGCTGTATACGGAGATGACGAAGAAAGCCCTGAAGCTCTGCTTCGAAGCCCACAAGGACCAGCAGGATAAATCCGGCATGCCTTACGTTTTCCATCCCTTCCATCTGGCGGAGCAGATGCCGGACGAGGCGACAACGGTGACCGCTCTCCTCCACGACGTAATGGAGGATACCCCCTGCACCCCGGCGGGCCTGCGGGAAATGGGCTTCAGCGAAGAGGTCATTCGGGCTCTCCTGCTCATGACCCATGACAAGGCGGTGCCCTATCTGGACTACGTGGCGAAGCTGAAGGAAAACCCCATCGCCCGGACCGTCAAGCTGGCGGATCTGCGGCATAACAGCGATCTGACCCGCCTGGACCGGGTGGACGAAAAGGCCCTGGCTCGGGTGGAGAAATACCGGAAGGCGATCGCGCTCCTGTCGGAATGAGGAGGATAAACCCATGTACGAGCTGATCCAGGCCACGGAGAACGCGTATTATCTCGACTGTCCGGCAAAGATCGGATTGGTGAAGACCGGGGCAGGCCGGGTCTGCCTCATCGACAGCGGCAGCGACAAGGACGCGGGGAAAAAGGTGAAGCGGATCCTGGAGGCCAACGGCTGGACCCTGGAGGCCATATACAACACCCATTCCCACGCGGACCACATCGGCGGGAACCAGTATCTGCAGAAGCAGACCGGCTGCCGGATATACGCTCCGGGGATCGAGCGGGGTTTCACCGAGCATCCGCTGCTGGAGCCCGCCTTTCTGTATGGCGGGAACCCGCCCGGAGAGCTGCGGCATAAGTTCCTCATGGCCCAGAGCTGCGAAGCCCTGCCCCTCACGCCGGAGATCCTGCCCGAAGGCTGGGAGATAATTCCCCTGCCGGGCCACACCTGGGATATGGTGGGCTTCCGCACCCCGGAGGGGGCGGTATATCTGGCGGACTGCGTCTCCAGCCCGGAGACCCTGGAGAAATACCGGGTGAGCTTCCTGGTGGATCCGGCGGCGTATCTCGCCACCCTGGAGGCGGTGGAGAAGCTGGAGGGAAAGATCTTCATTCCCGCCCACGCGGCGCCGGCGGAGGATATCGCTCCCCTGGCCCGCCTGAACGCCGAAACGGTGCGGGAGATCGGGGATCGGATCCTTTCCCTCTGCCGGGAACCCCTGACCTTTGAGGGGATCCTCCGGGGCCTGTTCATCGGATACGCTCTGAACATGACCTTTGAGCAGTATGCGCTGGTGGGCAGCACGGTGCGTTCCTACCTCACCTGGCTGAAGGAGTCCGGACGGCTGGTCGCCCGGTTCCGGGATAACCTGCTTCTTTGGCAGGCGGCGGAGGAAGGGAGCGGCGAGGATGGATAAGGCCAGAAGTCTGCAGAGGAAGGGCGGCCTGCTCGCCCGCTTCCGGCAGAAAAAGCGGATGGGGAACGAGCTTGCGGAGAAGATCCCCTTCGACCCGGAAAAGCAGATCCCCGTTCTTCGCAGCTCCATCTGCACCGGGGAAAAGGTGGCAGGGTTCAAGGATCTGGAGGGCGGGCATTTCACCGAGGTCATGCTCATCCGCAGTCCGAAGGACGAGCAGGCGTTCCGGGAGATCTACGGTCTGGAAAGCGTGAAGAAGGAATATTGAGCGGAAAGCCGCCCACTTAGGGTGCCAATCCGGCATCCAGAATCGAGTGAAAAAGAGCCACACTGAAGAGCATCCAGATTCCTTCAATGTGGCTTTGTATTCTTGATGTTTCAGAAAAATGCCTCTGAACCGACATCGGCTCAGAGGCGTAATCTCGTCTGGGTTATTTAAATGCGTTCTGCAAGAGCCGCTGCCCGAGCGCATCCATCCGTTTTTTCGATGGTTCCGACCTCAAGCACTCCGGGCACGAGAACCTCTCCAACCATGTTCCACTTGATCAGGGCAGCTGTGCGCTCTACCGGAATGCGAACGCCATCCATAACGCTCATGTCCTCTTCTTCGCAGCAGGTGATGAGAGCGCATTCCTTTCCGGCTATTTCCTTTCCGCCTATGACAAGAGAGAACATTTTATCGATGACGCCCTTAAGCTGAGCGGGAATGGAATACCAATACACCGGAGCGGAGAACACAACCGCATCCGCTTCCAGTATCGCGGGAGCGATGGTGTTGAAATCGTCATCAAAGGAACAGGCCTTTCCGGTTTTATAACAGGTCTCACAGGCGTGACAAAAACCGATATTCATAAACGACGTGTCAAATCTGACCACGCTGTGTCCCTTTGCCTCAGCTGCCTTGATGAAAGCATCTGTCATGGCAAAGCTGTTCCCGTTTTTCCGGGGACTTCCTGTGATTACCACAATTTTCTTACCCATAGTGATTCTCCTTTTTATTCTATTGCCTGTCCAAGGTCATATGCCTGCTTTAATTCCGGTTTACCCTCCGCATCACCGGGCTGTGTCACATAGCTACAGAGGACCTTACCAAGACTCTTCCATCCGATGTGTTTTTCCAGACGGTCATACCAGTGTTCGCTTTCCTCAAAACCCGCCCCCTCTGCCGCCATGATCAGAACACTTTGTTTCTTCGGATTGCGATAGTTCGGATCACATTCCGCAATGGCAAACAACCGGTCCAAAGCGTTTTTCAAAAAGCCGGAGATGAACCAGTAGTACAGCGGCGAAGCAAGCACGACCACATCTGCCTCTTTATACGCAGGATAAATCTTTTCCATATCGTCCCGCTGCGAGCAGGGATGATCCGGATCTTTACCTCCGCTCCAGCATCCGAGGCAGCCGTTGATCTTCATTTTGGACAGAAAGAACTCCTGCACTTCATAGATCGGAAGAGCGT
>CAMVBX010000005.1 GCA_947165825.1 uncultured Clostridia bacterium
CGCGAAAGACACCCCTCCTGGGTTTCTTTCGCGCTATCTTCCTTCCCGTTTTCGGTCCATTTTCGGGTTTGTCTACAGTCTGAGGCGCCCGCTGCGTTGCAGCGGGCGCCCGTTTTATTGACAGGTCTTGGATAATCCGTTAGTTTGCATTGAAGGAGCCGGCGAACACGGGCAGCTCAACATTCAGTCCGGCAGGAAATCCCCTCGTTTCGGCCCCTGAGCGCAAAAACGAGGGAACCGGGATTCTCTTTCGGTTCTTCCCATGGATTCTCCCGACCCGCCGCGCATCCCTTTCCAGGGCTCAGGGGAAGGCCCGTTTCAGGAAGCCGATCCGCTTTCCGATCAGCGCTTTCACGATGCCGCTTTTCAGCATCATGTCATACCCGTGGACCGTTCCCTCCGTGTTGTGCAGCTCCACTTCGACCCCTTCTCCCCGGAGTCTTTCCGCATAGAGGATCGCCCCGTCCCGAAGCGCGTCAAACTCCGCCGTTTCGATATACGTCATGGGCACCCCCGCCAGGGATTCCGCTTGGATGGGGGAACGGTAGGCGAGCTTCCCCGCCGCTTCGTCCTGCACGTACCACTCCCCGTAAAGATCCATATCCCGGCTGTTGCACATGGGCGTATCTGTGTACCGGCGGTAGGATTCGGTCTCCCCGGCGTTTCCCACCGCCGGATAGGTCAGCAGCTGGGCACAGGGGGCCGAAAGTCCCTCGTCCAGCGCCTTGAGGCATACCGCCATGGACAGCGTACCCCCTGCGCTGTCTCCGCACACGGCGATCCCGGCTCCTGCGCCTCTCTTCAGGATCCAGCGATACGCGGCGAAGCAGTCCTCCACGGCGGCGGGAAAAGGATGCCGGGGCGCAAGCCGGTAGTCCGGAAGCAGCACCCGGCAGCCGACCTGTTCCGCATAGATCCGGGCCAGCTTATACTGATACGGCGCGGCAGGAAACGCATAACCGCCCCCGTGGCAGTAGAGGAGCCAGCCGTCGGTCTTTTCCTCTCTGGGGACGTACAGCAGCGCCCGTAGGGTCTTTCCCGCTTCCCCCGGGATCCGGACACGCCGGACGCGCACCCTCCGGTCCGATCTCTGCTGATGATACAACAGTCCCATGGCCTTCTGAATCACCGGAATGGTCTTTCGATTCAGCGGCGGATGGATCGCCGCAAGCCATTTGAAATCGGGATGGATCGCATACGCCATACGTTCTGTTCCTCCGCTTCCGTCAATTCGCTCCCGGCCCGGACGGGATCCCCCGCCGTCATTTTCGGATAAACGCATCGTCCGTCTGCACATCGTCACGGATGAACCGTTCCACCTTCATATGCAGGTCGTATTTTTCTCTGAGTCTGGCGATGGTTTCCATCATGGGGGAGGCGTGATGGAGATCGATGGAGGCCTGGTCCGCCCAGCTGTCGATCAGCAGTACGGTTTCCGGATCCTGCATCGGAATGAAGTATTCGTAACGAAGATTCCCGGGTTCGGCCCGGATCGCCTCCGCCGTACCGGAGGATTCCATCTCTTCGGCAAATTTCCGTGCCGCGCCGTTTTCCCCTTTATAGTACAGGTTTACGGTTATGCTCATCTGCGTTTCCCTCCTTGATCCGTTCTTGCTCCGTCAGTCTGCTTTTCAGCAGGGGAATCCCCGTATTGATCCACCACAGGTTATCCACGCCGCCGGAGCTCATCCCCCCATGGGCGAACTGACGGATCACGGCAAAATCGCCGTATTCGTCGGTCAACGCCTTGCCCGAAAGGGAACGGTATTCCCCTTTGATCCACTGCTCCAGTTCTTCGGGAGAAAGCATCTCCATATGCTCCGCCCGTTCTTTCAGGTATTTCCAAAAATACGGATCTCCCCGGAAGCC
Organism: uncultured Clostridia bacterium; assembly: GCA_947165825.1. Taxonomy (GTDB): domain Bacteria; phylum Bacillota; class Clostridia; order Oscillospirales; family Oscillospiraceae; genus UBA1774. The sequence goes on from CAMVBX010000005.1 coordinate 1,870, forward strand.
CCATCTTTCCGGTTTTTCTTCAAATATCCTGGAGAGTTTCATATCCTCGTCCTTCTTCCCTGCTCCGGGTCCTTGATCCCCCTGCGTTTCCTTCGATCCTCCGCCCGGTCTTCATTTCCCATACTTTTCATAGCACCATTCCGCGATCCGCCGGATCAGATCCGCCGGAAGAGGCTCCCCGTACGGCAGCCGGATGGTTACTTTTCCGGTATCATAATCGGCCAGCTCATCCGCGAATACCGCGGCAGCCTCGCCGCCGGGATAAAGCCCGAGATGCTTCTTCGAGGCCGCGAAATGGAGGATATTCCGGCCCTTCCAATAGGTGGGCATCGACCAGGATATCCGCTCCTCCGCTTCGGGAAGCGCGCTTTGCAGGAGGGTGCGGACCTCCCGAAGGACCGGCCGGATCTCTTCCTCCTGGGCGGCAATATACTCGTCAATCGTCTGCGGCCTGAGGCAGTAATGATTCTGGCCCTGTCTGGAGAACTCTCTGCCGCATCCGGGACATTTCCATTTCATCAGGTCACCTCTGCAAATCGGAGCCGTTGCCCCGTTTGCGGTTTCAAAGCCGGTCTTGACCGGGCAGATCCTCCCGATCCTTTTCTCCTGTCGGATATCCTGCAGAAGCCAATACAGCCAGGGCCCGCTTATAATTCTCCTCTTTCACCAGGATATAATCCGTGTTGTACGTCGATACCGCGAAAATGCCGATTTTCTGCTCTGCGAGGATGCCGGACAGTCTGGACAGAATGCCGACCAGGGAAAAGTCCAGCGTTCCCCGGATCCGGAAGCCTCTCCATCCGTCATCCCGCTGGACCGTGTTTTGGGGCGTATCCTCCGTTCTGCATACCAGCGAGAATTCCTCGTCCGTCTTTCCGATAAAATAGAAATCGGCGCTCAGGTTGAAGTCCGATCCCTCCGGAATTTTACAGACCGTGAGTCTATGCCCGATTCTCTCCAGTTCCATCTGTTCCGTTTCCTCCTTCCAGGCCGGTCTGCCGTCCGGTTCAAAACCGAAACGGTTGGTCCGCAAATCCAGTATAAGGGATCCGAAGCCGGAAGTCCACCCGCTCCCCGGATCTCTTATTTCTTCCTTCCGCCCTGCCGGAAACCGGCCCGTCCTCCTTTACAGGGGAAAGGCCACCGCATTCTGATACAGGCCCTTCAGTACGGCAAGGAACGCCTTCAGGGAAGGTCGGTTGTCCTCCTTATGGGTGCAGAGGACGCAGGAGAAGCTCTCCCTGCAGGCAAAGGGGATCCAGGCGAACTGTCCGCTGTGATCGTTCAGAAAGCCAGGGGCAAGGCAAACACCGCGTCCGGCGGCGACATTGGTCAGCATGGTATCATGATCTGCGCTGTTGAAGTAACGGATCTTCCCGGAGCTGATCAGCCGATGCTGAACGGTTTTCAACGCCTGCGGCGAACCGCCGCCCACCATCAGCGTCCGGCCGTAAAGGTCTTCCTCTCGGATCAAATTCTTTTCCGCCAGGGGATCATTTTTATCCGCGATCAGATAAATCCTGCTCTCAAACAGATCGTGGACCTGAATGCCCGCGACCTGCTTTGTCTGTTCCTGCAGCGCAAAAACGACGTCCGCCTCACCCCGCAAGAATAGTTCCATGCTGTTTCCATATTGAAAGATGGGCGTGATCTGCACATCAGGCCAAGTCTCCGCTAACAGGCGCATAGCTTCCGGAAGGAAGTAGAGCGATTGCCGCACCGACATACAGACGGAGATGCTGTCCCGATACCTGGCGCTGAAATTTTGCCCCTGCTCGATGGCGCGCTTCAGATCCTCCCGCATACCGGTCAGGAAGGAAACAAACTGCGCTCCGGCAGGGGTCAGTGCGGCGCCCTTGCCGCTCCGCTCAAAGACGGCGAAGCCGATCTCCTCCTCCAGCATCCGGATCTGATAGGAAAAGGTGGGCTGGCTGACGAACAGATTGTCGGCTGCCCGGCTGAAATTCAGCGTCCGGGCAAGCTCGATGCAGAAATCGATCTGTTTGGTGGTCATGGTCCGCTCCTGTTATTTAAATTCTAAATCAATTATAGCATGTTTCGATTGGACTTTACAATACTTAGCCGGTATAATTCAGTCAGATCAAGGGAAAAGCGGCATATGCCGGACAGGAATAAAAGGAGGAACAGGCCATGACAAAGACACTGATCGCATATTTTTCCAGAGCGGATGAGAACTACTTCGGCGGCGCGATGCGCTACGTGAAGATCGGCAACACGGAGATCGTGGTAAACGGGATGAAGGAGCTGCTCGATGCCGACACCTTCAAGATCGAGATGAAGGATCCGTATTCCCCGGTGTATATGACCTGCATCGAGGAGGCGAAGAAGGACCTGCGGGCCAAAGCCAGGCCGGAGCTGGTCTCCCTGCCCGAAAGCATCGAAGGGTATGACACCGTCGTCCTGGCTTATCCCAACTACTGGGGCACGATGCCCATGGCGGTGTTCACCTTCCTGGAGGCCTTCGATTTCACCGGCAAGACGATCCTGCCCCTCTGCACCAACGAGGGCAGCGGCATGGGCGGCAGCGAGCGGGACATCAAAAAGACCTGCCCCGGCGCAGATGTAAAGAAGGGCCTTTCCGTCACCGGAAGCCAGGCAGAGAATGCAAAACCGAGTGTTCAGAAGTGGCTTTCAGCCAACGGACTTCTCTAATGTCGGAAAGGAGATCATCATGGAATACATCGTACTGAACAACGGAGTCAAATGCCCGGTCATCGGGATCGGAACCTATATGCTCTCCCCGGCGGATGCGGAGAACAGCGTCCGGGAGGCCCTGAAGACGGGTTATTCCCTGGTGGATACCGCCAACGCCTATGTCAACGAGCGGGCGGTGGGCCGCGGCATGCGGGACAGCGGCGTAAAGCGGGAGGATGTTTTCCTCTCCACAAAGCTCTGGCCCAGCGAATATGAGAACGAGAACGCCGTTGATGAAACTCTGGAGCGTCTGGGCGTGGACTATGTGGATCTGCTCTATATCCATCAGCCAGCAGGCAACTGGCTTGCAGGCTACCGGCAGCTGGAAAAGGCATACCGAGAGGGCAAAGCGAAGACCATCGGCATCTCCAACTTCGAAGGCAAATACATCGAAGAGCTGGAGACCAAATGGGAGATCGTGCCCCAGTTCATTCAGGTGGAGGCGCATCCGTACTTTACCCAGCAGGAGCTTCGCAAAACTCTGGATAAGTACGGCATCAGGCTCATGAGCTGGTACCCCCTTGGCCACGGGGACAAGTCCCTCCAGAATGAGCCGGTGTTCGCGGAGCTGGGCAAAAAGTACGGCAAGACTCCGGCGCAGGTCATCCTCCGCTGGCATACCCAGATGGGCTTCGCCGTGATCCCCGGCAGCCGGAACGTGGATCACATCCGGGACAACCTGGCTATCCTGGATTTTACGCTCACCGACGCAGAGATGACGGAGATCGCAAAGCTGGACAAGGGCGTGCGCTACTACCACCGCACGGATGAACAGCTCGTTCAGTTCGCGGCCTGGAGACCGGAGTTTGAGAAGAAATGAACGTATTTGAGAAGCTGAAAAACGGAGAGAGCGTGGACATGATGTCCGAAGAATACCGTCCGGCCATTGAAGAACTCCTGCGGGCGGACCGGGCGCTGTTTCATCTGAACCACGCAGAGCCGCAGTCCGAAGAACAGAAAAAGGCTTTCGAGGAGCTTTTTGACGGGCCAGTCCCCGAAGGCCTGGGGATCTTCACCCCGACACAGATCGATTTCCCCAAACAGATCTCCTTCGGGAAGCACGTGTTCATCAACCACAGCTTCACGGCTATGTCCATCGGCGGGATCGACTTCGGAGACAACGTCCAGATCGGGCCCCATGTGACCATCGTGACGGACAACCACGACCTGAAAAACCGCTATGTGCTGAAATGCCGCAGGGTCGTCATCGGAAACAACGTCTGGATCGGCGCAGGCGTCAGCATCATGCCCGGCGTCCGCATCGGGGACAATACCGTGATCGCCGGAGGCGCGGTGGTAACGAAGGACGTGCCGGCGGATACCATCGTCGGCGGCAATCCCGCAAAGGTCATCCGAAGGATCGACGCAGAAGAAGCATGAAACCTGCGCTGCCGGCCGCGTTTCTTGTGACGGTGCTCCTGTTCTCGTCCTGCGCTGCGGCAGATCCGGCGGAGAACACCGGAACACCAACGGAGATCGCGGAAGCCTGGACGGAAAAAACAGAACTTGTCGCAGAGGACGAAGATATGCGCGGATATGCCTTTACCGAATTTGCGAATGTAACGATCACCGGCATCGACATTTCCTCTTTGAATGAAACAGAGCTGGCGATCCTTTATGCCCAGGCCAGGTATTGCCAGGCGATGACCGACGCGGATATCGATACCCTGCGGGAGTTGGTCGCCGAGGACATGATCTACACCCATATGAGCGGAAAGCGGCAGACCCGGGAGGAATACTTCGCGGATATCGCGGACGGGAGCCTGCGCTATTTCACCATCGGCATCGCCGATCCGGTCATTCAGGCAGACGGCGAAAAAGGAAGCATCACCTATACTTCCGTACTGAACGCCAGCGCCTACGGAGCCAGGGGCACCTACCGCATGAAGGGGACCCATGATTATGAGCTGCGGGAAGGCGGCTGGATCGCCGTCAACAAGTGACCGCAGGAAAGAACGGGGGCAGATAACCATGAAGAAAAAAGGCTTGTGGGTAATCATCCTCGCTGTGTGCCTGCTGCTCGCGGGCTGCGGCAGGAGTGATCCGGCGAGAGAAAACGCCGCTCCATACAACAGCACTCCCGTGCCAGTTTCGGAAGAACCGGCGAAACCTTCGGAACCCGATTCCGGGGCAAGCGCGGAATCGACGGAACCGGTGAGCGAAGCAGAGGCACAGCCTACCGGGAGCACATCCGCGGAAACCGAAACGAGCGGCACCCGTACCCTGGTCATATACTTTTCCCGCACAGGCGAGCAGTACACGGTGGGCGTGATCGACAAGGGCAATACCGCCATCGTTGCCGAAATGATTGCGGAGAAAACCGGTGCAGACCTGTTTGAAGTGCTGCCGATCGATGACCACTATCCCATGACGTATAGCGAACTCACCGATATTGCCAAGCAGGAACAAAATAGCAAAGCAAGGCCGGAATATGCCGGGGAGCTCCCTGATCTTTCGCAGTATGACACGGTCTTCATCGGGGCTCCTGTCTGGTGGGGTGACTGGCCCATGATCCTGTATACGGTCTTCGAGAACAACGACTTTTCCGGAAAGAAGCTCGTGCCGTTCTCCACCCATGAAGGGAGCGGGCTGTCCGGGTTTGACAAAAAGCTGGCGTCTGCCTGCCCGGATGCCGAGGTGCTGAAAGGACTTGCGGTTCGCGGGAACGACGCCCAGAACAGGCAGGACTCCGTCAGAGAAGCTGTGCAGGACTGGCTTTCCGGACTCGGGTATTGAAATCCGCGAAAGGGGCGGCAGAATAAGGGAAAGGATTTCCCATGATCCCGGATATCGCCATGACCGTTCTCCTGCCGCTTCTGACGGCGTATGCGCTGATCGGCGAGACGTTTCATGAAGTCATCGGGGCGCGGATCGGTACCCGTTCGCCGCATTGGGTATTCGCAGTAACCGCCGGCTGCGCGGCATCCGACGGTTTCCGGGAGACGCTCCCGGACAGATCGGAGTCTGCCGCAGCATATTGCGGGTTTATTCTTTGTTTCTCCGTTCCAGGATTCCTGTTCTCATCGCTGCGGCAGACAGGATAAGCACGGTCAGCATGACAGCCGCGCTCGTGACAGCCGACAGTGCCAGCATTTCCGTACTCTCTTCCTTCATATTCACCATGATCAGCGTATTCTGCAGCGTGAGGACCGACACCAGCGCTTCGATAAAGCCGATCGTTCGCAGCAGCCGGACAAAACGGTCTGAGGATTTTTTTCTTCTTTTGAGGTTGACGGATGCCATCGTGATCTTATACGTCGTAAAAGCGGCCATGGCGATCGCCGGTATCAGCGTCATATCCACCGGCTTCTGCCGAACGACCATCAGGGATACGGGCATGACGAGGCAAATATTCAGAAACAGCAGCAGCGCAGCCGAAACCATATACGCTCTCTTTTGCGCCCGTTCCGGATCGCGGCTGCCGCGGATCCTTTTCCTTGATGCGATGATGATCCCGCGCAATGCGACAAGAACGATGTAGTAAACGCAAATCGTTCCGTGACATAAGGATGCGTGAGAAATGCCCAGAAAACCGTTATACAGCGCAAAAACCGCCGTCACCGCAAGCGAGCCCGCGGCCGCGGCGAAGGTCCTGTCATCCTCATCGCTTCCCCGCTTCCAGCGGGCAAAGAGCTGCCGGATCCGGTTCATTGCTCCTGCCGCCCGCAGGCCAGCGTGTGCCGCATAATGAGATCGATGATCATATCCATATCATCCCGGCAATTCCCTTCAAGCCATTTTCCGATGATCGCCACGGTTCCCTGGGTATAGAAGGAGAAAACGTACGGCTTTTCCTCCTCCCTGACGCCGAAATGGGTAAGCGCAGGAGAAAAGATCGTCTCATAAAAGCTTTCAAACGTCTTTTGCGATTTGAACAAGTGATCCTTCAGGTGGATCACCCGGTAGGCTCTCATGTTTTCTTTGATGAAGCCGAGATACGGTCTGAGGTATTTTTCGCTGGTCAGGATTTCCGTGATCGGATCCCCCGGAGGAACGGCGGAGAGCGACGCTTTAAACCGTGCATTGATCCTGTCCACCGTTTCCTCCAGGAGGTCGTTCATGTTTACATAGTGCAGGTAAAACGTCGTGCGGTTCACGCCGGCTTTCTGGCAGAGTTCTTTCACGGTGATTCGGTCAAAATCTTTCTGTTCCAGCAGCAGCAGGAGAGCCTCGTCCATCAACGAGGCTGTGTTGGCATATCTGCTTTCCTGCTTGTTCATTATGGTATCCTCATTCTTCCGCGATCTGTCCCGCGAGATCCAGAATATCCGCAGCGTACTTATTCATGGACTTTTCCCGGATCCTTTTGTAGATCGAATAATTGACGGAAACCCCGGCGATCCCGATCAGGCCGACAACCACGCCCAAAGCCATGTACCCCGTACTTCCGCTGCCGATGATCTTCATGGAAAGGCACATTCCGACGCCCAGCAGCAGGGCCATTACCGTACCGAAAGAGTACGCAAAGATATCCGCCGGTCGTTTGGCGCGGCTATCCAGCTTCCTGAGCGCCACGACTTTTCTTGTCTCTTTCGGTGCGTATTCGCTGGCAATCTTTTCCGCATAAGCCTTGTCTGTGTTCATGATGGTTTCCTCCTCGTTTTTGGTGATTTCAGTCTATCCGAGAGGAACCTCGTCTTGAACGACAAAGAAAGGAAAAGGTGTCGATTTCCCATCGGCTGTCCGGAAAAACGCCCCGGTAAACTCCCGCTTGTCCTTCCGATTGTCTTCCATAAGGAGGCAAAGCCTGTTCGGAAATCATTGTACCGGAACAGCCGCCGGAAATCTACCCGTTTTCTGCGCGGTTTGGTCCAAAACCACCGGCTCCCATCCGACGGACCCATGGGGGAGCGAATCCGGTTCAACCCTTCCGGAGGGGTTTTGGGACGCGGGAAAAGCCCGGGACCCCTGGTCCCGTCCTTCCCTGTGTTTTTTCCTGTTTTCCGTATCCGGGCACTTCTTCCCCCCCCCTCGCCCCGGCTTTGCGCAGATTTTTCTGGTAATTTCTCCCGCGTTATTCTATGATGATCTCAGCCGGCAGGACGCCGGAGCGAAAAATCCCAGCCGGACGGAGAAAGGAGAACCACCATGCCCTACATGCGCGTAAGTCTGTCTGTGAAGCTGTCGGAGGAGCAGCGGAAGAGTCTGTATGCCAAGCTGGGGGAGGCCCTGCGGCACATCCCCGGCAAGGAACCCTTCATGCTGATCGCCGACATCGAGGACGGTCGGCAGTTCTATGCCTTCGGGGAGAAGCAGGAGAATTTCGCCTTTGTGGACGCCCGCTATTTCAGCCGCGCGGAGTACCACGCGAAGCGGGATTTCGCCATGGCCGTGATGAAGGCCATCGAGGAGGTGGCGGGCACGAAAAGTACGAACATCTCCATGAACATCTTCGAGCTTTCCACCTGGGCCGGCTTCGGGGACCTGAACGACGAGTTTTATAAGGACCCTGGCGCCGATTGATCCCGGCGGCGGCCGGGAGCGGACAGGCCCAGGGCAGAGTGACGGAATCTTCCGGATTTCCCGGCCTGAAGGAGGAGCCCCATGATCCTGACAGTCAAGACCTTTCTCATCGTTTGCCCGCTGCTGTTCCTGGCGGGCTTCGTGGATTCCATCGCCGGAGGCGGCGGGCTGATCTCCCTTCCGGCCTACCTGTTTGCCGGGCTGCCGATCCATATGGCCATCGGCACGAACAAGCTCTCCTCCGCCTGCGGCACGTCCCTGACCACCGTCCGCTTCATCCGCAAGGGCCTGGTGCGCTGGAGGCTGGCGCTCCCCGGGGTGGGCGCGGCCATCATCGGCTCCTGGTGCGGGTCCCGGCTTTCCCTGATCACAGATGAGCGGGTGATCCGGGGAATCCTGTTCGCGGTCCTGCCGGCGGCGGCCTTCATCGTGCTGAACCGGCGGCTCTTTCCCGACCGGGAGGAGGAACAGGCGGAGATCAACGGCCGGATCCTGCTCATCTGCACCCTGGCTGCGCTGATCGTGGGGTTCTATGACGGCTTTTATGGCCCCGGGACGGGAACGTTCCTCATTATCGCCTTCACCGTGTTCGCCCGTCTGGGCGTCAATTCCGCCAACGCCCAGGCCAAGGTCATCAATCTGACCACCAACCTCACCTCCCTGGCCGTATTCCTGCGGGGAGGCACCGTGCTCGTCCCCCTGGGACTGGCTGCGGCGGCCTGCAACATGCTGGGGAATTACGTGGGCTCCGGGCTGGCGCTCCGGAAAGGGGCGAGGATCACCCGGCCCATCATTCTGGCGGTCCTGGCGCTGCTGCTCGTCAAACTCCTCACGGAGTGAGGCGGCGTTATCCGACCTGTGGGGGAGCCGCGTTTCGCGGCTCCCCTTTCCTGGGTTCCTTCACCCTTTCTTCCCGGTATCGTTCTGTTTTCGGTTTGTCTGCAGTCTGCTGGCCGCAGCCCGATGGGCTGCGGCCAGCCGTTTTCCCCTTTCCCAGGAGGCGGCGGGGTTTTGCAGCACGGCTTTCCTCCGTCATAGTTACATTTCAGAAATTCAGTAACCATGTCGCATTATCAACATTTAATTCATATTTCTATGCTGTATTATCATACAACTTCATAATTCAGACATTTTTCAGTCTGAACCCATTGACAATTCACAGAAAATTTACAATAATATGTCCAACGGATATGGCAGAGACTTGCAGACTGCCGCTGGTCAACGGGGAGGAGGGCTCGGCGCGGTCTGTTTTGTCCTGCCCCTCGATCCCCTGCGAAACCCAAACTTGATAAAAGGAGAAGTGTTTATGGAAAAGCAGCAACGTCTCGGCTTCGGCGGACGCGGCACGATCCTGATGGTCTATCAGATCCTGGCCTACGCCGGCTACACCGCGTTCACCAACTTTCCCCAGAATATCCTGGGCGACTTCTACGGCGGCACCACCCGGCTGACCCTCATGAACCTGATCGGTTCTCTTCTGGGCTACGTCATCACCTATTTTGTCATCTCTCCCCGGATCGGCAAGATGAAGAGCGTCAAGCGGGTCGGTCTGTGCATCGGCGCCATCGCTCTGATCTGCTGCGCAGTCCTGTGCATCATTCCCCCCTCCCAGCCGGTCCTCTGGCAGATCTTCTTCGTGCTGGTGCTCATCACCACCCAGCTCTGGGGCTGCTTCTTCGTCACCCTGCTCATCGGCAACTGGTTCCCCCGCCGCAAGGGCACCGTTATGGGCATCGTGACCATGGCTTTCCCCATCGTCACCGGCATCTGCCTGAGTCTGTTCGCCACCCAGTATTTCAAGATCTTCGGCGCGGAAATGGGCAAACAGATGGAGATCCAGATGGGCGCCCTCATGGCTACCGGCCAGTACACCGCTGAGGCTGCTCAGGGGATCGCCGCCGGCATCGCCACCTCCAAGGCCGTGGTCAAGGCCAGCCTGATCTCCTTCTCCCCCTACTGGATCATTTCCCTTCTGGGCATGATCCTCTGCGGTCTCTTCCTGAAGGACTTCCCGGAGCAGTGCGGCGCCTACCGGGATAACGACCGCACCTTCACCCCCGAGATGGCCCAGCAGATGCTCATTCAGGAGCAGGAGCTCCGGGCCAAGAGCGTGTGGAAGCGCAGCAAGATCTGGGGCTGCAAGGACTGGTGGCTCCAGGCCATCCCCAACTCCCTGCTGCTGAGCTGCGCCATGGCCTTCATGGTCCAGATCATGAAGGTCCTGCAGGAGCACGAGGCGGAGCTGCAGATGTTCGTCGTTCCCGGCTCTGTCCTGATGGGCAACGGCTGGAGCGGCGTGCTCTTCGGCCTGGCCATCTTTGCCTGCTTCGGCAGCTGGCTCCTGGGCGTGCTGGATACCAAGTTCGGCGTCCGCACCGCCGTCCTCATCACCTCCGTGATCATGCTCATCGCCGGTATCCTGGGCCTGATCAACAACGTTTGGTGCGTCGTGGCCGCCACCTGGATGCTGGGCCTCTTCATGGGCGCCTCCTCCAACTTCGGCCTGAGCTCCATCGTCCGCTACTGGCGGCATGAGGACTTCCCCAGCGTCTATTCCGGCGCGCCTCCCATCGGCACCGTCATCGGCGCGGCCTTCCCCTTCATCGTGGCTGCCATTGCCAATAAGTGGTCCTATGCCTACGCCTTCGGCTTCGTGGCCATCATGGCCGTCATCTGCATCGTGTGCAACCGGCTGTTCAATCCCCGGGGCATCATCGCCTACGACAACAAGCTGCGCACCGAAGCGGGTCTGCCTCTGGACGACGAGCTGGAGCAGCGGCTCATCCGTGAGGGTCATACGAAGTAAGGCTTTTCGCAAACCGCAATTTTCAAACAACACCGCCGGACCGTTCGGTCCGGCGGTGTTTTGTTTCAGCTCACGTCATCTCTTCGTCATCCTCCCGGGAAGAAAGATAGATCTCCTCCGCTTCCAGCAGCGCGGCGGACAGGAGCTCCCGCCCCTCCGCGTTTTCTCCCGTGTCCGGCAGCTTGTCCAGCGCCGCCGAAGCCGCCCGGCAGAGGATATGGTACATTTTCCGATAGTCGATCATGATGCCCACCTCTTTTGCCACTGAATTGTAGCATATTGCAGAGTGGAAAGCTACAAAATAGTAGCATCACCGCAGAGGTGATGCCGAATGCACTTTCAACGCCTGGAGGATCTGCGGATCGACGCCGACAAGACCCAGCAGGAGATCGCAGACGTACTGAACTGCAAACGGGAGGTCTACCGCCGCTATGAAAAGGGCATCCATGAGATCCCCGTATGGGCGGTGATCGCCCTGGCGAAGTATTACCGGGTGAGTACGGATTATCTCCTGGGGCTGTCGGATCGGAAATAGCGAAAAAACAAGAGTCCCTGCGTCTTCCCTCATGGCGGACGCAGGGGCTCTCTGTAAGCTTTTCTATTTTATCAGCACCGCGCCGAAATAGCGCAGCTCCGTGGGCTTCCCCGTATACGGGATCCCCGCGGTCTTCGCCAGCTCGGACACCAGGAAGCCATAGCCCTCGATGGAGGGATACAGCTGCTCCGGGAAACGGCAGGGGGCATCGGGGTAAGTGCATTCGTCGCAGCGGGTGCAGCCCTCGTTGTTCAGCAGGAGGAAATCCGCGCTTTCCGTCCGCAGGGCGTCGCCCAGCTTATCCACCCGCTCCTGGAAGTCTTCATGGGCGTCCCCCATGCCCTCGATATCCAGGGAATCCTCCAGCTCGTACATCCGGGCAAAGAGGAAGAATCGGCTGTACGCCCCGCATTCCTCCCGGCATTTCTCCAGGCTCCCTGCCGCGGGGGGGCAGGCCCAGGAGGCGCCGTAGCTCCTGCACTTGTTGGCGGCGCAGTAAGCCCGGCTCTCCTCCGAAAACGTCAGCTTGTCCATGGGGATCTCGCTGGCTTCAAAGCCGTGCTCCTTCAGCAGCGCGGCGATCCGGTTCCCGTCCATCAGCAGCACCTCCCCGGCCAGGCCGCGGGCTTCGGCCCCAGATTGCTGGCCGCCAGCACCCGGAAGATCCGGGCGGCACAGAGGACCAGGTCCTCCCGGGAAAGGGGATGATCCGTCTTCCCCGCCAGAGAATCCAGGATATCCCGGATATCCTCCGGATTGCCGGGCATGATCAGGTCGTTCCCGGCCTGAATGCACAGGGCGGGTACGGAGTCTACCCCTTCGGCCATCTCCATGCCGCTGTGGCCCGTGGTGCCCCAGTCCGTCATGACGAAGCCCTTAAAGCCCCAGTCGTTCCGCAGAACGCCGTTCAGCAGCTCGGCGTGGTTTGCGCTGTGGGTGCCGTTGATGCAGTTGTAGGAGGTCATGATGCTCATGGGCTGGGCCAGGCGGACGCAGAGCTCGAAGCCCCGGAGGTAGATCTCCCGGAGGGCCCGGACCGAGACCACGCTGTTCTCATAGGACCGGTTGTCCTCCTGGTTGTTGCAGGCATAGTGCTTGGGGGTGACGCCCACGCCGGGGGTCTCCTGAACGCCAAGGGTCATGGCGGCGGCGGTGAGGCCCGCCACCAGGGGATCCTCGGAATAATACTCAAAGTTCCGGCCGCACAGGGGATTCCGATGGATATTCATGCCCGGAGCCAGCCAGAGGGTGACCCCGAATTTCTCCATCTCCTTCCCCACCAGGCGGCCCATATCCTTCACCAGCTCCGGGTCCCAGCTCTGGGCCAGCAGGGTGGCGATGGGGATGGCCGTGGCATACTGGTAATAGTCCACCGCGCCTGCGGTGTCCTCCTCCGCTTTGTCCTCCCCCATGAGGGCGGCGAAGCGGTTCTCCAGCTGCAGGACCTTTCCGCTTTTCAGCATCTGGAAATGGGGGGTGAGGCGCAGACCGGCAGGTCCGTCCGCCAGGATCATGGGGGGGATTCCCGGGATATGGCTGCCCGTTTCCCCGGCGGCGCCGGGTACATGGACGGAGGCGGAGCCCACCATGCTCTGGTTCCCGCCGGAGCCCACCACCAGCCCGGTGAGGGCTTCGTCCGACTGCTGCGCCGCCCATTCCAGGGCGCTGCGGCGGCCAAGGGCCACGTCCTCCAGGGTGACCTTCTCTCCCCCGCCGTCCGGGATGGCCGGCTTCACCGCTGCGCAGCGGATCGAGGGGATGGTCTTCGCCTTCAGCTCCAGAACCGGCGCCGCGGCCTTCTCCGCCGCTTCCCCGGGGAACTGCAGGGGCGTGACCCCCTCTCCGGGACGGAGAAGCTCCAGCTCCTCCCGAAGGGCCATGCGGCGGCCTACGGTCTCCAGCACCGCCAGATCGTCCAGCCGCAGGAGGGCCGCCACGTGGCTGTCCCGGGAATGACGGCCCAGGCGGAGCACGTAGTCTCCCGGCTCCAGCACCCAGGCGCTGCGCTTTTCACAGAAGGAGGCCAGGTCCCGGAGGGAGCAGCGCAGCTCCAGCTCCTGGGCTTCCCCGGGCTGCAGCAGCCGGGTCTTGCCGTAGGCGATAAGCATCTGTCTCGGCTTCGCCAGATGGCCCGCGGGCGGGGTGACGTAGAGCTGGGCCACGAAGCGGCCGGGACGGCTGCCCGTATTCTTCACCTGCGCCGTAAGGCGCAGGGAGGTGGGACCCGCCGCCGCCCCCATGCAGGACAGGGAGAAGTCCGTATAATCCAGACCGTAGCCGAAGGGATAGGCCACGTCCTTCCCGATGGTGTCAAAGTACCGGTAGCCCACGTAGATATCCTCCCCGTAGGGCTCCCGATCCAGATCCCCGTCGTTCTTCCCGAAGGAGGCGGAGGAGGGATAATCGGCATAGCGGAGGGCCCAGGTATCCGTCAGCCGTCCCGAGGGAGGCGTCACCCCCAGGAGCGCGTCCGCCAGGGCGTCCCCGCCTCCGGCCCCGGCCTGGCTCATATGGAGCAGGGCGTTGGGCTTCAGCTCCCGGAGGAAGGCGGTATCCAGCACGCCGCCCACGTTCAGCAGCACCACCAGGCGCCGGTAATTCCTGCGCAGGGTGCGGAGGTTCTCCTCCTCCCTGGGACTCAGGAGATAGTCCCCGGGGGCATTGTCCCGATCCTTCCCCTCCCCGGAATTCCGGCTGATGACGTACACCGCCAGATCTCCCGTCTCCTCCGGGATCACCGGCTCCTCCGGCGCCCGGAAGGGATGCGCGCAATAGACGATGATGGGGCTCTTTCCCCCGGCCTTCATGGCCTCCGCCAGCTCCTGCTCATGGGCCTTCTCCGCAGCGGCCAGCTCCCGGTCCAGGGTATCCAGCCAGGGACCGGTGGTGACGGCGAAGCCCGCCCGCAGAAGCCCCTGCTCCACGGTGACGGTCTCCCGGGCGTTCACGTCCCCGGAGCCGGTGCCGCCCCGGACCGTGTGCCGGGCGCCCCGACCGTAGAGGGCGACCTTCTCCGGCCCTGCCAGGGGCAGGGTTCCGTCGTTCTCCAGCAGCACCATGCCCTGGGGAGCCAGCCTCCGCACCAGGTCCCTGTGTTCCAGCTCCATCCGGCTCACCGCCGGATCCGTGGGGGCAAATATCTTGCTCATGACTTACCTCCTGTATGCAGTTTTCCTGTCCTCAGTATATACAAAAAGCGGGTGCGCCGCAAGTGCGGCGCACCCCAAACGGATTCTTACTCTGCCGGACGGGGACCCTTCCCCGCGGCCATTTTGGCCTGGTCCGTGATGCCCTTGCTGCGCCAGTTGCCCCAGATATAGATGGGCAGGAGCACGCACAGGCCCAGGACCATGCCGAAGCCGAAGCACTGGAACATGCCGAAGTAATGCTCCTGGCCCACGCCGGCGGCCTCCGCCAGCTGGCGGGTGGCGTAGAGCCCCGCGTCCACGGCGGCCTGGCAGGCCCGGTTCAGGGGCAGGATGGCCAGGATGTAGCCCAGGGGCAGCCGGACGATGGTGGTGACAACGCCCACCACGGCGGAGGCGGTGGAGGCGCCTGCCCCTCGGAGCGCGCCGCCCAGCACGTTCTGGATGGCCATGAAGACATAGAAGAAGCACAGGAACTGCAGGCCCCGCACGCCCATCTTCAGGGCTTCCTCGTTCACGTTAAAGGCAGCCATCAGGTATTTGCCGAAGAAATACAGGATAAAGCCCAGAACGACGGAGAAGCACACCGCCATGATGCAGGTGGATCGGATCCCGTCGTTGGTGCGCTTGATATCCCCCGCGCCGATATTCTGCCCCACATAGGTGGTGATGGCGGCTTGCAGCCCCATCATGGGCATCATGGCGAAGCCGTCCACCTTCATGATGATGCCGTTGGCGGCGATGTAGTTGGAACCGAAGCGATTGGCAAACCCCTGGGTCACCAGCATGCCGGAGGCGAAGGCGGCGTTCTGGATGGCGGCGGGGAGGCCCAGCCGGAGGATCATGCCGGAGATGCGCTTATCCGGCATCAGGTTGCGGAAGTTGATCTTCGCTCCGTAAACGCCCCGATTCTGCCACCACAGGAGGAGCAGGCCGGAGACGATATGGGCGATGATGGTGGCCCAGGCCACGCCCGCCACGTCCCAGTGGAAGCAGGCCACGAAGACCAGGTCCAGGATGATGTTCAGGATGGCGGCGATGATCAGGGCATACATGGGGGTCTTGGCGTCTCCCAGACCCCGGATCAGGCCGTTCATGCCGTTATAGACGATGTTGCCGCAGGTGCCGATGAACACGATGCGGAGATAGGTGGCGCTCCCCTCCATGATGTTTTCCGGGGTGCCCAGGAGTCGCAGAAGCGGGGCGGTAAAGATCAGGCCGAGCACGGTGATGAGCACGCCCACCAGCATGCTCAGGGTAAAGGTGGTGGTCATGGCCTTCTCCATGTTCTCATGATCCTTTGCGCCCTTGTACTGGGAGACGATGATGTTCGCGCCCATGCTCACGCCCATGAAGAGAGAGCTGAAGAACATCATAATGGGGAAGCTGGAGTTCACCGCGGCGATGCACTCGGTGCTGTTGGCGGCAAAGTTGCCCACGATGAGGGTATCCACCACGTTGTACAGCTGCTGGAACAGGTTGCCCAGGATGGTGGGGATGGCAAAAAACAGGATCTTCTGGGTGATATGCCCGGTGGTCAGGTCCTGGCGGTCCCTGTCCCTCAGCGTCCGGGCTGAGGATTTGTTGTCCAAAAAAGTTCCTTCCTTCTTTTCGGGACTGAAAATTCAAGTACCTTATTTGTTTTTCCTATTTTACTCGTTCCCGTTCCCCGCGTCAATGTTTTTTTCGGGCAGTCGGCCCCCTGACCGGGAATATCGGCAGAATACCGTATACGGTCCATAGGAAACGACCTAAGTTTTGTAACTATTGTCCCGCAGACCAGGGTACCCGGGAGATCTTCCGCCGGATCAGATGAGGATCCCCGCCGCGATATACAGCACGAAGGCGCAGAGACTGAAGCCGACGCTGTAGGGCATCCGGACCTTCAGGATCCGATCCGGGTCGCAGCCGATGGCGCTGCCCACGGAGAGACTGTCGCTGGTAAAGACGCAGCATTTCTCCCCCGCGATGCCCGCGGCGCACACCGCGCCCACGCAAAGGGGCAGGGGCACCCCCGCCCGCAGGGCCAGGTGCGCCGCCACGGGGAAGCCGATGACGAACATGGCCCAGGAGGATCCCAGGGCGACGGTGAGCAGGGTGAAGATCAGGAAAAGCGCCGCCGGGAGGAACCGGGTATAGCCCCCCAGTAAGGCCACCGTCTGATCGAAGAAGGGAGCCAGGGCCTCCTGCTGGAGCAGGGCGGTAAAGCACATGGTCAGGAGATACAGGATGATGGGCAGGGTGACGTTCTGGATCCCCTCCACCAGATGCTCGAAGAATTCCTCCGGGGACAGGAGTCCCTGCCCGCAGTAGAGGAAGAACATGACCAGAAGGGTGGCGATGAGGCCGCAGGCGCTGTCCATGGTGAAGGAGCCGGTATGGAGGCTGCGCACCCCCAGGGAGGTGATCGCCAGGACGATCACCGGCAACAGCAGATTCCAGGGACTGCCCCAGAATTGCTCCTCCTCCTCGGGGATGTACTTTTCGCTCCCCTCGGGGAAGAGCTCGCCGCCCTCCTTCACCCGCTTGGTGGCCTTCCGCAGGGCCCGGTTCCGGGGGAGCAGGCCGAAGCAGAACAGGACGCAGGCCAGCAGGGCCAGGATGGAGAAGAAGTTCATGGGGATGCTTCTGCAGAGGATGGAGAAACGGCTCATCCCCTCCACGGGGATGATGGAGCCCACCACCCAGATGCCCCAGAGGGAGAAGGGGAAGAAGGAGCACAGCACCGTGGGCAGGAAGCTCAGCAGGAAGCCGGAATCCTCCCGGGGGATCTTCTGCTCGTTCACCACGTTCCGCAGACTTCCGGCGGCGCACAGGAGGTTCAGCCCATCGTCGATGGCGGTGACCGCCAGGATCCCCAGGGTGGCCAGGAGGGTGCCCCGCCGGGACCGGAGCTTCCGGTCCGCCAGCTTTTTGAAGGCGGTCACCGCCCCGGAGGCCTCGATGAGGGTGATCATCCCCCCCATGAGGGCCATGACCAGCACGGTGAACACATTGTCCACCTGTCCCATGGTATCCATCAGGGCATCCGTATACCCGGCGGCAATGCCGATCCTCCGGGCCAGCAGGGCGGCATACAGCCCCGCAACCACCAGGGATTCCAGGGTGCGCCGGGTGACCAGCACATAGACGATCATCAGCACCAGGGGCAGGATAAAGACGGGGAAATCCGTCTCCGCCGGGATCAGCAGGGCGGACAGGATAAAGATCAGGGCCAGGATGCCGTACTGGAGGAGCATCTGCCGCTTCCCCATGGGCGCCCGGTTCCCGGGAGCCCGGAGAACGCCCCGCTGCATCCGGGAAAGGGTGAGGATCTGGGCGTGCTTCCGGGAGACCTGGCTGTACACCCGCTTCATGAACTCTCCGTACAGATCCGGGTGCTTCCGGAGCATGTCCATCATGTCCTCGCTCTCCAGCTTGTACACAACGGTGCGCCCCCGGGAGCGGACGGTGGTGAGGCGGCGCTGCTGGGCCAGCACGCCGTATTCCCCGAAATACTGGCCTTCGTGCATCACGTTGACCTGCTGCCCGTCCCGGTCCAGGACCAGGGCCACGCCGGATTCCAGGAAGAACATCCCGTCCGGCGGGCCGTCGATGGTGCAGATATCCTGCCCGTTCTCAAACTGGAGCCGGACCAGGCGGGCGCGGAGCTCCGCCATATCCGCCAGCTCCTCGGGTGAGGTCCCCATGCCGAAGAATCCGCAGAGGAACTCGTCGTCGATCACATGTGCCAAGGGTCAGATCCCTCCCAACTACAATAGCGCGTACAGCGCCGCCATCAGCGGCAGGGTGATCACGCAGAGGATGGTGCTGAGGACGTTGATGCTCCCCGCCCAGCCCGGCGTTTTGTCATAGCGCTGGGCAAACTGGCTCACCATGGCGGCGCAGGGGGCCGCCCCCTGGAGCAGGGGGATCAGGAGCACGCCCCGGGCCAGATCCCAGCGCAGGATCCCGGTGAGGGCCAGGAGCAGCAGGGAAACCAGGGGCAGGCCCGCCAGCCGCAGGAGGGCCAGGAGCCAGGCCCGGGGCCGGGCGAAGATCTCCTTCAGCGGACTTGCTGCCAGCATCATGCCCAGGAGCAGCATGCTCAGAGGGCCCAGCATGGCGGACATGCCGGAGACGGCGGTCATCAGAATATCCGGCAGAGAGATCCGCAGGAGGAACAGGGCCAGCCCCAGGAGAACGGAGAGGAGATTCACGTTCAGCAGGGCCTTTTTCCAGTCTCCCTTTTCCCCGGAAATGAGGCTGCGGCCGTGGGTCCAGATCAGCACCGTCTGGATGAGCAGGTAGCTGCTGGCATAGAATACCCCCTCCCGCCCCAGAAGGGCGGAGGCCAGGGGGAGGATCAGGTTGCCGCAGTTGGAGTAGATGAGTCCGGCCTCCTCCACCGGCTCCATCTTCAGGGGCTTCCGCAGCAGCCGGGAGAGAAGAAAGGCCATGAGGAAGAAGAAGGCCGAGCCCCCCAGGGCGATGCCCAGGCTCAGGAGCCTTTCGGCGCTGTATTCCATCTGGTAGGCGTTCACCACCGAGCAGGGGGTGACGGCATAGAGGATGACCTTGTTCAGCGCCACCTCCTGGCCGGGCTTCAGCACCTTCAGCCGGACCAGGGCCACCCCCGCCAGCAGGATGAGCAGCAGGGAGGCGATATGCTTCCCCAGCAGCAGACTCAGCTCCAAGCTTCGCTCCCCCTCCTTACCTTTCCATATATTAAAGGAGTATATCATATGGTCCTTCCCTTTGCAAAACAATTCCGATCTCCCGCCCATCCGGCTCCGCGGCAGGGAGATCGGGACGGCACCGGCGGCTCCGGGGATAAGAGGAACCGTCCCGGTTCCGGTTTTCGACAGGTCTTTCCGGGCAGGCGTCCGCTGAGAACTTTCCGGAAAACGCGGGTTTCCGTCGTCGGTTTATATTGACATCCGCCGACGTTTTTGCTATTCTATGGGGCAGAAAATATCGGACCGTTTTTAAGCTGGTACAGAGATGCCGGCAAGACTGGTCAGGAGCTCCGGGGCATGGACCCCGGGTCTTGATGTGTGGTCTTGCCGGAAAGGCAGGGCCTTTTTTGCGCCCGGGAGGGACCTTGGAACAGGATTACCGCGATAGTCTGAAACAGATCCGGCGGAACGCCGCCGATTGGCTGACCCGGCAGGGGCTGGACGCCCTGCTGGGTCCTGAATACGTTTTGATGCCCGGCCTCTGCGATGTACACGTACATCTGCGGGAGCCGGGTTTTTCCAAAAAGGAGACCATCCGCACCGGCACCCTGGCCGCCGCCCGGGGGGGCTTCACCACGGTCTGCGCCATGCCCAACCTGGATCCGGTGCCGGACTCCCCGGAGACCCTGGAACCCCAGCTGGACCTGATCCGCCGGGATGCCCGGGTGCGGGTGCTGCCCTACGGCGCCATCACCCGGGGGGAGCAGGGAAAGGCGCTGGCGGATCTGGAGGGGCTGGCCCCCCGGGTCTGCGCCTTCTCCGATGACGGACACGGGGTGCAGGACGAGGGCCTCATGCGGGAGGCCATGCTTCGGGCCAAGGCCCTGGGCAAGCTGATCTGCGCCCACTGCGAGGACGACGGTCTCCGGGCAGGGGGGCATATCCGGGAAAGCGCCCTGTCCCGGCAGCTGAACATCCCCGGCATCCCGCCGGAGAGCGAGTACCGGCAGCTGGAGCGGGATCTGCGCCTGGCCCAGGAGACGGGCTGCGCCTACCACGCCTGCCACCTCTCCACCAAGGAGAGCATCGGCCTCATGCGCCAGGCGAAAAAGGCCGGTCTGGACGTGACCTGCGAGACCGCCCCCCATTACCTGCTCCTCTGCCTGGAGGACATGCGGGACGAGGGCCGGTTCAAAATGAATCCCCCCCTGGGCACGCGGGAGGACCGGGACGCGGTGCTGGAGGGCTTCCTGGACGGCACCGTGGATATGCTGGCCACGGACCACGCCCCCCATACTTCGGAGGAGAAGGCGGGCGGACTCCGGGAGAGCCTCATGGGGGTAGTGGGGCTGGAGCCCGCCTTTCCGGTGCTGTACACCGCCCTGGTCCGCACGGGGCTCGCCTCTCCGGAGACCCTGGCGGAGCGCATGGCCTTCGCCCCCCTCCGCCGCTTCGGCCTGGAGGCGGGCGAGGATTTCGCCGTGTTCCACGTCGGGACGGAATTCCGGCTGGACCCGGAGGCCTTCGCCTCCCTGGGCCGGGCCACCCCCTTCGCGGGAATGCGCCTCCATGGCGAGTGCGCGCTCACCGTGATGGAGGGAAAGATCGTTTATAACGCGAGCGGAAAATCCCGCTCCTGAGGAGGATAGGAATGGCAAAGAGAACGGATTTGAAGAAGATCATGATCATCGGCTCCGGCCCCATCGTCATCGGTCAGGCGGCGGAGTTCGACTACGCGGGAACCCAGGCCTGCCTTGCCCTGAAGGAAGAGGGGTACGAGGTCATTCTGGTGAACTCCAACCCCGCCACCATCATGACGGACACCAGCATTGCGGATAAGGTCTATATGGAGCCCCTGACCCTGGAGTACATCGCCAAGATCCTCCGGTATGAGCGGCCGGGCGCCATCATCCCCGGCATCGGCGGCCAGACGGGACTGAACCTGGCGGTGCAGCTGGAGAAGAAGGGCATCCTGCGGGAATGCCGGGTGGAGCTGCTGGGCACGGACTCCGGCAGCATCGAAATGGCGGAGGACCGGGAGAAGTTCAAGGAGCTCTGCGCCTCCATCGGGGAGCCCACCATCCCCAGCGAGATCACCTACTCCATGGAGGAGGCCCGGGCCGCCGCGGAGCGGATCGGCTACCCCGTGGTGCTCCGCCCCGCCTTCACCCTGGGGGGTACCGGAGGCGGCTTCGCCAACGATCCCGCCGAATTGGAAGAGGTCGGCATAAACGCTTTCCGCCTCAGCCCCGTCCATCAGGTGCTCATCGAAAAGAGCGTCCGGGGCTACAAGGAGATCGAATTTGAGATGATGCGGGACGGGGAGGATCACATCATCACCGTCTGCGGCATGGAAAACGTGGATCCCGTGGGGGTGCACACCGGGGACAGCGTGGTGGTGGCCCCCATCCTGAGCCTGGAGGAGAAGCAGCTGAAGCGGCTGGAGGAAAGCGCCGTCAAGCTCATCCGGGCCCTGCGGATCCAGGGGGGCTGCAACGTGCAGTTCGCCCAGCATCCGGAGACGGAGGAATACTTCCTCATCGAGGTGAATCCCCGGGTCTCCCGCTCCTCCGCCCTGGCCTCCAAGGCCAGCGGCTACCCCATCGCCCGGGTCACCGCCAAGGTGGCGGTGGGCATGACCCTGGCGGAGATCCCCGTAGCCGGGGGCAACGCCGCCATCCCCCCCAGCCTGGATTACATCGTCGCCAAGTTCCCCCGCTTCCCCTTCGATAAGTTCACCTCCGCCCCCAACACCCTGGGCACCCAGATGAAGGCCACCGGGGAGGTCATGGGCATCGGCTCCACCCTGGCGGAATGCTTCCTGAAATCCGTCCGGTCCCTGGAGACCGGAGTCTGCCACCTCCACCTGGCAAAGTTCGACGCCATGCCCGACGACGACCTGCGGGCCTACCTGGCGGACTTCCGGGACGACACCCTCTACGCCGTGACGGAGCTGCTGCGCCGGGGGGCGAGCGTGGAGGAGCTGCATGCGCGCACCGGGATCACGTCCCTCTTCCTGGAATGCCTGAAAAGCATCGTGGAGATGGAGGCCCTGCTGAAGGCGAAGCCCGGGGACGGAAAGACCCTTCTGGCCGCCAAGACCATGGGCTTCGCGGACAAGTACATCGGCCGTCTCTGGGGGAAGGACTGGACGGAGGTCCGGGCCCAGCGCCTGCGGGAGGGGATCACCCCGGTTTTCCGTATGGTGGACACCCTCCATACGGGGAAATATATCGCCTACCTCTACTCCACCTATCTGAATCTCCTGGATAAGGACTGCGTGAACCAGTCCCGGCTCACGGATAAGCGGAAGATCCTGGTGCTGGGCGCCGGTCCCATCCGCATCGGCCAGGGGGTGGAATTCGACTACTCCACCGTCCACGCGGTGCAGACCATCCGCCGGGCGGGATACGAGGCCATCATCATCAACAACAATCCGGAGACCGTCTCCACGGACTATACCACCGCGGACAAGCTCTACTTCGAGCCCCTGACCCCGGAGGACGTGATGACCATCCTGGATTTCGAGCGCCCCGAGGGGGTCATCGCCTCCCTGGGCGGCCAGACCGCCATCAACCTGGCCCAGCCCCTGGACGACCTGGGGGTGAAGATCGTGGGCACGGACTGCGCCGCCATCGAGCGGGCAGAGAACCGGGACAGCTTCGAAAAGCTCCTGGAGGAGCTGGGCATCCCCCAGCCCCCCGGACGGGCGGTGACGGATCTGGAGGCCGGCGTCCGGGCCGCGGAGGAGATCGGCTACCCCGTGCTGGTGCGTCCCAGCTTCGTGCTGGGGGGACGGGCCATGCAGATCGTGGGGAACGAGGCCCAGCTGCGGCATTACCTGAAAACCGCCGTGGAGATCAACACGGAGCAGCCGGTGCTGGTGGATAAGTACATCCAGGGCAAGGAAGTGGAGATTGACGCCATCTGCGACGGGCAGGACGTGTTCGTTCCCGGCATCATGGAGCTGGTGGAGCGCACCGGCGTCCATTCCGGAGACTCCATCAGCGTCTACCCCACCTTCAGCATTCCGGATAAAGTCAAGGGGATCATCCTCCAAGAAGCTGGGCCTGGGCATCGGCATCGTGGGCCTGTTCAACGTACAGTTCATCGTGGACCGGGAGGACCGGGTCTACATCATCGAGGTCAACCCCCGCTCCTCCCGTACCGTACCCTTCCTGAGCAAGGCCACGGGCTGGAGCCTTGCGGATATCGCCACGGAGGTCATTCTGGGCAAAAGCCTGAAGGAGCAGGGCATCTTCTGCCTGTATCCCGAGGAGCGGAAGCGCTGGTACGTGAAGGTTCCGGTGTTCTCCTTCAATAAGCTCCGGGGGCTGGACGCCTACCTTTCCCCGGAAATGAAGAGCACCGGCGAGGCCATCGGCTACGACCGAACCCTGAACCGGGCCCTGTACAAGGCCCTTCAGGCCTCCGGCATGAAGCTCCAGAATTACGGCACCGTCTTCGCCACCATCGCGGACCGGGACAAGGCGGAGGCGCTGCCGCTGATCCGCCGGTTCTACAACCTGGGCTTCAATATCGAAGCCACCAGCGGCACCGCGGCGTATCTGAAGGAGCACGGCATCCGCACCCACGTGCTGAAGAAGCTGGGGGAGAGCGAGGAGATCGTGGAGGCCCTGCGTCAGGGCCATATCGCCTACGTCATCAACACCAGCAACGTGGGGGATCCGGGGCTGAGCACCGACGGCTACCGCATCCGCACCCTGGCCACGGAAAACAGCATCACCATGTTCACCGCCCTGGATACGGTCAGGGTGCTGCTGGACGTGCTGGAGGAGACCACCATCACCGTCTCCACCATCGATAAGGACGAGGAGGCGCAGAATTGACCGGGGGACTGTACCGGGTCCTGGAAAACCGCCCCCTGAACCGGGACATGACCCTCATGCGGCTGGAGGGGGACACCTCCGGCCTGACCCATCCCGGCCAGTTCGTGAACATCCGGGTGCCGGAAAAGTTCCTCCGGCGGCCCATCAGCGTGTGCGACTGGCGGGAGGGGGAGCTGACCCTGGTCTACCGCGTCGTGGGCGCCGGCACCGCCGCGCTCCGGGAGATGAAGCCCGGGGCGGAGCTGGACCTGCTCACGGGTCTGGGCAACGGTTATACCTCGGGGAAATCCGGTCCCTCCCCCATCCTTCTGGGGGGCGGAGCGGGGATCCCGCCCCTGCTGGGCCTGTGCCGCCGTCTCCTGGCCATGGGTGCGGCGCCGAAGGTCCTTCTGGGCTACCGCACCGGGGAGGACGCCTATCTGGCCGGGGATTTTGAAGCCCTGGGCGTACCCGTGCGCATCGCCACGGAGGACGGAAGCCTGGGGATCCAAGGCCGGGTGACAGACCTGATGGACGGTCTGGATTACAGCTTCTTCTATGCCTGCGGCCCGGAGCCCATGTACCGCTCCATTGCCAAAGCGGCGAAGGCCCCGGGGGAATACAGCTTCGAAGCGAGAATGGGCTGCGGCTTCGGGGCCTGCATGGGCTGCTCCTGCGAGACCCTGGCGGGAACGAAGCGGATCTGCCGGGACGGCCCGGTGATGGAAAGCGGGGAGATCCGATGGGAAAACTGAACACCGTCCTCTGCGGGATCGGATTGGATAATCCGGTGATCCCCGCCTCCGGCACCTTCGGCTACGGCTATGAATTCGCGGAGCTCTACGATATCAACCTCCTGGGGGCCTTCTCCTGCAAGGGCACCACCCTGGAGCCCCGGTTCGGCAACCCTCTGCCCCGGATCGCCGAGGCCCCGGCGGGGATGCTGAACGCCATCGGCCTGCAGAACCCCGGGATGGACAAGGTCCTTTCCCAGGAGCTGCCCCGGCTGCGGCAGATCTATCATAAGAAGATCCTGGCAAACGTCGGCGGTTTCTCCATCGAGGAATACGCGGAGTGCGCCCGGCGGATGGAGGCGGACGAGCTGGTGGGCTGGCTGGAGATCAACATCTCCTGCCCCAACGTCCACGGGGGCGGCATGAGCTTCGGCACGGATCCCGCCCAGGCTGCGGCGGTGACGAAGGCGGTGAAGGCCGTTACCCGGAAGCCCGTCATCATGAAGCTCAGCCCCAATGTGACGGACATCGTCTCCATCGCCCTGGCCTGCCAGGAGGCAGGGGCAGACGGCCTCAGCCTCATCAACACCCTCCAGGGGATGCGCTTCGACCTGCGGAGCCGGAAGCCCCTGATCGCCAACACCTTCGGCGGCCTCTCCGGTCCCGCCCTGCTGCCCCTGGCCCTGCGCATGGTGTACCAGGTGACCCGGGCGGTGACGATCCCCGTCGTGGGCATGGGGGGCGTCTCCACCGCGGAGGACGTGCTGGAAATGCTCCTGGCGGGAGCCTGCGCCGTGGAGGTGGGGGCCGCGAACCTGACGGATCCCTGGGCCTGCGAGAAGATCATCCGGGATCTGCCCGGAGTACTGGAGAAATACGGATTCTCCTCCGTGGAGGAGGTAAGGGAGGCGGCAAAGCATGGGTAAAGACGTGATCGTGGCCTGCGACTTCCCCGGCCGGGGACAGCTGGAGGCGTTTCTGGATCAGCTTGGGGCAGACAAGCCTTACGTGAAGATCGGCATGGAGCTGTTCTACGCCGAGGGACCGGAGATCGTACGCCTGCTGAAGGGCCGGGGCTGCCGGGTCTTTCTGGATCTGAAGCTCCACGATATCCCCAATACCGTCCGCCGGGCCATGGCGGTGCTGGCGGACCTGGGGGTGGATATGGTGAACGTCCATGCCGCCGGGACCCGGGCCATGATGGAAGCTGCCCTGGAGGGACTCCGCTCCGGGAGCGGTCCTCGTCCCCTGCTCCTGGCGGTGACCCAGCTCACCAGCACGGATCAGACCGCCCTGGAAAACGAGATCCTGATCCGGGAGCCCATGGAGCAGGTGGTGGAGCGGTACGCGAAGAATGCCCGGGCCGCCGGACTGGACGGGGTGGTGTGCTCTCCCCTGGAGGCTGCCGCCGTCCACGCCGCCTGCGGCGGGGACTTTCTCACCGTCACCCCCGGAGTCCGTTTCCCGGAGGGGGACGCAGGGGACCAGAAGCGGGTCATGAGCCCGCTCCGGGCCAGGGAGGCCGGATCCGACTATATCGTGGTGGGACGGCCCATCACCGCCGCTTCGGATCCCGCGGCGGCCTATGCCCGCTGCATCCGGGAATTCGTGGGATAAGGAGGATCGTGATGGAAGGATACAAGAGAGAATTTCTCCGCTTCCTGGAGGAGGCGGGGGTGCTGAAATTCGGGGACTTCATCGCCAAAAGCGGACGGAAGCTCCCCTATTTCCTGAACGCGGGAGAGGTAAAGACCGGCGGCGGCAGCGCCCGTCTGGGGGAATTCTACGCCGACGCCTATCTGGAAAAGCTGGGGCGGAAGCGGGCCGCGCTTTTCGGCCCCGCCTACAAGGGCATCCCCCTGGCGGTGAGCGCCGCCTCCGCCCTGGCCCGGAGGGGCCTGGACCTGCCCTGGTTCTTCAACCGGAAGGAGGCCAAGGACCACGGGGAGGGCGGCTCCCTGGTGGGATATCTCCCCAAGGCCGGAGACGAGGTGGTCATCATCGAGGACGTGATCACCGCGGGCACCGCCATCCGGGAGAGCATGGCTCTGCTCGGCACCCTGGAGGGGGTGAAGGTGGCCGCCGCCTTCGTGATGGTGGACCGTCGGGAACGGGGGCAGACCGAGAAGGCCGCCACCCGGGAGGTGCAGGAGCAATACGGCTTCCCGGTGTACTCCATCGCAGACGTGTACGATATCCTGGAATACCTGGAGGAAAAGCCGGAGGGCCGGGAGAAGGCGGAGCGCATCCGGGCCTACCTGGCGGAATACGGGGACCGGGCATGAGACATCTGATCAACATTCTGGACCTGACGGTGCCGGAGATCGACGCCCTCATCCGCCGGGCGGACGACATCATGGCCCGTCCCGAGGATTATTGGGACGCCTGCGCCCATAAGATTCTGGCCACCCTGTTCTTCGAGCCCTCCACCCGTACCCGGCTGAGCTTCGAGTCCGCCATGCTCAGTCTGGGGGGACAGGTGCTTGGCTTCTCCGAAGCCGCCTCCAGCTCCGCCGCCAAGGGGGAGAGCGTGGCGGATACCCTGGCCGTGGTGAGCGGCTACGCGGACATCATCGCCATGCGCCATCCCAAGGAGGGCGCGCCCATCGTGGGGGCTTCCCACTCCCTGGTCCCGGTGATCAACGCCGGGGACGGGGGCCACTACCACCCCACCCAGACCCTCACGGACCTGCTCACCATCCACCATGTGAAGGGCTCCTTCAACGGCCTCACCATCGGCCTCTGCGGGGACCTGAAATTCGGGCGCACGGTCCACTCCCTCATCGGGGCCATGTCCCGGTACGAGAATATCCGCTTCGTGCTGGTGAGCCCGGAGGAGCTGAAGCTCCCCAGCTTCGTGAAGCAGGAGTACATCAAGGACCGGGGCATCGAATATATCCAGTCCCAGGACCTGGAGAGCGTGCTGGGGGATCTGGATATCCTGTACATGACCCGGGTCCAGCGGGAGCGGTTCTTCAGCGAGGAGGAATACCTGCGTCTCCGGGACAGCTATATCCTTACCCCGGAAAAGCTGAAGCTGGCCCGGCCGGATCTGGCCATCCTCCATCCCCTTCCCCGGGTGAACGAGATCTCCACCGAGGTGGACCGGGATCCCCGGGCGGTATATTTCCGGCAGGCCCATTACGGGAAGTTCATCCGCATGGCCCTGATTCTCATGCTGTTGGAGGAGGCGGCGAAATGACCATTGACAGCATCCATAACGGCTACGTGATCGACCATATCCCCGCGGGGAGCGCCATGGCCCTGTATACCCACCTGGGGCTGGAGAAGCTGGGCTGCCCCGTGGCCATGATCATGAACGCCCAAAGCAAGCGCATGGGAAAGAAGGACATCATCAAGATCGACGGGGACCTGGACCTGAGCCTGGACGTGGTGGGCTACCTGGCCCCGGGGGCCACGGTGAACGTCATCCGGGACGGAACGCTCCTGGAGAAGCGCACCCTGGACCTGCCGGAGCAGCTCACGGGGGTCATTCGCTGCCGGAACCCCCGGTGCATCACCTCCACGGAGCGGGATCTTCCCGCGGCGTTCCGGCTCACGGACCGGGAAAAGCGGGTCTACCGCTGCGTCTACTGCGAAGCAAAGTACGAAAAGTGACCGGCCCGTTTCGTTGACAAGTCCGTTTCCGGGCCGTATACTGGACCCGGAATCAACAAGAAGGAGGAAACGATCATGGATTTTGATATCAAGGGAAAGATCGAAGAGCTGGTTAAGAAGATCAGCGGGGACAAGAGCCTGCTGGAGAAGTTTACCAAGGATCCCATCGGCGCGATCAAGGGTTTGCTGGGGGGCGTCGGCCTGCCTGCGGACCTGCCCACGGATCAGCTGGAGGGGCTGGTCTCCGGCGTGCAGGCCAAGCTGAACCTGGATGAGGCCGGCGGCGTCGGCGGCATCATCGGCAAGCTGGGCGGTCTTTTCGGGGGCAAGAAGTAAGTTTTTCCCCCACATGGGTATACTCCTCCCATGGGAATCGGGGGAGGAGTATTTGCGCGCCATATCTGCGATCTGCCCTCCTCCCTTCCGAACAAGGGGAGGAGGGTTTTTTATGCTCATGTTTCTGATCGGTCTGCTGGCAGGCGGGACCCTCGGCGCGCTGGCCATGTGCCTGTGCATAGCCGCGGGAAGCGCGGACCGGGCGGAGGAGCTCCGCAGCCCGGGAGAAGGAAACGAAACCGGGAAATGAGGATGGCTCGTATCTCCCGTCCCCGGGGCAGGCAGGTTGCTGCCGCCGGGCACGGAACGAAAAAAATGCCCCGAAGCATTTGCTTCGGGGTGAAGTATGCGGTGCGGCAGGTTCAAAGCGACTCCCGGGCGACGGTCTGGGTACCGGTCGGTACGTCGATCACCACGGTATAGACCCCTGCCTCCGCCAGCAGGACCCGCTCCGCGGGTTCCCCTTCTCTCCAAACGGTATCGTATTCATCCTCTTCCACCGTCACGGTATAGGTGAAGACCGTCCCGTCCTCGGAGAAGCCTGCGGTATCAAAGGGAAAACCGTAGCTGTGGCTGGGCACCCCCGCCTCCAGGCTGCGGATGCCTCCGTCCGTATAGGCAAGGAAATAGGCCGTATCCCCCAGCACCGTCCCCTGGTCCCGCCGGATAAAGACGGCAAGGGGGCCGTCCCAGCGCGTGATACCGTCCGCGGGCTGAATGGCGGAAATGACCTCCTTCTGGGTGAACAGGTGGGGGGCGCTGCCCTTCAGAAAGCTCACGGGCAGCTCCTCGCTGAGGCGCAGGAAGCAGACGGCGCACTGCTCCACGGTGAGATCCCCCAGGGGATCGAAGCGGTTCTTCCCCACGCCTTGGAGCACGCCCCGGCCATGGAGGAAGCGGACGGCTTCCGCCGCCCAGGGGGCGATGGTCTCCCCATCGGCAAATCCCCGGACCTCCCGCCCCGCAGTCACCTCTCCGCCGCAGGCGGCATAGGCCCGGCAGAGCATGACGGCAGCCTCCTGCCGGGTGATGCGGGCGTTGGGATCGAAGATCCCGCCGCCCCGGCCTTCCGTGATGCCCAGGGTGTATGCCGCGATGACCTCCGGGCTGTCCTCATCGGAGAAGGGGCTCACCGGGAAATGCCCGCTCCGGTCCTTCTCGGCCAGGAGCCGGTTCACCGCCATCTGAAAGGCCTCCCGGTCGCTGTGATTCATGGCGGCGGCATAGCTCAGGGCAAAACGCAGAAACTGGGCCCGGGTGATGGGCCGGGTCCAGTCCGTCACCGGCTCCGTCCGGGCGGCATCATCCGCCGGGAGCGTTCCCACATCCAGAAGGCCGAAGTCCTCCGCCCGACGAAGCTCCTCCTCCGCCCAGGGGGATACGGTCCGCTCCGCCCCATCCGTGAGGGCCAGGGCCGGGAGCAGCCCCAGCAAAGCGAACAGACACACGCAAAGCGCAATACTGACGATCCTTTTCAACTTCATCCGGCTCCTTTCCTTTCCATCGTATACCATATTCAGAGAATACTACAGCTGTGTTGATTCGTCAAGCGTGCTCGGCGGGAATGCCGCTGACCTTTCCCGGGAAATGGACCGGCGCCGGACGGGCGGGTTGATCTGCGGCCCTTTTCCGGGGAAGAGACATATGCTATACTGGAGGAGACCCCTGAGGAAAGGAGCGGAAACCGATGGATCTGCAGAAGGAGCTGCGGGAGGCCATCACCGCGGCGGATCGGGCCCTGGAGGGCCTGGAGCGGGCGAAAGCCAACCTGAACAGCGCCAGGAACTGGGGCATCTGGGATATGCTGGGAGGCGGCATCATCAGCGGCATGCTCAAACGGAGCAAAATGCGGGATGCCGATGAAGACATGGAGTACGCCCGGCAGGAGCTGGTGCGCTTTCGCCGGGAGCTGGAGGACGTGGATCAGCTGATCGACCCCGGCATAGCGAACTTTGACTTCATCGCCTTCGGGGACCTGTTCCTGGACGGCTTTCTCTTTGACCTTCTGGCCCAGGGGAAGATCAGCGAAGCCAGGGAGAAGGTGGACCGGGCCATCGCTGAGGTCCGCCGCATCCGGCAGCGGCTGACGGAAAAGCTGGAATGAAGGGATCCGCCGTGCCGTATTGCATCAAGCCCATGGAGACGGAGGCGGAGATCGCGGGGAAAGCTTTCGTCCACTATACCGCCTGGCTGGAGACCTATCCGGGCCTCATGCCCCGGGAGTACCTGGAGCGGCGGAGTCTGGAGAAATGCGAGGCCCTCACCCGGGCCTTCCCGGAAAACACCCTGGTCGCTCTGGCGGGCGGAAGGGTCGTTGGCTTCCTGGGGTATTGCCCGGAGGCCCGGGACTTCGTCACCCTTCATCCGGCCTCGGAGATCATCGGCCTGTACGTCCTGGGAGCGCAGCAGGGAAAGGGCGTGGGCGCAGCCCTCCTGGACCGGGCGCTGGAGCTGCTTCCGGAAAAACGGGTCGCCCTGTTCGTCCTCAGGGGGAACGAGAACGCCATCGGCTTCTACCTGCACAAGGGCTTCCGCTTCACCGGAGCGTCCCTCACCCAGACCGTCCCCGGCGGGGAGCTGACGGAGCTGGAAATGGTGCTGGATCGGTGAGACCGCCCCGTTTCCCTTGACTTCCCCGACAGGGCTGTGCTATCTTTTCCCTATTGAAATGGCATGGAAATGAGGGATTCCCATGAATACCTATCTGGGACTGCAGGACGCGGTGGCGTCCTTTACGGGCCACCTGCTGGCGGCCATGTTCCCCAACTGCTTCGGGGCGGAACCCCCCGCGGGGGACTGGGAGGAAAAGGTCCGGCTGGAACGGGCCCTGGGACGCACGGAACTCCTCCGGGCCATGAGCTACGTCTCCTCCGGGCCCCGGCAGTCCGCCGCCTGGGCGGACGCTCTGGAGGAACGCCTGGCGTACATCGAGGAGCTGATCCGCACGGACGTGGAGGCGGCCTATCAGGGGGACCCCGCCGCCAAGAGCCGGGAGGAGGTCATTCTGGCCTACCCCGCCTTCGTGGCCATCAGCACCTATCGCTTCGCCCATGAGCTGTACGCGCTGGGGGTGCCCATCGTCCCCCGGGTCATGACGGAGCAGGCCCACAGCGCCACGGGGATCGATATCCATCCCGGCGCCTCCATCGGCCCCTATTTCTTCATCGACCACGGCACCGGGGTGGTCATTGGCGAAACCACCACCATCGGGGAGCACGTGAAGCTGTACCAGCACGTCACCCTGGGGGCCAAGAGCTTCGCCGTGGCGGAGGACGGCAGCCTGGTGAAGGGAGGCAAGCGCCACCCGGATATCGGCAGCAACGTGGTCATCTATGCCGGGGCCACCATCCTGGGGGGCAATGTGCGCATCGGGGATGGGGCCGTCATCGGCGGCAACACCTGGGTCACCTCCTCCGTGGAGCCGGGGGAGACCGTCACCCTTTCCGGTCAGCGCCGGAAGAAAAAGGAATAGAAGAGAAGGCCATAACCGCCGGTCGGATCCGAAGGACCTGACCGGCGGTTCAGCGTGTCGACAAAGTCTTGTCGCCCCGCTGAAGCAAGTTTTTCGAACAGGAAATACGGTAGAAATTGTTCGAAAAACTTCTGATTGAACGCGAAAGACACCCCTCCTGGGTTTCTTTCGCGCTATCTTCCTTCCCGTTTTCGTTCCATTTTCGGGTTTGTCTACAGTCTGAAATCGGTCTTTTTTCCCGGGGGAAAAGGGTATATAATGACACCGCGTGGGAAAGGAGGGAGCGGCTTGGAGCGTTTTTCGGAGATCCGGCGGATGACCGCCTGCTTCACCGGCCACCGGGAGCTGGGTGAACCCCCCGGGGAGCT
This sequence comes from uncultured Clostridia bacterium, assembly GCA_947165825.1. Lineage (GTDB taxonomy): Bacteria > Bacillota > Clostridia > Oscillospirales > Oscillospiraceae > UBA1774. The sequence goes on from CAMVBX010000005.1 coordinate 34,550, forward strand.
GGAACGGCGGGTGGACGATTCCATCCGGGACCTGTATGCCCGGGGCGTGCGCCATTTCGGCGCGGGAGGCGCCCGGGGGTTCGACGCTCTGGCCTCGGAGCGGGTGCTGGGCCTGAAGGGGGATCTGCCGGGCCTCTCCCTGACCCTGGTCCTGCCCTTTCCCGAGCAATACCGGCAGGAGGGGAACTGGTCCCGGGAGGAGCTGGCCCGGTTCGACGCGCTCCTGCTCCGGGCGGACCGGGTGGTGACCCTGGAGTCCGGCTACAGCTCCGGGGTGTATCAGCGGCGAAACCGGTATCTGGTGGACCGCTCCGCCTACTGCGTCTGCTATCTTCAGCGGATGCGCAGCGGCACCGGCGCCACCGTGCGGTACGCCCGGAGCCGGGGGTTGGAGATCCTGGACCTGGTGCCCTACGGATTCCGCCTCCCCTGAGCGCCCTTGCGCTCTCCCGCGTCATACGGTAAAATAGACTAAATCTGAATAGACGGAGGAAACGACCATGAGGATCAAGGCGGCGGCGGCCGTGGAAAAGGGCAAGCTGGAATTCCGGGAACTGGAGCTGGGGGAGCCTCAGCTCGGCGAAGTGCTGGTGAAGGTGGTGGCCTGCGGCGTATGCCATACGGACGCCTCCACTCTGGAGCTGGTGGTCCCCTCTCCCCTGCCCATGGTTCTGGGGCATGAGGGCGTGGGCATCGTGGAGAAGATCGGGCCGGGGGTGCAGACCCTGCAGCCCGGGGATCATGTGATCCTGTCCTTCCCCTCCTGCGGCTGCTGCCCCAACTGCCGCAACGGCAGGCCCTATGCCTGCGACTCCAGCAGCCAGCTCTTTTTCAACGGCATTTACCAGAGCGGCGGCACCCGCATCAAGGATGACGAGGGCCGGGACGTGGGCTCCCTCTTCGGCCAGGGGGGCTTCGCGGACCACTGCATCGTGGCGGAGCGCAGCGCCGTGAAGGTGGACCCGGAGGTGGACCTGCGGCCCCTGTGCTCCCTGGCCTGCGGAGCCCAGACCGGCGCTGGCGCGGTGCTGAACCGCATGAAGCCCGTGCCAGGGGACAGCATCGCGGTCTTCGGCTGCGGCGCCGTGGGCATGAGCGCCATCATGGCCGCCAAGCTGGCGGGCTGCAGCGTCATCATCGGCGTGGACGCGGTACCCTCCCGGCTGGATATGGCCCTGGAGTGCGGCGCGACCCACGTGATCAACGGGAAGGAATGTCCGGATATTTCGGCGGAGATCCTGCGCATCACCGGCGGCCTGGGCACGAACTTCGCTCTGGAGTCCTCCGGGGCGGCGGTGCTGGTGAAGCCCATGCTCCTGGGCCTGGCCAAGGAAGGCCTGGCAGTGGTGGTGAGCTTCGCGGGCAGTGTGGATCTGGATATGTCCATGATCTTCGTGGGCTCCTGCCGCACCCTGGCGGGCACCGTGGAGGGGGCCGCCGAGCCCCAGTCCTTCATTCCCAGGCTGGTGCAGTTCTATAAGGAGGGCCGCTTCCCCGTGGACAAGCTTGCGGTCTACTACCCCTTCGACCAGATCCACCAGGCCTTCGAGGACTCCCGGACCGGCAAGAGCATCAAGCCGATCCTGGTGTTTTGAGTAAGCCGGAGCGGACGGCGGACGCCGCGGAAAGACCGCTTGCCCAACCGGCGCAGATTTGACGGAACAGAGACGATCATGTTCGAAACGGACGAAACCCTATACCGCCGTTACCTGACGGAGCATAAGGAAGAAGATTTTCGGATCCTGCTGGAACGGCACCGGGAGAGCCTGACGCTGTTCCTCTGCAGTTATGTCCGCAGCCTGGAGGACGCGGAGGAGCTGATGCTGGACGCCTACGCTGCGGCTGCGGCGGGACCGACGGTCTTCTCCGGCAGGAGCAGCTTCAAGACCTGGCTGTTCTCCATCGGGAAGAAGCTGGCCCTGATGCATCTGCGGAAAGCCCGAACGTCCGTCCCCCTTCCCCCGGCGGAGACGGACGGGGAGACGGCGGAACTGGCGCTCCTTCGGGATGAGCGTGACCGGACCCTGTACCGGGCGCTGGACCGGTTGAACGGCGATTACCGGCAGATCCTGATCCTGCTGTATTTTGAACGGATGTCCCATGAGGAAGCGGGACGCGTCATGAGGAAGACCCGGAAACAGATTTATAACCTGGCGGAGCGGGGACGGAAAGCCCTGAAGGAAGAGCTGGAAAGGATGGGTTTTGAATATGCGCGGTACGGATGAGCAGCTTCAGGAAATCATGCGCCGTGCGGAAGGCGTAAAGGAACGGCGGCGCAGGAATAAAGCCATCCTGACGGACGCAGTTTCTTCCGGCGTTCTTTTCGCGCTCCTGATTGCAGCCATCGCATATGTCCCGAAGCTCCCTGCCCTGCAGACCGCAGGCACAGAGACCCGGTACGGCAGTCTTTTGCTGGCTGCGCCTTCCGTCGGATACGTGATCGTGGGTCTCCTTGCCTTTGCCCTGGGTGCCTGCGTGACCCTGCTCTGCTGTCACCTGAAGAAGAGGGAGGGGCCGGAGAGGCCATGACGGAATTTCTCTTCCCCCTGTTCATGGCCGTTGTCCAGCTGTCGGTGCTGATCGGCGCTGTCCGTATGCTTCACGCCGGGCGGCGGGTGCTGGTGGTCGTGTTTTTTGCCTTTGCCGTCGCCAGCTGCCTGTTCAGTACGCTTTACTGGATCGTCTATGACCTCCTGCGTCCGGGGACCCGGATGCCCTTCGCGGCAAACGAGATCTGCGAGTGGGCGCAGTTTCTCCTGTTGGCGTCGTCGCTGCGCGCAGACTTCCCGGAAAGGATCTCCCTCAGGAAGGCCCTTCTCCCCGCAGCGCTCTTTGCCGCGGCCAACACAGCGCTCTGGATCGCCTGGTCCGGCGAATGGGTGCAGGACATCCTGACGGGGCTTTCCCTGGGCTGGCTTCTGTGCGTGCTGATCTCCTGCTTCCTGGCGTCCGGCGCCCTGTCCCGGGCGGAATGGTTCGTCCTCGGCGCCGCTGCATTCCTGGTGATTGCGCTCCAGACCGCCACATTTCTCGTGCCCGCCGCGGCTTCACAGTTCCTGAGTTTGTTCTGCTCCGTCCTTCTGCTGGCAGTCGCCGTCCTGCTCCCGCTGAAGGCGGTGTTGTCGTACCGGAAGGGCGGCAGGGCGCTGCCCTGCTTCTGCCTGTCCTATGCCTCCTTCGGCTGGTCGATCGTCGTCATGTATATGAGCGATAATGCGGTTTATTATATTGCACTCTCCTTGTCGATTCTCTGCTATCCGCTGATGCTTTGGGCAATCCGGAAGGAGGTGGCCGAGGAATGATCTATGCGGAGAATATCCTTCTCTGTATCGCTATCCCGCTGCTGGTCTCCCTGCTGTTCATCCGGGGCAGCGCCCGGCTCTTTACGGCCGCATTTCTCCTGGGCATGGGCGTTTGTCTGCTCGCGGCGTATATCAGCAGCTTCCTGGGCCTGATCTCCGGCATGGGCGGGGAAGACACGTCGGTTTTCCTCTCCCCGGTGGTAGAGGAGCTGATGAAGCTTCTGCCCTTCCTGATCTTCCTGGCGCTGTTCTCGCCGAAGGACAGGAACCTCACCATGCTGGCCGTGGCCATCGGCGCAGGCTTCGCCACCTTTGAAAACTGCTGCTATATCCTCACCGCCGGAGCGGACAGTCTGCCCTATATCCTCATCCGCGGCCTGGCCGTGGGGGTCATGCACATCGTCAGCATCCTTGCCCTGGCCGTCTGGATGATCGTTTCAAAGCGGCTCAAAGCCTTCTCTTTCCCGGCAATCTTGGGCGGCCTCTCTCTGGCCATGAGTTTTCACGCTCTGTATAATCTGCTGGTGTCCCGGCCCGGGATCTCCACCGGGATCGGTTATCTGATGCCGCTGCTCACCGCCGCCATGCTCTATCATCTCTACCGAAAGCTCCCCCGCATCGTCGAATTATAAGCGCATATCTCTCCGCGCCTTGACAGCCGCCCTTCGGGGCGGCTGTCAGCGTGTCGACAAAGTCGACACGCTTCGACCGGGACCCACTTCGTTGGGCTC
>CAMVBX010000006.1 GCA_947165825.1 uncultured Clostridia bacterium
CCTGGAACGACGTTCAGATCAATGGCACCTCCGCCACCTTCAACCAGACCAATGTTGCCGCACGCCACAACGGATACAAGTTCCGCTGTAAAGTCACGCGCAGCGGTGTCTCCTCCTTCAGCAATCCCGCTACGCTGACCCTGGGCTGAACAGGATAATTGAATCGATTTCGGCCGGGCTTTCCATTCGAAGCCCGGCCATTTTTGTAAACGGAACCTCCGACCATCTCTGAATCTGTCAAGGAAAAGAAATGCAGAGATTGCGCAAGAGTGATAAATGGAGTTGCGAAGCACTTTCAACCAAATAGCAGAAGATTTCAAGATAGACGCCAGAGTGTTCCTGCAAGGACATCAAAACAGCAGAAGAGTATTTCTCGGGCCGAATCGGCCGAATGTGTACAGAATTGCTGGCCATGTTGTATGTGGAAGAGAAAGCCTGCACCTGCGATCTTTTCCGCAGAGACTGTTGAAAGCCGTACAGCAGCCCAAGCAGATCTGCCTGGGCTGTGCTGCGCAAACACCCGGTTTCAGCTCTGTTTTTTCGGCCTTTTCCTGGCAGCTGAAAACCAGAAAACTGTGGGAAACCTATTGCCTTAACTTAGAATTACATATATAATAAAAAAATAATATGTGGTCAGGCTGACCATAAATGTGAGATATCATGATGAAAGGAATCGTTCTGGCCGGCGGGAGCGCGGCGCCTGGACAACGACCCGGCATTTGATTTCCTGGGCAGGTTTGATTGAGGATATACGACCTGAAGTCCGGGATGAACGTATTGCCTGTGGTAATGTGGTGGGCGTTATGCCTATCACTTGGGAAGGAAAAGCCGCACTTTGTGCTATGGATGTCAATGGTGATCATGAATGCGGCGATGTGAATACAGAATCTGGAAACGGCGTAATCGGGACTTTTTCGACCTGCACATGAAGCATCGCGTTGACGAACTCCCAGAAATCTGCCGGAACTGCACCGACTGGGAGATCATCGGTTCTTTTCCACCACATTGTTCAGCGTTTATGCCCTGCGCTTCATCCCCCTGTCCCTCAGCGCCGCTCTGGGGGCTTCGGGTCAGATCTTCGTCCCCCTTCTCAGCCGATTGGCGCTCCATGAGGAGATCAGCAGGCAGCGCGCCTTGGGGATGGCGGTCATCGTGGTCGGCATCGTGGTCTTCTCTCTGTAAAGAGAATCGATGACAGCCGCACCTGCAGGAATTGTGGCAGAATGGCACCGATTCCGGATTGAAACGAGAAAAGGAAAGACGATGAAGAGAATCATGCTGGTCTTCGGCACCAGGCCGGAGGCGGTGAAAATGTGCCCTCTGGTGCTGGAACTGAAGCGAAGACCGGATCAGTTTGAAACGGTGGTATGTGTGACGGGTCAGCATCGGGAGATGCTGACCCAGGTCCTGCGGGCGTTTCAGGTGACACCGGATTACGATCTGTCCATCATGAAGGACAAGCAGACCCTTTTCGATATCACCGTGAACATCCTGGAGCGGATCAAGGCAGTGCTGGAAGAGGTGCGGCCGGACGTGGTGCTGGTCCACGGCGATACCTCCACCACCTTCGTGACGGCCCTGGCCTGCTTCTATCTCCAGATCCCCGTGGGACATGTGGAAGCGGGTCTGCGCACCTATAACATTTACTCCCCCTATCCGGAGGAATTCAACCGGGAAGCGGTGGGGATCATCGCCCGGTACAATTTCGCGCCGACGGCAAAGTCCCGGGAGAACCTGCTGCGTGAGGGGAAACGGCCGGATTCCATTTACGTCACCGGCAATACCGCCATCGATGCCCTAAAGACCACCGTCCGGGAGAATTACACCCATCCCGAACTGGAATGGGCGGAGGGGAGCCGGCTGGTGGTGATCACCGCCCACCGGCGGGAAAACCTGGGTCAGCCCATGCACCATATGTTCCGGGCCATCCGCCGCATCCTGGAGGAGCATCCGGAGGTGAAGGCGGTCTATCCCATCCATATGAATCCCCTTGTCCGCCGGGCGGCGGATGAGGAACTGGGCAGCTGTGAACGGATCCGGATCATCGAGCCCCTGGACGTGCTGGATTTCCATAATTTCCTGGCCCGCAGCTATATGATCCTTACGGATTCCGGCGGCATCCAGGAGGAGGCTCCCAGCCTGGGCAAGCCTGTGCTGGTCATGCGGGACACCACGGAACGACCGGAGGGGGTTGCCGCCGGGACCCTGCGTCTGGTGGGTACGGACGAGGACGTCATCTACCGGAATTTCCGGGAACTGCTGGAGGATCCGGCCGCCTACGGCGCCATGGCCCACGCCTCCAATCCCTACGGGGACGGGTTTGCCAGCCGCCGCATCGCGGATATTCTGTGGAAGGGCAGCACGGACGAGCTCCCCGGCTGAGAAGAAGGCTCCACGAACAAAAAAACCGGAAGACAGACGGAATTCTCTCCGCTGTCTTCCGGTATTTCTGCATTTGGTCTCGGAATGAGACGCAGCTGCGTCCCGGATTCTGTTTGCGCTTATCCCCTCCGCAGCACCACGACGGGCGCCTCCATGGGGTTAAAGACCCGGGGAAAGCCGTTAACCTCCGCCAGGCCCCGGGACAGGACCATGGCGCTGCCGCCCCGGGTGAACAGACCGCCGTCATACTCCGGGAAAAGTACATGGCCCGGGGCCAGGACGCCCCCCAGGAAGGGGAGACGGAGCATGCCCCCGTGGATATGCCCGCTGAACACCACCCGGAAGCCCAACTCGGCATAATCCGGGAAACGGTCGGGCCGATGCGCCAGGAGCAGGGAAAACCCGCCTCCTGCGGCTTCCAGTTCCCCGGCCAGCTCCTCCGGCGTTTTCATGTCCGCGTAGCCGTTGGGATCCTCCAATCCGGCCAGCAGGAGCCGGCCGCCGCTTCGCTCCAGGGTCACGAAGCTGTTCCGCAGAACCGTGACCCCCAGGAAGGACAGATCCCGCAGGAAGCCCTCCGTATCCGCCAAGGCCCATTCATGGTTCCCGGTGACGTAGTACACGGGAGCCAGTCCGGCAAACCCCAGGATCAGCGGTTCCAGCCGCTCCAGCTGTCCCTCCCCGTCCACCAGGTCTCCGGTGATCAGGATCAGATCGGGCTTTGCCGTCTCCGCCCGCTGCAGGAGCTGTTTGGTCAGGATATCCCGCCCATGGAGATCCGAGATGTGCAGGATGCGCAGCCCGTCAAAGGCGGTGGGCAGATCCGGGAAACGAAGCTCGTATTCCACGGAACGCACCAGAAAATTGTCCCGGAGGATCAGCGCCCCCAGGATCAGGAGGAGCAGGATGACCAGGATCCGCCGTCCGCTTCTCCGCCGCGTTTTCCTTCTTCTCAAATTCAGGCTTCCTTATCCCGAAGATAGATGTGCTTTGTCCCCGTGGCGTCCGTCACCCGGGCGTCGATCTCGAAGCGGCCGATGGAGCGGATCAGCTGGGTCAGCTTGGTGAAGCCGAAGTTCCGGGGATCGAAATCCGGCTGTTTCTTCAGCAGAAGGTTTCCCAGCTCGCCCATGAAGGCGTAGCCATCCTCGTCCGCAATATCGGAAACGGAGTCCACGATGAGTTTGACGATATCCGGCGGGATCTTCTGATCCTTCTTGACGCTGCCGTGCTCCTCCTTCTGGAGGTGCTCTTCCTTGGCCTGGCCGGCCTTGGCCTGAGCGGCTTTTTCCCCTTCGGCGGGTTCCTTTTCGGCCTTTTGCCGGGTGGACTTCCGGGCCGTCGTTTTCTGCTTCTCCGGCTTGGCGGAGGCGTCCTTCTGCTTCGTCTGACTGGCGGCCCGGATCACTTCGATATAGATAAACTTGTCGCAGGCAACGCGGAAGGCGACGGGGGTCTTCTGCTCTCCCATGCCGATGACCTTCATGCCGGCCTCCCGCAGACGGATGGCCAGACGGGTGAAGTCACTGTCGCTGGAGACGATGCAGAAGCCGTCGGTCTTCCCCTCGTACAAAATATCCATAGCGTCGATGATCATGGCGGAGTCGGTGGAATTCTTTCCCGTGGTGTAGCTGTACTGCTGGATGGGTGTCACCGCGTTTTCCAGCAGCAGGGATTTCCAGGAGCCCACGTTGGGAGAGGTCCAGTCCCCGTAAATGCGCTTGATGGTGGGGGTGCCGTAGATGGCGGCCTCCTCCATAATGGCCTTCATGCTGTTCCGGGGCACGTTTTCCGCATCGATGAGCACCGCGAGCCGCAGGTTTTTGATCTCGTTTGTCATCTTTCTTTCACCTCCTTTCCCGTATGGGAATAACTTTATCAGTATATCAGAAATCTCCGGCCTCCGCAACGGCGTAAAGTCCGAAAACCGACCGGATGCGGAGATAGCCGTTTTCCGCATATTTGCGGGCCTCCGCCAGGGAAAGGATGCAGATCCCCTCATCCGGCAGCACGCTGCCGAAACGCCAGCGGCCGAAGCGGGTCACGTGCCGGAAGGGGGCGTCCGGATCCGCGTAAACCACGTCCGCCTGAAATTCCTCCGGCGGCGTCCCCAGGGCAAAGAGCACGTAGACGTAGGGCATATTGACCCGGCTGGAGATCCATACCGGCTCCTCTCCCTCCTCCAGGGAGGCGATGGCCTCCGGAAGACCCGTATGGAAGGCGGGCTCCAGGGCGGCGCGCTGCTGGGTGAGGCAGTACCGGCAGAGGAAGCCCAGGGCGCAGAGCAGCAGAAGGCAGGCGGGGATCCGCAGGGCGGGAAGGGCATCCAGCAGCGCCCTGAGCCCCACCGCCTGGAACCATACCAGGGGAAGGAAAAGGAAGTTCACCCGATTGACGTTGACCTGGATGAACAGGCAGGAGACCAGCCCTGCGGCCAGGGCGAAAAGGGCGATCCGGTCCGTATCCTCCCCCTTCCGACGGGTGATCCGGCAGACGGAACAGCCCAGGCCCCCCAGGGACAGGGCCAGGCCGGGGATCCCCCACAGCAGGCCGAAGGGCCCGGCGCTGTTCCAGGGAAGACCGTCCGACTGCAGCCACAGCAGCTTCAGGGCGTTCAGCAGGTTCCGAGGGGAAAAGGACATGGTGGCGGTCTGACGGGTCTGGGTGAGCCGGGGAAGGGTGAAGCACAGGAGCTTCGCACTGTCCATGCCCAGCAGATTCCGCAGGTTGCACAGAAAGACGGGAAAGGCCAGAAGGATGAACAGGCCCAGAGCGGCCAGAAAGGGAAGCGGGGGAAAACGCCTCCGCAGCAGCAGAATGCAGCAGGGGAGCAGGAACAGCGGGAGAAACAGGAAGGCTGTGCCATAGGCGTAAAGCCCCAGGGCAAAAGCCCCCGCGGCGGGAAGGATGCTCCAGGGCCGGTTCCCCAGGGCCAGATCCAGAAAGTACACGCCCAGCAGGAGGCAGACGGGGAGCAGGTTGCTCTCCAAAGCCCAGCGGCTGATGAGGAGATGCCAGGGATTCAGCGCCAACAGGCCCAGGGCGCAGAGCCCCATGGCCGGACCTCCGTGCCGTCTCCCCAGGCGCCAGAACAGAAAAAGCGATCCGGTGCCCAGCAGGGCTGCGGGCAGACGGAGCACCGCGGTACTGCGGCCGAACAGGGCCATCAGCGGCAGCAGAACGTAGGCGTACAGGGCATTCTGCCCGCTGCCCCAGCTGGTAAAGAGAACGGGCCAGCCGTCCCCGTTCCGGTCCATGCCGGAGACCAGCAGTCCCCATGCGTCGCAGCCCGTGGAGGCCTCGTCCTGGTTCAGGCCGGGGGGGAAGAAGCCCAGCCCCAAAAGCCGCAGAGCAGCGCCGAGGAACAGAAGGGACAGGGCAAAAACCAGCTCGCGCCTCTCCGGGGAAAAACCACGTTTATCCATCTCTGCCCTCCCTTCTCTGGGGAAAGTCTACCACAAGCGGCGCCGCCGCGCAACGGAGAAAGAAAGAGATTATGTCACCCGAATGAGGCGGAAAGCCGGGAACAAAATCCGGGCTGATTCGTCAAAACTTATTGACGAAACAGCCGTTGGTGTCGTATGATGTAAGCAGCAAAACAGATGCATCGGAACGGAGGGAATGGGATGGCACTGTTTAAAGACGTAAAGTGTGGGCGCTGTGACAAGCATTATTCCTCGATCCACAGTAAGTGTCCCTATTGCGGAGCGAAGAAGAACCGGGACGGTAAGACGGTGAAAATCAACAATACCGGCTGGCAGGTCATTGTCGGGCTGGTGGTGCTGATCCTCATCATCGTCGCCGTTGTGGTTCTGCTGGCCATGAGTCTGAAGGACCGGGAGCCCGAACCCGGCGGGGCAACTGCGAAGCCGGCTGTATCCGCCTCTCCCAGCAACGGGGTATCCACGGTAACCGCCAATCCTTCTGCCTCTCCCGCCGCGCCGACCCATACGCCTCAGCCCACTCCTGAACCGACACCCGAACCGGTGGTGAACTCCATCGTGCTGAACCGGGAGGACTTCACCCTGTCCAATCCGGGGGATACCTTCCAGATGGTTGCCACCATTTCCCCTGCCCAGGTGCAGGTGGACATCATCTGGATTTCCGAGGATCCCGACGTGGCCACCATTGACGAAAACGGCCTGGTCACCGCCGTGAACCACGGCACCACCAAGGTCTCCGCCACCGCCGGCGGCGTCACCAAGGAATGCATCGTCCGGGTCGTGGGTTATGCGCCGAGCAATCCCAGCGGCGGAAGCAGCAGCAGCGGCAACCTGAGCCTGAGCCACAGCGACGTCACCATCCACAGCGGTACCGGCGAAACCTTCATGCTGAAGGTGAACGGAGCCGGGGACGGCGCCACCGTCACCTACGCCAGCGACAGCAGCGGCGTGGCCAGCGTGGAGAGCAACGGCCGGGTAAAGGCTGTGTCCAGGGGCACCGCCACCATCACCGTTACGGTGAAGACGGCAGACGGTAAGGAAACCACCCTGAAGTGCACCGTCCGGGTCGTCAACTGAGCCGGTAAAACCGCATGATGCGGGACCGTCTGTGTCCCTGCCGGAATCCGGCAGCCGCAGACGGTCCCCTTTTTTCCGAATGCCGCATCGGCCGCATGAGTTACGGATCTGCGGCTGCAAGAGGAGGAATACCCGTTGAACAGCGCCGTATCCCCTGCCCTGAGGAAGCACTATTCCCGCATCGCTCTGGCCTGCTTCGTTTTCCTGGCGGCGGCGGTGGCCGCTCAGTATATCGCGGCTGTTGTGCTGGGGCTTCTGGCTCCGGAGCTGCTGCGCCGGGGGTGGTTCCTCACCGCCCTCAGCTTCGTCTGCATGTATCTGGTGGGCTTCCCCCTTTTCCTGCTGATCCTGCCCAAGGCGCCGGTCCAACTGCCGGAGAAGGCGGCTTTGGGGGGGCTGGGCGAGCTGATGATCTGTCTGCTCATGTGCCTGGGGATCCTCTATCCCTGCAATCTGCTGGGGCAGGGGGTGACACAGCTCCTGGGCCGGGTCCTGGGAGGGACCGGATCCAATCCCCTGGAGCAGATGCTGGATCAGCTGGACCTCTGGTCCGTCGCTCTGTTTGCGGTGCTTCTGGCCCCCATCATGGAGGAACTGATCTTCCGGAAGCTTCTGCTGGACCGGATGCGCACCATAGACCGGCCCACGGCGGTGCTGTTTTCTGCCATGGCCTTCGGTCTTTTCCATGGAAACCTGAGCCAGTTTTTCTATGCCTTCGGCGCAGGGATCCTCTTCGGCAGCATCTACGTCCGCACCGGAAGACTTCGGTATACCATCGTTCTCCATATCCTGGTGAATACCATCGGCTCTTTGGTGCCCATGCTGCTCATGGGGGACGGAGAATCCCTCAGCCTGCAGGAGCTCCTGGCCGAAGGGGAGGAGGCACTGCCCGCGGTGGTGGAGAATCTGCCCTCCATGCTGGGCATGGGCCTGTTCGGCATGCTGATCTTCTGCTGCACCGTTGCCGGGCTCATTCTGCTGGTGCGCCGCTTTCCCCGGATCCGTGCGCGTTCGCCGGAGGATCGGCTGCCGGAGACATGGACCGCCTTCCGCACGGTTTTTCTCACCGGCGGCTTTGCCGCTTTCCTTCTGGCCTCCGTGCTGCAGATGGTGCTGAGCCTGCTGGTGACCTGAATGAAGGATGCCGGATCGGGAGAAAATAGGGTTGATTCCGGCGCGGAAGTATTGTAGAATATCAGCATATCGGCAAAGCCCCGCCCGACACGGGGCAGAGCCGCACTAGTCGGGGAGATAGCGGTGCCCTGTACCTGCAAACCGCTACAGCAGGGATGAATTCCCGCCCCCGGCCCTTTGGTGTGTTGTCTGCTCCCTGTAAGCAGTAATGACGGACCGGTCTTGCGCAACGCGGCCCCGTGAACCATGTCAGGCGGGAGACCGAGCAGCATTAAGCGGTGCGCCACGTGTGCCGCAAGGCAGCCGGTCCCGAGCCGGCTGCAGGGATACCGAACGGATCAGAGCGGTCAAAGGCGGGTGTGCGGTTCTGCCCTTTGCCGGGGCGGGCTTTTTTATCGTTGAGGAGAATGAGCATGTATCAGGCGCTGTACCGCAAATGGCGGCCCAAGACCTTTGATGAGGTGGTAGGGCAGGAGCATATCACCGAGATCCTGAAGAAGCAGGTGCTGACGGACCGGCCCAGTCATGCCTATCTGTTTACCGGCACCCGGGGCACGGGAAAGACCACCTGCGCCAAGCTCCTGGCCAAGGCGGTGAATTGCCTGAACCCCGTGGGGGGCAACCCCTGCAACCGGTGCGAGATCTGCCGGGGGATCGACAGCGGGGCAATTCTGGACGTAACGGAGATGGACGCCGCTTCGAACAACGGCGTGGACGATGTCCGGGCCATCCGGGACGAGGCGGTTTACGCTCCCGTGGCCGCCAGGCGGCGGGTGTACATCATCGACGAAGTCCATATGCTTTCCAAGCCCGCCTTCAACGCCCTCCTGAAGACCATCGAGGAACCACCGGAGCACCTGATCTTTATCCTGGCCACCACGGAGCTGTACAAGGTCCCGGCGACCATCCTCTCCCGCTGCCAGCGGTATTCCTTCCATCGGGTACCGCCGGATCTGATCCGTTCCCGGCTGATGCAGGTGGCGGAGGCGGAGGGGCTGGAGCTGGATGGAGAAGCCGCCGGTCTCCTGAGCCGCCTGGCGGACGGAGCCCTGCGGGACGCCCTGAGTCTTCTGGACCAGTGCTCCGGGGCAAAGATCGACCGGGAGCGGGTGCTTTCCGCCATCGGTCTGGCGGAGAATGAGGAAATCTGCCGTCTGCTGGAGTCCCTCCAGCGGGGGGACAGCGATACTGCCCTGGATATCCTGGACCGGCTGTATCAGTCGGGAAAGGACGTGGCCTCCGTGCTGGAGCAGCTGGCCGCCCTGCATCGGGATCTGCTCCTGCGTTTCGTGGCTCCGGGCTCCGGCGGCGCCCTGATGTCCGGCGGCTATTCGGAAGGGGTATTGGAGCGGCTTGCCCGGAATACGGATACGGGAAGCCTTCTGGCTGCGCTGGACGTGCTGGAGGAGGCGGATGCCGCTCTGGACCGGAGCAGCGACCGAAGGCTTTGCGCGGAGCTCTGCCTGGTGCGCCTGTGCGGCCTGAAGCCCGCGGCCTTCGTTCCCGCGCCCCAGATCCCGGCGCAGACGCGCAGCGCGGAAGAGCCGCCTGCTCCGGAGACCGCAGCGGCGCCGGCGGAAAGCGCGCCGGAACCGGTCCCGGAGGAACCGCAGGAGGTCCGGGAAAACCCCGCCCCGCCTGCGCTTGACTGGCAAACGCTCCTGGAAAAGCTGGGAGAGAGCCTGTTCATCGGGGATCACATGATGCTGTCGGATCCGTCCAACGTCACTGCGGCGCAGATGGGGGACGTTTTCGTCCTCACCGCCCGGAACGATGCGGCTCTGCAGATGGTGGAACGGAATCTGGATCGGATCCGGACCGAGGCGGAAAAGCTGGCAGGTCATCCTGTGCCCGTGAAGGCAGCGGGAGCGGATGGCGTCGGCGGGGATCGCTTTGCAGATATGTCGAATCTGTTCACGCAATTTGGGTTCAAGGAGGAAGAATAAATGGCTAAAGGCGCTTTTCGCGGCGGTTCCTATGGGGGCGGCGGCGGGTTTTCCGGCGGAATGAATATGAACATGGTCCGTCAGGCCCAGAAGATGCAGCAGGATATGCTGAAGATGCAGGAGGAGCTGGAGAAGCAGACCTATGAAGCCACCGCCGGAGGCGGCGTGGTGAAGGCGGAGGTCAGCGGGAAAAATGAGCTCCTGAGCCTGGTCATCGATCCCGAGGCAGTGGATCCCGAAGACGTGGAAATGCTGCAGGATATGATCGTAGCCGCGGTAAACGAGGCGCTGCGGAAGGCAGACGCCGCCAAGGCTGAGAACATGAACAAGCTCACCGGAGGGCTCGGGGGACTGAACCTGGGCCTGTAAACACGAAAACGATTGCCGCCCGGCGCATCTGCGCCGGGCGGTTTTCTGCCGGGTCACCTTCCTGTCGTTTTCCACGTATACTGGCCTGGAGGTGAACGGCATGATCCTTGCCATGATCCCCGGAGACGCCCGGCAGGACGCCCTGGGGGATCTGCTCCGGGCCGACGGACATGAGACGCCCGCATACTGTCCCGGGCTGGAGGCGGACTGGTGGATATTTCCTCTGCCCACGGGTACCCATCCCCTGCTGGGCACCCTTCGTCCGGGCAGCCGGGTGCTGGCGGGGGGCGTCACCGGCCGGTGGCCGAATCTCCGCCTCCGGGACTACTACGCGTCGGAGACGGTGCAGGTGATGAACGCCGCCATTACGGCGGAGGGAGCCATAGGGGAGGCCATACGGGCGTCCTCCGGAACGCTTTGGGATTCCGATGCGCTGATCCTGGGCTACGGCCGCATCGGCCAGGCTCTGGCTGCCCGTCTCCGTGGACTCGGATGCCGGGTGACCGTATATGCCCGCCGGGAGGAAAGCCGTGCCATGGCCCTGTGCGCGGGCTGCCGGACCCTGGCGGATCCGGAAGAAGCCGCGGGGTTTGATTTTCTGTTCAATACCGTACCGGAGCCGGTCCTGCCCGCCGCACCGCGGGAAACGCTGTGCCTGGAGCTGGCTTCGAAGCCGGGGGGATTCCTTGACCGGCGCGGTGTGCTGCCCTGTCCCGGCCTGCCGGGGAAGACCGCGCCGCTGACGGCGGCAAGGGTGCTGAAGGCTTCCATAGACCGGATATTGAAGGAGGAATCCCCGATATGATCCGCCTGGGCTTTGCCATTTGCGGTTCCTTTTGCACCTTCGATGCGGTGCTCCCGGTGATGCGGGAGCTTGCGGCTGACTATGAGATCACCCCGATCCTGTCCCCGGCGGCCGCGGAAACGGATACCCGTTTCGGCCTGGCTTCCCGTTTCCTGGAGGAAGTGCGGGAGATCTGCGGGCGGCGCCCGATCCTGCGGTTAGAGGATGCGGAGCCCATCGGCCCGAAGGGCCTGCTGGATATCCTGGCCGTGGCGCCCTGTACGGGGAATACCCTGTCCAAGATGGCCGCCGGAGCGGCGGACACCACCGTCACCTTTGCCTGCAAAGCGCATTTGCGCAACGCAAGGCCTATCGTGCTGGCGGTGAGCACCAATGACGGGCTGGCCGCCGGGGCGGCGAACCTGGGCAGCCTGCTGAACCGGAAGCATTATTACTTCGTCCCCTTCCGCCAGGACGATCCCCGGGGAAAACCCACCAGCCTGGTCGCGGACTTTTCCCTGCTGCCGCAGACGATCCAGGCGGCCCTGGCCGGACGCCAGCTTCAGCCCATGCTCCTGCCCCCCGGATAAAGAACAGACGCGGTCCATATCGGACCGCGTCTCAGCGTGTCGACAAAGTCTTGTCGCCCCGCTGAAGCAAGTTTTTCGAACAGGAAATACGGTAGAAATTGTTCGAAAAACTTCTGATTGAACGCGAAAGACACCCCTCCTGGGTTTCTTTCGCGCTATCTTCCTTCCCGTTTTCGTTCCATTTTCGGGTTTGTCTACAGTCTGAGACGCGGGCCATATCGGACCGCGTCTCTCTCGTTTTATGCGCATTCTATGCGTTGTGCTCAGGAAAAACCGAGGATCAGATCTCCCGTATGAAGCGTTCTCCCGTGCTCTTTTGCCCCAGCCTGTCTGCCCAGCCCTCGCAGTACAGGGCGCTGTAGGAGATGCGCCGCTTTTGCCGGAGCCGCTGGAAGGGGGGCAGATTGCACCAGAGCATGGAGGGCAGACCGATGCTCAGGCTCCAGAGGGGACCCAGATACAGGGACTGGACCGTATGTCCGTATTCGTGGATCAGCAGATCATGCTCCGATTCCTCGCTCAGGGGCTCCGTCAAAAAGATGAAAATGCCCAGGGTGAAGCCGCCGGAGAAGCGCTTCCGCCGGATGCGGGTTACCACGGCTCCGTTCCAGATCCGATGCGGCTTGCGCAGATAGAACAGGAACCAGAGCAGTCCCCCCAAGTTTTGGGGAAGGCCCCAGGTGAACTGGAGCAGATACCAGAGAAAGGGCTTCAAAACTTTCCGCTGTGGTGGGAGCTGCCGTGGGAGCTGATGGAGGTGCCGCCATGGCTGCCGCCGCCCCCGCCGCCTCCGCCGCTCCGGGAGCCGCTGTTGGATTCGATCCTCGTGCGATGGACGCTTCGATGGAGGAACCGGTCGTCCCGGATGCTCAGGTTCAGCTGATCCCAGCCGGTGTACTGAGCGGCGGTCTGTTGCCGGTGAACCGTCTTCATCTTGCCCTTCATGATGAGGGTGGCGATGAGGGCGGGAATGAGGGCGATGACAGCGTGGACGATGGTGCGGGTGGTCGCGGCGTTGGCGCTGTTCTCCACCCGAACGTAGCATTCGTTGGTGAAGCCGTCCGCGTAGCCGGTGATGCTGGCATAGCCGCGATTCACCGCGGTGACCAGGCCGTTTTCGTCAACGGTAGCCACGCTGGGATCCGAAGAACGCCAGACGACGCTGACCGGCTTCCCCCCCAGGGTGGAGGCGTACAGCTGGAAACTCTCCCCGGGGTCCTGGAAGGAATAATCAAAGACGTTCAGAACGAAGGGAATGTCCACCGGCTCGTCCTGGGCGGCTTTCTCCAGGAAACTGCCGCAATCCTCCAGAAAAGCCGTAAAGGCGCCGTTCCAGTCGTTGTTTTTCAGATAGGGAACCACGTCGTCCGCGATGAGTTCCTTTCCGTAGTCCGTGAAGGCCTCGTTGCCGTAACCGTGGGCAAAGATGTCATAGTCCCGGTATTCCATGCTCAGCAGGAGCATGATGCAGCTGCCCTGGTCCCCGAAGCCCAGATGGTACTGATCGAAGGCGGCTTCCGCAAAATCCTCAATATTGTACTGGCCGATGGACTGGACGGTGAGGATGCGCACGGCGATGCCGTATTTTTCCGTCAGTTCTGCGGCCTTCTGCTGGAGCGCTTCCGCCTGGGTGTCCGACAGGAGCTCCGCCGCGTCCGTCACCAGGGGGAGCGTATCCTCCTCCGCCGCCAGAGCGGTGTAGCCGGGAAAAAGGGTGAGCAGCAGCAGCGCCGTCAGGATCAGAAGAAAACGTTTCATCTTAATATCCCTGCCTTTCCGCCCGCTCAGAGCAGTCTGCCGATGATCTCGATCGCGGCGAACACCGCGGCCCAGATCCCGCCGAACCATGCCCAGAAACGGCCCTTGGATACCGGCAGGTCGCCCACCAGCTTCCCGGTCTGGCCGTTCATGGCGAAGTAGTAATCCTTATCCTGCCACTTGGTGTGCAGCATCCACACCGGAAGCAGAGCATAGGAGGCCCTGCTGGGGTAGAAGTCCGCCCGTCCTTCCCGCAGGGCTACGGAGCCGTATCCCGAGACGGTGCCGGCCAAAGCGTTCATGAAGCTCTGCTTCGCCCGGTCCGAGGCCCGGGGCGCGCTCTCCTTGGCGTCCACGTCGTATTTGTCCGCCAGGAAGCCCGGCAGATATGCGGTGGAGAAGGGCTTCAGATCCCCGTAATCATAGGGCTCGATGGACTCCATATAGTCGTCCTTCATGTTCCTGGAGGCATCCACAGGCACATGAGTAAAGGCAAGGGCGCCGGCCCGGTCGACCTCGAAATACTCCGTCTCCGTGACCCGGTAGCTGCCTTCGGTCCAGGAGCGGGAGTTGGAGGCGTTGAAGATCGCCCGACCCTCGGCCTGGCCGTCGAAGAGCCAGAAGGGAACGTACAGGCCTTTGATCTCCTCCAGGTGGGAGGCCTCGCTGAAGGCCTTGGGGAGGAGTCTCTTGCCCTGGTAGAAGCGCTTCAGCGCGGCTACGGCTTCCTCTTTGGTTTTCTGGAAAGGAATGACGAAATCCGGCTTCAGCAATCCCCCCAGCTGTCCCGGTACCACGGTGGGATTGCCGCAGTAGATGCAGCTGGTGGCAGCGGTGGTCTCCTCACAGATGATCTCCGCCCCGCAGGAGGGGCAGTTGTAGACCTTCAGCCCGTTTGCCTCCGCCTCGGTCCAGGGCGCTCCCTCCGGCATCTGGGAGACAGCCTGGGCATACTGGGCGTCTGCCTTCTTTTTGGCGGCCTCGGCTTCGGCTTCCTTCTGGGCGTATTGCGCTTCGATCTCCTTGGGATCGTAGACCGACTCGCAGTATTCGCATACGAGTTTTCCCGTCTGGGGATCATATTTCAGCGGACCGGTACAGGCCGGGCACTGATAATTGGTGACCTGGGAGGACAATTCCATTACCCCCTTCCGGCCGGGGACCGGCCGATTCCTTAATCTGAATACTACATACATCATATCATAGCATAACTGCCGAAAAAATACCACGCCTCTTTGACCGCCGGGTGAATTTTTTCCCGCCCCTTGCAGAAGTGGGCCGGTATCTGTATAATCAGGGCATGAATAAGTTGAGAAATGCGTTTGCCCTGCTGATCCTGGGCCTCCTGTGCGTGCTTGCCCTCCGGGCCTCCGGGCCCTGGTCCCCCCGTCCCCGACTCTGGCTGGGGGGCGAGGAGATCACCCAGGGGGGAGTATACTCCTTTGGAGAGGGCACGGCGGAGTATGATCCGGAAAGCGGGACCCTCACCCTGCGCGGCGCGGTGGTGGAGGGAGAATTTCGGGGCGCCGCATTGTATGCCGAGGGAGATCTTCTCATCCGGCTGGAGGGGGAGAACCTGCTGAAGGGTTACCGCCGCGGAGCCACGGTCCTGGGAGACCTGACCCTGGTGGGGGAGGGGAGGATCACCTTCACCGGTCATCGCTGCGGCGCGGCGGTTCGGGGCTGCCTCACCCTCTTTGATCGGCCCATGCTCACGCTGGTGTCGGATCGGGACACGCCCCTTCTCTGGGGCAAGGTCCATGCCGCCCCCAACGTGGTGCAGGTCCGGGAGAAGGGAAGCTATCAGGCTTTCCCGCCCTGCTGGGTGACGATACAGGACGGGCGGCATGACGCCGCCAGCCACCCCCTGCCGGAGGATGGGGCGGAGTATCCCACCTTCCTCCTGCCCATGGGCAGCGCCCTGCCCGTGCCGGAGGAGCCGGAACGGGAGGGATATTGGTTCGGCGGCTGGTATACCGACCCGGACCTGACGGAGGAATATGATTTTGACAGTCCCGTGACGAAGGACATCACCCTGTACCTCCGGTGGATCCAGATCGTGACCGTCCATTTCGATACCTGGGGCGGTACGCCGGTACCGGATATCCAGGTGGCCTGGGGAGATCCCTGTCCCGAACCGGAGGCGACCGAGCGGCAGTACTGGAATTTCGTGGGCTGGTATACGGACCGGGATCTGGAAACGCCCTACGACTTCGACCTGGCCGTTGCCTATGAGCGCACCGTGTATGCCAAATGGGAGCGGCAGGCAGAGGCCGTGGGCCGCGGTCTGGACGTGGCCCGATACCAGGGAGAGATCGATTGGGAGACCGTGGCGAAGACCCAGGACTTCGTCTTTATCCGCCTGGGCTTCCGGGGCTACGGCGCCGAGGGTACGCTGAACCTGGACGACAATTTCACGGTCAATATGGAAGCGGCGCTGAAGGCGGGGCTGGACGTGGGGGTATACTTCTTCTCCCAGGCTGCCAGCGAAGCGGAGGCTCTGGAGGAGGCGGATTTCGTCCTGGAGGCGTTGGAGCCCTACAGCCTTACCCTTCCGGTGATCCTGGACTATGAGCTTGCCACCACGGCGGACGGGAGTATGATCGGACGGCTGTACGAAGCGAATCTTTCCGGGGAGGAATACGGAAGGATCTGTGCGGCCTTCTGCCTGGCTGTGGAAGACGCAGGCTACACCGCCGGGGTATATGCGGGCAGGAGCATGCTGGAGGAAGGCGTGGCCCAGGCCCTGGAGGAGGCGGGCGGCTTCCCCGTCTGGCTTGCCAACTGGACGGTGCAGACCCGGTATAACGGGGATTTTGCCTATTGGCAGTATACCGGCAGCGGCAGCGCGGCGGGGATCACCGGCGCGGTGGATCAGGATATCCGGTACATCGTCCGGCCTGAACAGGTGACGGGACTCACGGCGGAAAAACGCGGCTTGGGCTGCTTCCTGCACTGGGATAAGGTTCCCGGCGCCAGAGGCTATATCATTCTGCGCAGTGAACAGGAGGGCGGCGGATACGCGGAGGTGGCCCGGGTGACCGGGGCCGGCGCCCTGAACTGGACCGACCGGCGGACCTTCACCGGATACCGGTACATCGTCTGCGCATACATATCCCAGGGCAGCACAGAATACCGTGGGCCCATGTCTGAGCCCGCGCAGATCCCGTAATCAGGAGGAACAGGGCAATATGGAAGTTTTTGTAACCCTTGCCATCATCGTCGCCGCTTTCATCGTTTACTCCCTGGCGGGGAAGATGAAACAGCAGAAGGCGCAGCAGGAGGCGGGAGACGGGCCCATCCCCGTAAAGCCCGCGAAGCCCGGGAATAAAGGCAGCGTCAAGTGGATCCTTGTCGCGGCGGCGATCCTGGTGCTGGCGGCGCTGGTGTTCAGCTCCATGTACCAGCTTCAGGAGGATCAGTTCGCTGTGATCACCACCTTCGGCAATCCCAGCGTGGTGAGTACCCCCGGCCTGCGGTTCAAGCTCCCCCTCATTCAGAAGAAGACCATTGTGAGCAAGGCGGTGCAGGGCCTGGCCATCGGGTATGATCTGGCCACCAATGCCAGCGTGGAGGAGGAGTCCGTGATGATCTCCGTGGACTTCAACTTCGTGAACGTGGACTTCTACGTGGAATATCGGGTGGTGGACCCGGTGAAGTATCTGTACAACAGCCAGGACCCGGTGGGCATTCTGAAAATGCTCTGCCAGAGCTATATCCGGGACACCATCGGCCTGTACAAGGTGGACGATGTGATCACCACCGGCAAGAGCGAGATCCAGGCGACCATCAAGGAGAAGATCTCCCAGCGGCTGGAGCAGGAGGATCTGGGCATCGCCCTGGTGAATATCGCCATGCAGGACGCGGAGCCGCCCACGGAGGAGGTCCAGCAGGCCTTCAAGGCGGTAGAGACCGCAAAGCAGGAGGCGGAGACCGCCATCAACAATGCCAACAAATACGCAAATGAAGTGCTCCCCGCGGCGGACGCGGACGCGGACGAGATCCTGCAGCGGGCGGAGGCCTACAAACAGTCCCGCATCGCCGAGGCGGAGGGGCAGGCTTCCCGCTTCCGGGAGCTGTATGAAGAATACGCCAAGTATCCGGAGATCACCCGCAAGCGGCTGTATTATGAAATGATCACCGAGATCTTCCCGGGGATCAAGGTCATTATCCAGGGGGCGGACGGCAGCATGCAGACCGTGCTCCCGCTGGACGATTTCACCGGAAAGGGGGCGGAGTGAAATGGCGGCTAAGGGAACGAAACGCAAGGTCGGCCTCATCATTCTGATCGTCGCCGCCGTTGTCCTTCTGATCCTCATCCTCAGCAGCTGCTACGTGGTGCGGCAGAACGAATACGGCGTGGTCCGGCAGTTCGGCGCAGTGGTGGACGTAAAGGACCAGCCTGGACTCTATCTGAAGATCCCCTTCGTCCAGTCTGCGGATAAGCTCCCCAAAACGGTGCTGCTCTACGACCTGCCCGTGAGCGATCTGCTCACGGCGGACAAGACCAGTCTGATCGCGGACTGCTTCGCCATCTGGCGCATCGATGAGCCCCGGCGCTTCATCGAGACCCTCTCCGGCAGCGTGGAGAACGCGGAGAGCCGGATCAACGTGAACGTGTACAACGCCCTGAAGGTGGTCATGAGCTCCATGACCAGGGACGAGATCATCAGCGGGCGCAGCGGCGCCGTGGTGGAAGCCATCATGGCCAATATCGGGGATTCCTTCACCCGGTACGGCATTCGGCTCATTGCCGTGGAGACCAAGAAGCTGGATCTGCCGGACGACAACAAGAGCGCCGTATACACCCGCATGATCAGCGAGCGGAACAACATTGCCGCCAGCTACCTGGCCGAGGGGGAGCGGGAGGCCAAGGAGATCCGCAACAAGGCGGACCGGGACGTGGAGATCGAGGTCGCCCAGGCCCGGAGCCAGGCGGAGATCATCAAGGCGGAGGGGGACGCGGAGTATATGCGCATCCTCAGCGAAGCCTACGACAGCAGCAAGAAGGCGGAGTTCTATACCTTCATGATCGCCCTGGACGCCATGAAAAAGTCCATGAACGGGGAAAAGACCCTGATCCTCAGCGCGGACAGCCCCCTGGCGGAGCTGTTCAACTGAATCCGATAAACCGCTGATCCGATCGTCCGCTATCTGATCGGATCAGCTTTTTTCAAGGAGAAAGCTATGGAATACAATGAGGCGCTGGAAAAACTGAAGCGGTACGGACAGGAGCAGGTCCTGGCCTGGTATGATACCCTGGGGGAAGAAGAAAAGTCCGCTCTTCTGCGGGAGATCGAAGAGACGGATCTTTCCCCTCTGCTGGGCTTTCGGGCCGCCCTGGAGCCCCGGGTCGGGGGGGAGAAGATCGAGCCCCTGGCCGCCATGGAGCTCCCGGAGATCGAGGCGAACCGGGAAGTGTTCACAGCCCGGGGGCTGGAGGCCATCCGGCAGCGGAAGCTGGCCGCCGTCCTCCTGGCAGGGGGCCAGGGGACCCGGCTGGGGGTGGATAAGTCCAAGGGGCTGGTGGATATCGGCCTCACCCATCCCCTGTACATCTTCGAATGTCTGTTCCGGAACCTGATGGAGGTGACGGAGCAGGCTGGGTGTACCATCCCCCTGTATATCATGACCAGCGCCATCAACGACGAGGCCATCCGGGACTTCCTGCGGGAGAAGGATTACTTCGGCTATCCGGCGGAGGAGGTGCGCTTCTTTGAGCAGGAGACCTGTCCCGCCGTGGATCCGGAGGGGAAGATCCTCATGGGCAGCCGCAGCGCCATGTTCATGGCCCCCAACGGCAACGGGGGCTGGTACAAATCCATGGCCCGGGCGGGGATCACGCAGGAGCTCCGCCGGGCGGGGATCCAATGGCTCAATGCCTTCGCCGTGGACAATGTCCTCCAGCGCATCGGGGATCCCTGTTTCCTGGGGGCGGTGATCAACCGGGGCTGCGACAGCGGCGCAAAGGTCATCCGCAAGGCTTTTCCCGAGGAGAAGGTGGGGGTCATGTGCCGCCGGAACGGCAGGGCCAGCGTGGTGGAGTACTATGAGCTCACCCCGGAGATGCTGCAGGAGCGGAACGAAAACGGAGACCTGGCCTACAATTTCGGCGTCATCCTCAACTACCTGTTCCGGGTGGACGCCCTGGACCGTTTCCTGGGGGATAAGCCCATCCTCCACCTGGCGAAGAAGAAGGTACCCTGCCTCAACGCCGCCGGGGAGTTGGTCCAGCCGGAGACGGAGAACGGGTATAAGCTGGAGACCCTGATCCTGGACCTGGTGGAGAAGATGGACTCCTGCCTGCCCTTCGAGGTGATGCGGGAAAAGGAATTCGCCCCCATCAAGAACAAAACCGGAGTGGACTCCATCGAGAGTGCCAGGGAGCTGCTGAAACAGAACGGCGTAGTCCTTTGAGAGAATGATAGGATTTTTCCCCAGGCCGAAAGGCCTGGGGTTTTCCTATGCTGAGGACGGGGTAGACGGATTGCCGCATCGCTTCCCTCCTCTCCATCGTCATGTGCAGGCACATTACAATGAACAAAAGGACCCCTCAGTCATCCGCCTTGCGTGAGACGGCGGATGCCAGCTCCCCTTTCAGGGGAGCCAGCCGCAGCAGCGGGATGGTGGCTTGCCTCCCCTGAAAGGGGCTGCGAAGCAGGGGCGCGGTAGTGAATGACGTGCCTGGGGCACGTCAGAGCCGCACTTGACTGAGCCGCAGCGAGACGGGGACCGCGAGGCGGTGGAGAGGTTTATTTTGTCTGCAAGCGAACTTTATTCGCCTTTTTTGCAAAAACCTCTTGACATTGACGCGGCGTCAAATTGTAGGGTGGAGGCAGAATACCGGAATGGGAGGCGAAGCTCATGAAAAAGGCCCTGTGTTTTGCGCTGCTCCTGACCCTGCTCCTCTCTGCCTGCGGACGGACGCCGGCACAGCCGACGGAGCCTGCCGGGACACCGGCACCGACGACAGCCCCGGAGTCCACCCCGACGCTCGCCCCGGAGCCGACTGCGGCCCCGACGACAGCCCCGAAGCCCACCCCGGAGCCGGAAGCCGCCCCGGAGCCGGAAGCCGCCCCGGAGCCGGAACCCCAGGATCCCCTGGAGCGGGCCCTGCGTTTCCTCCGGGCCCAGGACGGAGACTACGTGTCGAGGCATATAAACACGTACCTGGAGCTCTACCGCATGATGCATCCCGGGGCAAACGTCCTTGCCACCGGCTGGACCCACGACGCCCGGCACATGCAGCTGGACATGATGGGTCTGGACGTCCAGGCCTTCCTGGATGCGGGGTACTTCCCGGACCTGGTGACGGTCAGTTCCAAGGGTTATGCCAATGAATTCGTCCCTCTGGCCGAGCCCATCCCCCGGGAGCCGGAGTGGGAACGGGTCTCCGAACAGGGCGTGCGGGTCACCATGGACCGGGCGGACTGGTCGGTGGGGGCGGAATACGTGCGCTTCACCATGCGCAACGAGGGGGAGGAGCCCTATCTGTACGGGGCGGACGTGGAGCTGCAGAAGTATGTGGAGGGCAGCTGGAAGGCCCTCCGGCATTCGGGTGTGATCCTCGCCATTGGTTATTCCTTGAACCCGGGGAATGAGCGCAGCCTGACCCCGCCCATGGTCTACTTCCCCGCCCTGGGGGAGGGCCTGTACCGGGTGGGCTTCATCCGGGATGGGGTCTGGGCGGAATTCGCCGTCCGGGCCGACGCGGAACCGGTGGACTTGAGCGATATCGGGCGCGTCAGTTGGCCGGAGGCGGCCCTGCTGCTGGCGGGGCTGCCGGAAACCGTGGAAAGCGATCTGCGTGACACCCGCTGGCCCGCCATGAGCAGCTTTTCCTGGGAACTGTGGGAGGAACGGCGATTCACCGATGAAGAACTTGCCGCTCTCCTCCTGGGGGAGAGGGCGGAGTATGACGCCTCGGCGGAGGTCTACCGCCTGGGGAATGGAACCCTGGACCTGAAACAGGGGGCGGAGCTGGACCGGGATACCCTGCCGGCAAAGGCCCTGCGTCTGGTACTGGAAAACACGACGGATTCCCCGGAGAAGGCAGGGTGGAAGAGCCGCCAGCGGACGGCGATGCTCCCGCCTCTGGACAGCCTGTACCCGGAGATCACCGTAAACAGTTATGCCCCGGATCCGGACGTGCTCATCAGAGGCTTGAAGCGGTCTTGGAAACGCTGGGGGAGGATGCGGGGGAACTCCGGGATTTCCGCTTCACTTCTGAGGACCTGCGGGACCTGCGGCTGCTGCTGGTCCCGGTGAGTACGGAAGGGAGTTACCCCAAGGGCTTTCCCCTGTGCTCCCCCGAGGGAGAGCTGGCGTCTTCGGCGGCCTGGTGCGTTTGCCGGAATACCTACGATACCGATAGCGGCGCCGTGAGCATGGAGTTCCTGGTCCTCCACGCCCGGTATACGGGCTATACCCTGGTGCCGGGAGAGCAGCGTCAGACCTGCTCTCCCCTGGAGCAGGCGGAGAAATTCATCCCCCTTTTGCAGGAGGAGGGGATCAGGCTGCGGAGCTTCGACTATGTGCTCATCCCCGACCTCCATGATCCGGAGGGGAAAACCCTGCATCCCGCCTACCGCCTCCTGGCGGAGACGGCGTCGGGGGAGGAGCGGTGCTTCGTGGTGAGCGCCGTGAGCAGAGGGGCGAGCGCCTACGATCTCCCCCGGCGGGCTTACCTGGAGGAGCTCATGAACGCCCATACGGTCATGGATATCTTTGAGACCTGCTGGGCGCAGTACCCGGAGATGGACGTGTGGCCGGTGAGCTTCGGCATCCGGGCGTTGGAGGACGGAAGGGAAGCCCTGGTGATCGACTGCGACGGAGTGGACTGTCCCGCCCTGGAGGCCTCCGGGCTCCTGCCGGAGGGGGTGGCGCTGAACTATCCGGAGGAGAAGTTCAACCAAAAGGAAGCCCACCCCTGCCCCTGGGAGCCGGAGTGGGAGAAAAGCTGGGACGGGGGGACCGTCACCCTCACCATGGCCCGGGCGGAATACCCCCTATACCCCGATCACGTGGAACTGACGGTGCGCTGCGAGAGGTCATTCAACCGAGACTGGGACCGCTTTGAAAAGTACGCGGAGGGAGAGTGGCACAACGTGCGCAGCTCAATGGCCGGCACCCTGGGCCTGCGCTACGTGGAGTCCGGGGAGACGGTGCTGCAGGTGAGGACCAACGCCAAGCTGGGACCGGGCCTCTACCGCCTGTACCTCACCAAGGAATACTGGGTGGAGTTCAAGGTCTCTGAAATGGAAGAGTAAAACCCGGAGAACGGCGAACGCTGTCCTCCGTGGGTGTTGACAAACCCGGATTTGCCATTGTTATGACAGAGAGATCGAAGCAATCGCCCCTCATCCGTCACGGCGCTTCCGTGAGACGCACCGCACCACCTTCCCACAGGTGAAGGCAGTCGCTGCGGCGGGACGGGGGTAACGATTTGCAACCTTGGCTTCCCTTGGGGGAAGCTGTCGCCGCAGGCGACTGATGAGGGGCATTTTGCGGATATTCTGACTTTTTTGCCAAAACCCCTTGACATTGACGCGGCGTCAAATTGTAGGGTGGAGGCAGAAAACGAAATAACGGAGGTGCTGAACATGAAAAAGGCCCTGTGTTATGTCCTGGCTCTGGCACTGGTCCTGGGGTTTTCCGCCTGCGGCGGAAGGCCGGATCCGGTCCCATCGCCGGAGAGCACGCCGACGCCCGCCCCGGAACCGACTGCGGCCCCGACGCCGGAGCCGACGCCCGCCCCGGAACCGGAGCCAGGCCAGGACCCCCTGGAGCGGGCCCTGGCCTGGCTCCGGGCGCAGAAGGACTGGAACTTTGTCGGCGCCCATCTGGGCACCTATCAGGAGCTCTATGAACTGACCCATCCCGGGGCGGACATCCAGATCCTGGGCGGCGGAATCGGCGCGAAGGAGGTATCCATAGAGGTGGCCGGGACGGATGCCCAGGCCTTTGCCGAAGCGGGATACTTCTCGGACCGGTTCACGATCCACCCGAAGAAAAACGGCGATCCCTGTTTTCCTCAGGATCTGCCCATCCCCCGGGAGCCGGAGAGCGACCACATTTCGGACCGGGGCCTGCGCATCACCATGGATCGGGCGGTGTGGCCTGTGGGGACGGATTACCTGCGCTTTACGGTAGAGAAGGAGCCAGGGGAAAACCTGGAATTCTGCCTGGAGAAGTATGCGGACGGGACATGGATACGGTATCTTTGGCCCGGCGCGAGCATAGGGAACGATCTTGGCCTGCTGCGGCGCGCCGGTACGTATTATATGAATACGCAGCTTTTACCCCGGCTGGGGGAGGGACTGTACCGCATCTTCGTTTCCCCGGAGGGGGACTGGGCGGAATTCGTCGTCCGCGCCGATGCGGAGCCCCTGGCCCTGGAACCCCTGGTCCGTCGAAGCTGGCCGGAGGCGGCCCTGCTCCTGGCGGGACTGCCGGAGCATGTGGAGACCGACCTGCGGGGCACCGTCTGGCCTGCCATGAGCCATACCTGGCAGGTGATGGAGGATCAGAGCCTGACGGATGAAGCATTGGCGGAGCTGCTGCTGGGGACGGGGGCGGAGGTCGACCCCTCCGGGGAGGTCTGGCGCGCCGGGGAACTGACCCTCAGCACCGGGGAAGAGATCCGGGTGGAAGACGATTCCCTGCTTACCCGGGCCCTCCGGCTGACGCTTCCCCTGCGGGACCCGGAGACCCGGGATCCCCGGGAGCTTCCCTCCCTGGAGGAGGCGGGATGGACGTACGTGGGGATCGACTCCAACGTATACGGTCTTTCCCGTCTGTTCCCCCGGACGGGCTTCCGGTGCTATTCCCCGGATATCGGCGTGCTGAACGCCAGGCTGGAGGCAGCCCTGGAGACCCTTGGGCCGGAGGATCCCCGGCATGCAGAGCTGGCAGACTTCCGCTTCACGCAGGAGGATGCAAAGAAACTCTTCCTGGCTCTGCTCCCCATCCAGACGAGGGCAGCGGAATATATGCTTACAGAGATTTCCCTGGTTTCCCCCTGGGGTGCAATGGACGAAGCTGCAGCCTGGTGCGTTTACCGGAAAGACAAGGGAATTTTGCTCCTGGAGGCCAGGTATCCGGATCACCGCCTGGAGCCGGAGAACGCCTGGGAGACGCTCAGCCCGGAGGAACAGATCGAGAAATTCCTCCCCCTGATGGAGGGGGAGGAGGAAGGACTGCGTCTCACCCGGATGGACTATGTGCTCATCCCCGGAAATGAGGAGGGGATATTCCAGCCCGCCTGGCGCCTCCTGGCGGAGACGGCCTCCGGGGAGGTGCGGACCTGGGTGGCGAGCACCCGGAACGATCGGCAGAGCGCCTACGACCTGCAGCGGCGGGCTTATCTGCTGGAGCTCCAGAAGCCCAACGGGATCCGGCACATTTTCCAAAGCTTCCGGGAGGAGTATCCGGACATGGACGTGTGGGAGGACAGCTGGGGGATCGATCTGCTGGAGGACGGCAGGGACTACCTGGTGGTGCTGTGCCATGGAGCGGACATCCCGGCCCTGGAGGCCTCCGGCTTCCTGCCGGATGGAGTGGTGTTGGATTGGATCGAAAGCCCCTTCAACCAAAAGGAATCCCACCCCTGCCCCCATGAGCCGGAGTGGGAAAAGGACTGGGGGACCGTTCGTCTTGCCATGGGTCAGGCGGAGTATCCTCCGTATCCCGGATCTGTGGAGCTGACAGTGGGCTTGGAAAAAACCTTCCGGCTGCAACCGCTCGTCTGCAAAAAGTACATGGACGGGGAATGGAGAACCGTATGCCGGGTGGATCTCGACCAGCCGCTTCGCGAGGAGGGGGAAACGACCCTGCAGGCAGCCCCTTTAGCCAGGCTGGGGCCGGGCCTTTACCGCCTGTATCTCAACGACAAGTTCTGGGTGGAATTCAAGATAACCGATCGTACAGCTGAAAACTAGCACAAACAGCCTCGCAGAGTTCGCGGCTCGGAAGCCGCGAATACAGGAAATCATTTTCGGGCGGAATTTATTTCTGCACGAAAATACTTCTCGCGGAGCGTACTGTGCGAGCGAAGCGAGTGCGGGAAGCGCAGCGCGACTATCTCGACCTTGAGCCCAGCGAAGCGGGTCAAGGTCGAATTGCCTTCGCCTGCTCCGTGATCCCCTTCTCCCGCCAATGGGAGAAGAAGAACACCGGAAGGATGATGAGCATGCCCATGAGCATGCTGATGCCCCAGGCCTGGAACACGCCGATATAGTGCTCCATGCCCACCCCGGCGGCAGCCGCGGCCTCCCGGCTGGCATACTGTCCGGCGGCAAGGGCGGCATCCAGGGCTTTATCCAGGGGATAGGCGGTGATGGCCCAAGTGAGGGGGATCTTCAGAATGGTGGAGCCGATGACGCAAAGGGAAGCGCCCAGGGCGGCTCCCGCGCCCCGGAGGGCGCCGGCCAGAATATTCTGGACCCCATAGAAGAGATAGAAGAAGCAGACGAAGCGGATACCCTCCGCCGCCATGCGCCGGGAATTCTCGTTGGCCCCGAAGATCAGGGTGATGGCGGGGCAGAAGAAATACAGGATCACCGACAGGAACAGGGTGACGCCCGCGGTCATGAGCAGGGTGGTGCGTACCCCCTTGTTGGTCCGGTCCAGGTCTCCGGCCCCCACATTCTGGCCCACATAGGTGGTGATGGCGGTGGAGAAGCCCATCATGGGCAGGAGCACGAAGCCGTCGATCTTCATGAGCATGGAATTGGCGGCGATGAACTCCGTGCCGAAGCGGAAGGAAAAGCTCTGGGTGATGAGGCAGCCCCCGGCGAAGCACATGCTCTGGAGGGCGGAGGGAAGTCCCAGACGAAGGATCTGCTTCGTCTGGGCGCCGTCCATCCGCAGATGCCGGAAATCGATCTTCGCCCCGTAGACCCCCGTGGACTGCCGCCAGAGCATGAGGCAGCCGCTGAGAATATGGGCCAGGATGGTGGCGACGGCCACCCCCGCCACGTCCCAATGGAAGACGCAGACAAAGAGCAGGTCCAGGGCGATATTGGTGAGGCTGGAGACGATGAGGGCGTACATGGGCCATTTGGCGTCCCCCAGCCCCTGGACCATGCCGTTCATGTTGTTGTACAGCACGTTGCCGCAGGTGCCCAGGAAGATGATGCGGATATACAG
This sequence comes from uncultured Clostridia bacterium, assembly GCA_947165825.1. Lineage (GTDB taxonomy): Bacteria > Bacillota > Clostridia > Oscillospirales > Oscillospiraceae > UBA1774. Next base: position 26,633 of record CAMVBX010000006.1, read on the forward strand.
GGTGGCGTCGTCCAGAATGTCCGCCGGTGTGCCCAGGAGGACCAGCAGCGGCCGGGCGCACAGGGTACCGGCGACGGTGATGAAGAGCCCCGCCAGCATGCTCAGCAGGAAGGTGGTGGTCATGGCCTTCTCCAGCATCTTCGTGTCCCTGGCTCCCCGGTACTGGGAGATCACGATGTTCGCCCCCATGCTCACCCCCATGTACAGGGCGTTGAAGACCAGCATGATGGCGAAGCTGGCGTTCACCGCCGCGAGGCAGTGGGTGCCGTCCCGGGCGAAATTCCCCACCACTACGCTGTCCACCACATTGTACAGCTGCTGGAACAGGTTCCCCAGGATGATGGGCAGGGAGAAGAGAATGATCTTTTTTGCGATATTCCCCTGGGTCAGATCCCGCCGGTCGGCCGCCCGGAGCAGCCGTTCTTCTTTCGTCAACTTGCTTCAGTCCTTCTTGCGCAGCGCCGCTGCGATTTTTTCATAAAGGGGGAGGGTCACGCCATGCTGCGCCCCCAGCCGGGGAACGTCCAGGATGAGCCCTTCCAGCTCCGAGGCGCCGCCCCGGAGGATATCCCGCTGGAGGGAGGTGGTCATTTCCGGCTCCACTCCGTCCAGAATGGCCAGGTTCCAGGCCGGAAGGTCCGGGTCCAGCTCCACCCCCTGCGCCTGGGCCAGCAGGACGATCTCCTCCACCAGGGCGGCGAAGCAGTCCCGGATCTCCCCGGGCTTCTGCATGGCCCCGGCGCTGACGCCGTAATACAGGCCGCAGGCCCCCTGGGGGGAAACGTAGGAAAACTTGGTCAGGCAGTCCCGCCGGATGCTCCGGGAGAGATTGGCGTCCACGCCGCAGGCGGCCAGGTCCCCCCGGATCGCTTCCAGGACGGGGAGGGTCTCTCCCCCCGGCAGACCGAAAAACACCCGGAGGATGTTTCCCCGCATGCGGATATGGCCGGGGGAAGCGAGCTCCGAGGCAATATAGATGCAGCCGTCCGTCACCAGGGGAGCTTCAAGCCGCGCCCGGAGCCGCTCGCCCGTATCCGGAAGGTTCAGAATGGGGATAATCACCGTATCCTTCCCGGCAATGCGCCGGAGAAGGGGGACCGTTTCCTCCAGGGAATACCCCTTCACGCAGAGAAAGATCACGTCGGGAGCATCGGTACGCATCTCCGCGTCCCAGACCGGCAGGGGGCCGGAGGAGAAGATCTCCCCGGGCTTTTCCACCCGGAGACCTTCGCGGGCCAGCGCCTCCCGCTGCTTTCCCCGGGCAAGGAAGGAGACCTCCAGCCCGCCCCGGAAAAGATGGGCCCCGAGAGCGCCGCCGGTGCCCCCGGCGCCCAGGATCAGATAGCGGAGGCTCACCGGATCACCCGGATGGTGGCGAGGTATTCCGTATCCGCCGCCGTCTCCAGACCGGGATCCTCCAGGGCGAGGGCAGGCTGCAGGCCGTCTTCCTTCGCCGTCAGGAAGAAATGGCAGAGGGCGATGCCCAGGTCGATTTTCTGCAGGTCGCCGGTGGCGTCCCCGGTGAAGCCCTTATTGCGCTTCACGTAGAAATGCGCGGCATTCTCCGCGATCACCGCCCGCCATGGCTGCTTGTTCACCGCCGAGGGGGCGAGTCGAACCGCCTCCAGAGGACGGGCCAGAGGACCGGCTGCCTGGGAAGACAGGGGATGCTGCAGATCTCCGGAAAAGAACAGCTCTCCGAAGGACAGACGGGTGTCCGCCCCCACCCCCTTGCGCATGAGCGTCTCCCGAAGAGCGGGCTTTTTCGCGGGATAGCCCAGAGGGCTGGCGCAGGGCATAAATTCCCCGGGAGCCAGGTCCATGGCTTTCTGGAAGGCCTCCCGGTTCAGGGTGCCCCCCAGCCAGACGGTGCCGATGCCCAGGGACCAGGCGTACAGCACCAGCATCTCAAAGGCAAAGCCGCAGGCCTCCTCGGCATGCTCCCGCCGGGGCAGCTTGGCGGCGAAATACAGGCTTTCCCCAGTGACCACCGGGCTCTTCAGCCCGAATTCCGAAGCATCCAGCAGGCGGAATTCGGGAGAGATCCCCCAGGGGGTGGGGATATCCGCCAGATATGCGGCCAGGGCGGAACGGTGTTCCGCCGAAAGCGGTTTCCCGTCGTAGGTGCGAACGCTGCGGCGGGTTCGGATCAGATCATAAACGTGCTCCATATCATTCCGCTCCTTTGCGCCTTTCCCGCTGCCGGATGATCAGCAGGACCGCCAGCAGGATCACCAGGGAAACCGGGGTGGCCAGGGCGGCTATGCTGCTGTTCGTGCGGGAACCGATGATCCCCGCCAGGATGTACCCCGGTACGCACACCGCCGCGGCGGTGAGGGCATAGGGCAGCTGGGTGGTGACATGGTTGATATGGTTGGACTTGGCTCCGGCGGAGGACATGATGGTGGTATCCGAAATGGGGGAGCAGTGATCCCCGCAGACGGCTCCGGCCAGACAGGCGGCGATGGAGATTACCAGCATTTCCGATTCCCCGGGGAACACGGCGCAGACGATGGGGATCAGAATGGTGAAGGTGCCCCAGCTGGTGCCCGTGGAGAAGGCCAGGAAGACGGAGACGATGAAAGCGATGGCGGGGATCAGCATCTGCACCGCCTCGGCGGAGGAGGCCATGAGCCCGTGGATGAAGTCCGCCGCCCCCAGCAGGCCGGTGACCCCGGACAGATTCCAGGAGAGGATGAGAATGATCATGGGGGCACACATGGAGCGGAAGCCCGCGGCGAAGCAGCCCATGAAATCCTTGAAACTGATGACGCCGCGGTTCATGTACAGCCAGAAGGTGACGATGACGGTGATGAGGCTCCCCATCACCAGTCCCCGGGCGGAATCCGCATCCGCAAAGGCGTTGATGAGGCTGGCCCCGGAGAAGAGACCGCCGGTATAGACCATACCCAGAAGGCAGGTGAAGATCAGCACGATGACGGGGATCACCAGGTCGGAGATCCGGCCAGTGCCCTGCTGCGCGTCCTCCGGCTCCTCATAGGGCTGATCCCCGGTGGTGAACAGGTCCCCCTTTCGGGCGTTGGCCTCATGGAGGCGCATGGGACCGAAGTCCAGCTTCAGCAGCACCAGAAGCAGGAGCATCACCAGGGTGACCAGGGCGTAGAGGTTATAGGGAATGGTGCGGACGAACATATGGAAACCGTTGATTTCCATCCCCTCCGGCACCGCATAGCTCACGGCCGCGGCCCAGCAGGAGATGGGGGCGATGATGCATACCGGAGCGGCGGTGGAATCCAGCAGGTAGGCCAGCTTGGCCCGGGAGACCTGGTGCCCGTCGGTGATGGGCCGCATGACGCTGCCCACGGTCATGCAGTTGAAGCCGTCGTCCACGAAGATCAGCAGACCCATGAGGATGGTGAGGAGCTGGGCGCCCACCCGGGTCTTGATCCGCTTCTGGGCCCAGCGGCCGAAGGCGGCCGCGCCGCCGGACCGGTTCATCAGCACCACCAGGGTCCCCAGCAGGGTGACGAAAACCAGGATGCAGGCATGGGAGGTGTCGGCAATGCCGGAGACCAGACCGGCCTCCTCATGGAAGAGCAGGGTGTTCAGGGCCAGTTCCCCGTTGCCCCCCGCATAGAGCAGCGCGCCGACCACCACGCCCACGAAGAGGGAACTGTATACCTCCTTCGTGATGAGGGCCAGGGCGATGGCGATCACCGGGGGCAGCAGGGACAGGATCGTAGCGTATGCCCCGGGGCTGTACTCCTCCGGCGCCTGGCCGGGGGTGAAGACGGTCAGAAGGATCAGAGCCGCGACGACGGCCAGAGCCAGAAGGTTGCAAACTAACTTTTTGGTTCTCATACATCCACGCCTTTCTTTTCTAACAGAGGTGTTCATTCAGATCCATGAGGGGGAGGGGTAAGCTTATGCGCGGTCGTTGGTGGCATCCCCGCTGCCGGTGAGGGGGATAGATTCCCCCAGGTATGTGGGTTCGGGCAGAAATACGCACTGGAAAAAGTCCTTGTCCCTGGCCAGGAGCTCCCGGATATCCCGGTGAAGCTGACCTGCGTAGCGCCGGGTGTCGCAGGGGATGCCCACCGCCTCCAGGCCCAGCCGGGAGGCGATATACAGGGCGCGGGGGAGATGGTAGGACTGGGTGACGATGAGGAGGCGTTCCGCCCCGAAGATCGCTTCGGCCCGGTACAGACTGTCGTAGGTGCTGAAGCCGGCATGGTCCATGAAGACGTCTTCCGAAGGGATCCCGGCGGCCAGGGCCGCGTCCTTCATGGCGTTTACCTCATCGTGGTCCGCCCGCCCGTGGTCCCCGCTCATCAGAAGCTTCGGCGCCGCTCCGGATCCGTACAGCCGTATGCCCATATCGATCCGTTCCCGGAGCATGAGGCTGGGACTTCCGTCCGGCTGGAGTCCCGCGCCCAGGACCAGAATACAGTCCCAATCGCCGGTGTCCAATTCCTCCGGGGTGAGGATACGGCTCCGGGCGTGCAGGAGCATCACGGCATTGGGCCCAAGTCCCAGCAGGAAAAGGAGGCAAAGGACCGCAATCAGGACGATCCGCAGACCCTTTTTCTTTCTCTTCATCAATATGTCCTCCAAGGTTTCTCCATTATAAGCGAAAACGGAAAAATATACAATACGGGGTATTGCGCAGAAGGGGGAAAAAGGCATAGAATTTCCTCAAAAAGAGAGGAGGGCAGGGGATGGAGCATAGACGACTGGAGCTGGCCCTGTACGGAAAGGGCGGCATCGGCAAGTCCACGGTCAGCGCAAACCTCTCCGCCGCCCTGGCGGCGGCGGGCAGCCGGGTTCTGCAGGTGGGCTGCGATCCCAAGCATGATTCCACCCGGCTGCTCCTGGGAGGCGGGAGTCTCCCCACGGTGCTGGATTATCTGCGGACCGTGCCCAGGGAGCAGGAAAGGCTGGATGCGGTGCTCCGCACGGGCTGGGGCAAGATCGGCTGCGTGGAGGCCGGCGGACCGAAGCCCGGCGTGGGCTGCGCGGGCCGGGGCATCATCACCGCCTTTGAATTTCTGGAGCGCCATCGGGCAAAGGCGAATTATGACGTTCTGATCTACGACGTGCTGGGGGACGTGGTCTGCGGCGGCTTCGCCGTGCCCATCCGCCGGGAATATGCCGACGCGGTTTTTCTGGTGACCAGCGGAGAATTCATGGCCCTGTACGCCGCAAACAATATTCTCCGGGGGATCCGGAATTTTGACGGCGGGGAATGCCGCCGCGCGGCGGGGATCATCTTCAATGCGCGGAACCTGTCCGGGGAGGCGGAGCGGGTGGAACGCTTCGCCCGGGCGGTGGGACTGCCCATCGTGGCCCGTGTCCCACGGAGCGAGGCCTTCGCCCGGGGAGAGGAGGCGGGAAAACCCCTCCTTGCCTTGGAAGGCTATGATCGGGAGAAGGCGGTATTCACCCGCCTGGCGGAGACGATCCGCAGCGGTCTGACCCTGTATGAAGCCCGCCCTCTAGAGGATGAAGCCCTGGAGGAGGTGGTGCTCCGCGGCGGCACCGCGGCTCCGGCTGCGGCTGCGGAACCGACTCCGGAACCGCAGCAGAAAGCAAAGACTTCCGATCCGGCCCCGGCGCCGGACGAACCCCGGATGCCGCTGTACGGCTGCGCCTTCAACGGCGCCGCCACCACGGCGGTCCACCTGACGGACGCGCTGGTGATCGCCCATTCTCCCCGGTCCTGCGCCTTCTATACCTGGCAGAATATCAGCTCCCCCGGACGGCGGAATCTGTTCAACCGGGGGATCCTCATGCCCTCTGCCATCAGCCCGGGCTTCGAAACCACGGAAATCGGCCATGCCGAGGCGGTATTCGGCGGCGTGGAGAAGCTCAGGGCGCAGGTGGAGCGGGCCTTGGAGCGAAAGCCCGGGGCGGTGGTGGTGATCAGTTCCTGCGTCAGCGGGATCATCGGGGACGATCTCCTCAGCCTGGAGCGCCTCTCCACCCCGGAAACTCCGGTGATCGCCGTACCGGCGGACGGAGTCCTGGGCGGGGACTATATGGAAGGGATCCGACTTTGCCTCCACACCCTGGCGGAGAAGCTGGTGCGTCGGGACGCGCCACTCCGGCCCAGGACGGTGAACCTCATCGGCGAGGTGGGGGTGAGCAACAATACCCAGGTGGACTATCAGACCCTGCGCCGTCTTCTGGGGGAAATGGGGATCTCCATCGGCTGCCGCTTCCTGGGGGACTGTACGGCGCAGGAGCTGCGGGATCTGCTGAGCGCGCCGCTGAACCTTCTGGCCACGGACAGCCAGGACAATCTGGAGCTGAAGGCGTGGCTGGAAACGGAATACGGCTGCCGTTTCCACCCGGGCTGCCTGCCCATCGGTTTCCGGGCCACCCGGAATTTCCTCCTGGAGCTGGGGGACTTCTTCGGCTGCCGGGAGGAGGCGGAGGCCCTGATTTCCCGGGAAGAAGCGGATTACCGGCGGGAGATCGAAAGCCTTCGGCCTCTGCTGCAGGGAAAACGCATCCTGATGACCACCATCAACGCCAATCTGGACTGGCTCCTGGATGCGGCGGAGGACTGCGGCATGGAGTTCGTGTGGATCGGCGTGCTGAATTATCTCCACCGGGAACTGCGGATCACGGACCGGCAGGAGCGGAATGCCGTCATCCGGGAGATCACCGGGGGAGATATCGTGGAACAGCGCATTCGGGAGCTGAAGCCGGATATGGTCCTGGGAAACTACACCGCCCGGGCGGAGGGCGGAGAGTATATCGCGGATACGCTGCCCATGACCCAGCCCATCGGCTTCGGCTCCGGGCTGACGGTCCTGCGCCGCTGGGCGCAGCTGAACAAGAACGAAAGAGAGGGGGAGTGGGAGCATGACCGGGTCTGGTTTGAACAGTATTTTGCCTGACTGCACCACCGGCGCCATCTTTGCGGTGGAGGGGATCCAAAACGCCGTGGTGCTGCTGAACGGACCCATGGGCTGCCGCTTCTACCACAGCACCACCTCCCGTTTCCTCACCATCCGCCCGCTGCTCCGTCTGCCTGAGGAGGAGGGGAAAGACCCCAGGCCGGTGGATTACAACACCCTGAACAACTGGTTCTTCCGCCAGGAGCGGGTGCCCTGTACCTGGCTGGACGGACGGGACTTTGTGTACGGGACGAAGGACAAGGTGCTGGAGGCTCTGGCCTATATCCGGGATCACGTGGCCTTCGACCTCCTGGCCATCGTGGATTCCCCCGGAGCCTCCCTCATCGGGGACGCGCTCCTGGAGCCAGCCCGGGGTATCCTGGGGGATAAGGTCGTGCTGCTGGAATCTCCGGGGTGGTCCGCCTCCTTTGAAGACGGCGCCTCCTATGCCGCCCTGGAGCTGCTGCGGAAGGGCGTCAGACTTCACCGTACCGGGGAAAGGAGAGAAGGGAAGTCCGTGAATCTTCTGGGCTTCAATCTCTGGCAGCGGTACCAGGAAGGGGATATCCTGGAAATGAAACGGCTCCTGGAGCTCTGCGGGATCGGGGTCAACGCGGTCCTTTGCGCGGGCTGCAGTCTTCCCGAGCTGGAGCGGATGCCGGAGGCTGACCTGAACCTGGTGGTCTACCCGGAGCTGGGGCTGGACTGCGCCGGATACCTGGAGGAAGCCTGGGGCATGCCGTACTTTGTCTGCCCCACTCTGCCCGTGGGCTTCCGGGCGACGGAGGAGCTTCTGGAGGAACTGTGCCGCCGGCTGGGGATGGATCCCGCCCCGGCCCTGGAGGACAGCCGTCGGGCCAGGGCCCTGGCCTGGTACAAGATCCGGGATATCCAGCAGAGCTACGGCAGGCCCAGGGGTGTCCGATTCCACGTGGATATCGGCCCCAGCGCGGATAAGGCCTATACCGCATTTCTCCGGGATTACCTGGCGATGGAGCCCTCGCCGCCGGGGGAGGCGGAGCTGGTGTTTTCCGACGCAAACGTCATCGCGGAGCTGATGCTGGAGAACAAGCGCTTCTGCGGCATCGAAGCCCGGATGCCCGGCATGGGCTATACGGATCTGATCCCCAAGACCCATCTGGGGGTGCAGGGCGCCCTGTTTCTCATCGAACAGGTCTTGAACGGCCTGATGAGCAAAATCTGAAACAGAAAATCCGAATCTGCCTGTTCACCCCTTGCGGGATACCCCGCAGGGGGTGTATTATGCTGGAGAATTAGCCTATGCTTACAAAGGAGTACATGCCATGATTCCCTTCGATGAGAAGTATTGCCTGGATACCTTCCGGCGTCTGCTGGAGGTGGACAGCACCACCGGCCAGTATGAGGAGATCCAGAAGCTTCTTTGCGCCATTCTGGAGGAACTGGGTTATTCCTATTCCACCGTGCGGAAGGGCGGCGTCATCGCAGACCTGGGGGGCGAGGGAAACGCCCTGTGCCTCACCGCCCATGTGGACGATATCGGCCTTATGGTGCGCCATGTGAACCGGGACGGGACCCTGAACGTCTGCTCCGTGGGGGGACTGTACCCCTTCTACTGCGTGACGGAAAATGTCCGGGTGTATACCCGGGAGGGAAAGGTTTTTACCGGCACCGTATGCCGTACGCCCAATTCCATCCACGTGACGGAGGAGGAGCTGCGCGCCGTGCTGCCGGATTTCCGCACCAATGTGTGCGTGGTGCTGGACGCGGACACCCGCAGCGCGGAGGAGACGAAAGCCCTGGGGGTGGATACGGGGGATATCATCGCCCTGGAGCCCCGAATGGCCCTTTCCGGCGGGTATCTCAAGAGCCGGTTTATCGACGATAAGGCCTGCGCCGCCCTGCTCCTTGCCCTGATGAAGGGAATCAGGGAGAGCGGTAAGACCCTGGGGCGGAAGGTCTACGCCTATTTCGCCATGTATGAGGAGATCGGTCACGGCACCGTCGTGCTGCCCGGGGACGTGGAGGATATGATCGCCATCGATATCGCCCCCACAGGGCCGGATCAGAATTCCGATGAGCGGAAGGTCTCCATCTTTGCCAAGGATTCCCGCTATCCCTACCACTGGGGCCTGACCAACGAGATCCGGGCAGCGGCGATCCGGGCGGGCGTCCCCTTCGAGATGGACATCTTCACCCCCCATTACGGTACGGACTGTGACCCCGTCATCACGGCGGGCTATGACGTGCGCCATGGGGCCATCGGTCCCGGCACCGCCAACAGCCACGGCTACGAGCGCACCCATCTGGAGGGACTCAAGGCTACCCATGACCTGCTGGCAGCCTGCCTCAATCTGTAAACGGACAAGGAAGAGATCAGATGACCTTACGGGATCTGGAAATCGGAAAAAGCGCCGTCGTCACCGCCATCGGCGGACAGGGCGCGTTGCGGCAGCATTTCCTGGATATGGGCGTTCTTCCGGGAGCGGAGATCACGGTGGTGAAATACGCCCCCATGGGAGATCCCATGGAGCTGATGATCCACGGCTACTCCCTTACCCTGCGTCTGGCGGACGCGGAGAAGATCACGGTGGAGCCCGTCCGGGGGGAGCACCGGGAGCCGGAGAAACCGGACCAGCGGAAGAAGACCGCCCACCCCGGCCTGGGGGAGGGCGGCGAGTTCCACCCCAAGGGCAGCGGGGATCCCCTGCCGGAGGGAACGCTGCTTACCTTCGCCCTGGTGGGGAACCAGAACTGCGGAAAAACCACCCTGTTCAATCAGCTCACCGGCGCCAATCAGCACGTGGGGAATTTTCCCGGGGTCACGGTGGACCGGAAGGACGGACAGATCCGGGGCCATTCGGATACCCGGGTGACGGATCTGCCGGGGATCTATTCCATGTCCCCCTATACCAGCGAGGAGATCGTCTCCCGGAACTTTGTCATCCGGGAGAAGCCCAAGGCGATCATCAATATTCTGGACGCCACCAATATCGAACGGAACCTGTATCTCACCATGCAGCTCCTGGAGATGGACGTGCCCATGGTGGTGGCCCTGAATATGATGGACGAGGTAGCCGCCAACGGCGGAAGCATTGACATCAACCGCATGGAGAACCTCCTGGGCGTGCCTGTGGTGGCCATCGCCGCCGCGAAAAACTCCGGCGTGGATGAGCTGGTGGACCACGCCATCCATATCGCCCATTACCAGGAAAAGCCCCAGCGCCAGGATTTCTGCGGGGCGGATGACAACGGCGGCGCGGTACACCGCTGCCTCCACGGCATCAGTCATCTCATCGAGGACCACGCCCGTCGGGCAGGGCTGCCTCTGCGCTTCGCCGCATCCAAGGTGGTGGAAGGAGACCCGCTCATTCTGGAGCAGCTGGAGTTGGACGAAAACGAGCGGGACATGGTGGAGCACATCATCCTCCAGATGGAGGCGGAGCGGGGACTGGATCGGAGCGCCGCCATTGCGGATATGCGCTTCCGCTTCATCGGGGAGACCTGCCGGGAGACCGTCATCAAGCCCAGACAGTCCCGGGAAAAGGTCCGCAGCGAGCGGATAGACCGGATCCTGACGGGGAAATATACCGCTATCCCCACCTTCGTCCTCATCATGGCCCTGGTGTTCTGGCTCACCTTCAACGTCATCGGAGCTAAGCTCCAGGAGCTGATGGATCTGGGCATCGGCGCCCTGACGGAGCTGGCGGACCGGCTTCTGACCGCCGGAAACGTCAACGAAGCCCTCCATGGCCTGATCATCGACGGGATCTTTACCGGGGTGGGCAGTGTACTCAGCTTTCTGCCCATTATCGTGACCCTGTTTTTCTTCCTCTCCCTGCTGGAGGACAGCGGCTATATCGCCCGGGTGGCCTTCGTGATGGACAAGCTGCTCAGAAAGATCGGTCTTTCCGGCCGCAGCATCGTGCCGATGCTGATCGGCTTCGGCTGTACGGTCCCTGCAGTTATGTCAACCAGAACCCTGCCCTCGGAGCGGGACCGGAAAATGACGATCCTGCTGACGCCCTTTATGAGCTGCACCGCCAAGCTGCCGATTTACGCGTTTTTTGTCGGGGCCTTTTTCCCGAAGCAGGGCGGCCTGCTTATGATCGGGCTCTATTGCCTCGGGATCATCCTGGGGGTGCTGGCCGCCTTCCTGTACAAGGGGACCCTGTTCCGGGGCGAGCCGGTGCCCTTCGTGATGGAGCTGCCCAATTACCGCCTTCCCGGGGCGAAAAACGTGCTGCGGCTCCTGTGGGAAAAGGCCGGAGATTTTCTGAAGCGCGCCTTCACCGTCATCCTCATCGCCACGGTGGTCATCTGGTTCCTGAAGAGCTTCGATCCCCGCTTTGATCTGGTGCGGGATTCCCAGAAGAGCATCCTGGCCATGATCGCCGGTATCCTGACCCCCATTATGCGGCCCCTGGGCCTGGGGGATTGGCGGATCTGCACCTCCCTGATCTGCGGCTTCACCGCGAAGGAAAGCGTGGTCTCCACCATGGAGCTACTGTTCGGCGGCAGCGTGGAGCAGGCGTTGACCGCCCTTGGCGCTGCCTGCATGCTGGTATTCTCCCTGCTGTATACCCCCTGCGTGGCGGCGGTGGCCGCCGTGCGGCGGGAGCTGGGACGCCGCTGGTCCCTGGGCGTGGTGGTCTGGCAGTGCGCGGTGGCCTGGCTGGCGACCCTGGCGGTCCGGGGCGTGCTGATCCTGTTGGGAGTGCGATAGAATGAATATCTGGGATATCCTGATCATCCTTCTGCTGCTGTTCGTCCTGGTCCGGGCGATCCTGCGCATCCGGAAGAACCGGGGCGGCTGTTCCTGCGGCTCCGGAGGCTGCAGCGGCTGTACGGGAGAAAAAAACTGCCCCGCCTGCCAGAGGGCAGGGGGGACGGATGAACCCGATCACGAAGAGGAGCGCCGCTAACGGCGCTCCTGAGTGTGTCGACAAAGTCGACACGCTTCGACCGGGACCCACTTCGTTGGGCTCC
>CAMVBX010000007.1 GCA_947165825.1 uncultured Clostridia bacterium
GCGGTGGTGGCCAAGGCCAAGGCCGCCAATATGCCCAACGACAATATCAAGCGCACCATTGAAAAAGCCCTGGGCGCGGGCAGCACCGAGAATTACGAGCGGGTCACTTATGAAGGCTATGGACCTTCCGGCGTTGCCATCATCGTGGAGGCGATGACGGATAACCGCAAGCGTACCGCTTCCGAAGTGCGGCATTACTTCGATAAATACGGCGGCAATATGGGCGCCGAAGGCTGCGTCAGCTGGTCCTTTGACCGCCGGGGCGTGATCGTGATCGATAATGAAGAGGAAGAACTGGATGAGGATACGGTGATGATGGATGCGCTGGATGCCGGCGCGGACGATCTGAAAACCGACGAGGGGATCTTCACCGTATTTACCAATGATCCTGCGGCTTTCCCCGGGGTGAGCGAAGCTTTGGAGAAAAAAGGCTATAAGCTCCTCAGCGCGCAGGAGGAAATGGTTCCCCAGAACTATGTGAAGCTGGACAGCGAAGACGACCTCAAAAACCTCAACAAGATGCTGGAGATGTTTGACGACAACGACGATGTGGAAAACGTCTTCCACAACTGTGAGAATGCGGAAGGTTAAGCTGACCTTTCCTGCCGCCGGGCGCATCTGCGCCCGGCGGTTTTGTCTGTCGGAATAATTCCGCCTTTGCCGGACATGCTATGGCCGAGCGAAACTGACGGAAATGAAGGGATAAGCATGAAAAAGATCTTTGTCCTGCTGTTGGCCATGCTGCTGGTATTGTCTCTGTTCGCCGGCTGCGATATGCGCAACGGCAAGGTGCGCAATTCCCCGGATGTGACGGAAATGCCGGGCAACACGCCGGGTCATACGCCGATGGTGACGGATGTGCCTTCGCCCTCTGCGACCCATTCGCCTTTCCCCTCGGCGACCCATACGCCCGATACCGGCACGGTACCCGGAACAAGTCCGGAACCCACAGGGGGACCGAACGGCACCGCAGGCCCGAACATGAAAACCGCGCCGGGTCTCGGTATGTGAAAAACGAGAAAAACGGCTCGCCGGAGAAGCCTCCGACGGGTCGTTTTTTGCTCATTTTTGAAAGAGTTTTCTTCAGTCTATTCTTTTTCCCGACATTTTCACATCCTCAATTGTATTCACAGTGAGAGGGGGGATAAGCCCGGATGACATACGCTTCGCCGCGAACGGACGAAGAGATTGCGGAAATCTACACACGCCACAGCAAAATGCTTTTCCGCGTTTGTTTCGCGTACATGAAGAACCCAATGGATACCGAGGATGCGGTACAGGAGACTTTCTTTCATCTGGTCAGAAGCGGACCGGCCTTTGTCAGCGCTGAGCACGAAAAAGCGTGGCTCATCAGAACCGCTTCGAACATATGCAAAAATGCCCTGCGGCACTGGTGGAGGAAACGGGAAAACATCGAGGATTTTCGGGACTTACAAAGCGAGGAGAGGGTCGAGACCGATGAAGTGTTCCAAGCGGTCATGGACCTGCCCGAGAAGTACAAAACCGTGGTTTACCTCTATTATTATGAAGGATATACCGGCGCGGAGATTGCCGGGATCCTGAATAAACCGAAATCCACGATCCGGAATCACTTGCGCGAAGCCCGCGTTTTTCTCAAAGAAAGGTTAGGTGATGATTTCCATGATGAATAACCAAATCGCTGCTTCCTGGAACAAAATCGAACCAGACGACGCTGCCGATCATCGTATGCTTTCTGCGATCCTGGAGCGAAACCACGCCGTTCAGAAGAAGGCATCAGGCGCAATAATCAGATCCGGAAGATCTCTGCGCCGATCCGCCGCGATTGCGCTTGCGGCCTGCATGATCCTTGCCCTTGGCATTACGGCCTTAGCCGTCAACAAATGGACCGGATATGCGGATACGGAAGGACTGTCGCAGGCGGAGATCCAAAGTCTGCTGCGGCAATATGCTCCGAGGATAACCCGTCAACTCATCGAGCCGGACGGAACGGTCCATTATCTGGATGACCAGAACAACGAAGTGATGGCGTTAAGCGCAAAGGACGCCGCAAAGTATGACGCTGAAATCCGGCAGGCGCAGGAACAGGCTGTCAGGGAGAGCACAGACCTGATCGATGCGGACAGTCTCGGATCTGTTCCCAAAGGGATCACAGTGGTTCCGGTGTCGGATGACGGGACTTTCCATGATTTTGCGCTGGGGAACGGATATATGGTCCTGCTCTGTACAGAGGAGGAAAAGCCGTTTTCCCTCCGTGCGGGGGCCACGGTAACGATCCGCCTGGAGGCAAATGATGCATGCGGCATGTCATTCGGCGTGACGCTGGCCGGTGAGGAAATAGCCAGGACATACGCAAAGGCGCAGGAGCATCTGTTTTCTTATACCGTGCCGTCTGACGGCGAATACTGTTTCGCTCTGATGTATGCCGGCTCCGATGCGAGCAGCTTTCAAAACTGCGTACTTACGATCAGAGGATAAAGACAGAATCCAATTTTCCGGCAACGCGTTTCCGTATCATGCAGTCATACCAAACAGGAGCAGCGCAGGCTTCGGCATGTGAAACAGACCCCACCAGACTGATGCCCGGTGGGGTACTTTCTTGCCCGCTTTTCAAGCGGCCTGTTCTTCTACTGCTTTCTCGCCTTCAGGTAGCCCTTATATGCGGTGATATAGACGACCCGGTCGTTATCGGGATCGGTATACAGCTCCGCTTCCAGCGTCCAGTCGGAGGAAAGATCCTCCCCGGATCTCTTCGGATTCTCCGCGAAAACCAGGCTCCCGGCCAACACATAGCCCTCCGGCAGCTCATAGACCAGGTCTTCGGAGATGGCGTCAGATATGCGGTATATCCCGCCGTTCCAGCGGATCGTGTAAGCTTTGCTGAATACGCCGCTGAAAAACAGGACAAGAACCAGGGCGACGGCAAGGACCGGAACGAGGATCAGCAGTATCTTTTTCCCGGAGATCGGGCTGGCGCGTTTCGACTGTTCCAGCGCCTGCATGCGCTGCAGCTGCTGCTGTTCACGGACGGCATTTGGATCGACATTCGGAAATCCCATATTGCGCCTCCTAGCTTCCGCTTATACTGAGCGGGTATTCACGGCCCTGGATGACCACGGCCTTCACCTTGCGAATATCCAAGAACCGGGCGAATCGGACAGACAAATACGACCGATGCGTCCCGTTGGGCATCTGCGTTCCGCCCCAGCCGATTTCTTCCAAATATTCCGCATCGGCAAACTGCTCCGCCCGGGCTCCGAGCCGGCTGCCGTCCGAAAACAGGAGGTATACGTCATAGATCGGGAGCCCGGCGGACAGGGAATCATCCCCCTCCCATTCTGCATAGACGTCGACCCATAGCCCGAAGGGGGAGAGCTCGATCCTGCGGAAAACCCCCTCTTCTTCTCCGCCGAGGGCCAGGGGGCAGGGCTGAAAATCCGCCTCTGCGGAGAGAGCGGCAGGAATGTCTTCCAGACTGCCGTCCAGGGAGAACATACGCGAGATCTCCATACGCATGGAGCGAATAGCGCTTTGACTGCTTCGGATCAGGACGATATAGTAAGCGCAGGAATCCGTGTTTTCCTCCGTGTCCAGCCGTTCCAGCTGATAACCGGGTTTTATCCGTGAAGGCGTTTCCAGGGCAAAGGTGAATTCCACATCCGGGAAGCGGCCTCCCAGACTGCTTCCGTCCAAGGTGCTGACGGAAAAGGCCACGAAATGCTCGTGCCCATCCGAAAGCGCGCTTTCCAGGGTGAGCCGTAGCCTGCCGTCGTCGACCTGAGCAAGATCGGCCAGAATGTATTGCTCCACGAAATCGGTGTTTTCCCGCCCGAACAGGGCGGCCAGGAACCGTTCGCCCCCCAGAGAGAGGGCAAGAACGCTGACGGCAGCCAGCAGTGTGATGACGGCGGCGATGAGCAGTGTGCGCGTGAGCTTTTTCCTTTTTCCCTTGACTGGAGTGCCGGACGGAAGAGTACAAGGTCCCGATCTCGTTTGCTCGGCCTCAGCGGTGATCCGCTCCTGTACGCGGCTGCGAATATGCGTAAGGATCGACGGTTCAAGGTCGGCAGTCATTCGGGGCGGACAGATTAAGCTTACTTCATCAACGGTCAGCCTGTCAAATGCACGGATCAGAATATTCTCCATTATGCTTTCCCTCCCCAGATCGTACGCAGCTTTTTCATGGCCCGGCTCAGGCGTGTGTCTACTGCGGAAGCCGTCATGTTCAGATCCTCGGCAATTTCCCGGGATCGCTGACCGAAATAATATTTGCGGAAAATAATCGAACTGTCGGGTTCCCCAAGGCTTTCCACTGCGGCGAGCAGGCGTCTGCGTTCGTCTGCATCCAGAACGGCCTGTTCCGTATCGGCGGTGTCTGCCAGGGGGGTCAGAACCGGCGACGGCGCCGCCCGATCTCGCTCCCGGACAGATTTCCGAAACAGATTGACGGCACG
Organism: uncultured Clostridia bacterium; assembly: GCA_947165825.1. Taxonomy (GTDB): domain Bacteria; phylum Bacillota; class Clostridia; order Oscillospirales; family Oscillospiraceae; genus UBA1774. The sequence continues at coordinate 4,434 of CAMVBX010000007.1, forward strand.
ATTTCTGGCGACAACCGCCGTCCATGCCTGGAGCGATCCCTTTTCCAGGTCGATCGTGTCGGCCTTTCGCAAAACCTCAAAAATGACATCGCTCACGCATTCCTCAATGTCCTCTTGGCTGGCTGTGCTTCCCGTCCTTCCGGAAACGATGGAGTACACCAGTCCGGCATACTGCGCCATAAACTGTTCTGCGCCCTTTTCCGGTTCCGCCTTCATCAGACGGAGCAAAGCATGATCCTCCATCCCATCAGCCTCCTTCCCGTTGTATTTCGTCACTGGATTATTCAATCTGAATCAGCAGAATCTTACACGGTTTTTCGGGTTTTGCATCAGCGCGGACAGAAGTGGTTGCTTCCGGCAGGTCCCTCTGATAAAATAAAGGCAATCAATCGGCAAGGGAGCGGATGACATTGATTTATGAAAACGGACAGGGCGGGGAGTATGGGAAGTACTTCGTTCAGACCCTTCAGTGCCCGCCGAATATGGGTACGCCCGAGTATCAGGAGCTGTACCGGAAGTTTTCCCATCGCATACTGTGGATGGATGGAAACGTGGTGCCCGGCGCCTTTCAGATGAACACCGCCTGGTATTATGCGGTGCCCCAGCGGGATCCCATTTTTGAAGAGCATTCCCACCCCTACTGCGAGCTTCTGGGCTTTTTCGGTTCTGACCCGGAAGATCCCTATGATCTTCATGCGGAGATGCTCTTTACCCTGGGGGGAGAGGTGCATCGGCTTACCCGGTCCAGCATGATCTTCATCCCGGAGAATTTGCCCCATAACCCCATGCGCATCCTTCGGGTGGACAAGCCCATGTTCCATTTCTCCATCGTGCCCAACAGCACCTATGACGGAACGAATACCTATAAATAAAGTCTGCCGGGCGGCCTGATGATGACAGGCCGCCCGGCGCGTTTCTCCGGAGCAGCGATTATCGGTACAGCGTCTTTCCTTCCGCACTGGTCAGATTATATGCGCAGAAGGGGACCATCCCGTACCGGGGATCGGATTCGCAGATATAGCAGCGGCGGAGCCGATCCAGATCCAGATTCCAGGCATCCTGAAACAGCATGCCGGAAATGGCCAGAGTGTTGTTGTGGGCCTCCGCCAGGAAATCCTCGAAACCCTGGGGCTCGGAGGCCGAGCCGTCCTCACTTTTTACCCTGAGCTTCGCGCCGCTCCACTGCCTCGCCACGCTGGTTCGGGACTGGGCGGAGGTGGTGCCGCAGCAGCAGGAATCCCCCCTCTTTTTCAAGGGCTTCAGAGCGCCGGAGGGAAGCTTCATATAGCTGGCGTGGAAGGAGCAATAGGCGTTTTCCGCACCGCCGCCGGTGAAATCCTTCGCCTTCATCCGGCCGCCGGTCTGCTTTTCCAACTCCTCCAGCAGCCAGGGGATGGTGATGCGCTTTTCTTCGGGAGAGAGCGCGCAGCGCCCGAAATAACTGATGGGCTGGAAATGTACTCCGCGTACGGCGGGCATATGCTCCTCAGCAAAGCGCAGGATACTGCCGATCTCCCCATCGTTTACGCCGGGAGCCAGAGTCGGCACCAGCACGACGCCCAGACCCGCCTCCGCGCAGCGCCGGATGGCGGCCAGCTTCCTGAGCAGCAGGGGTTTTCCCCGAAGCGTCTCATAGACCTTATCCTTCAGCCCGTCGAACTGGAGGAACACGGTGCTGAGCCCCGCTTCCTTCAGCTCCCGGGCATAGTCCTTCTGGGCTGCCAGCCGCAGACCGTTGGTGTTGAGCTGGAAAAAGGTAAAACCCTTGGAAAGCCCCATCCGGATGATCTCCGGCAGATCATCCCGCATGGTGGGTTCCCCGCCGCTGAGCTGGAGATTATAGGGGCCGCCGTGGGCCATGAGCCAATCCATCTGCCTGCCGATGTTCTCCAGATCGGGGTCCTCGCCGCTGTCTCCGGCTGAAGCAAAGCACACCGGACAACGGAGATTGCAGCGCTTGGTAAGCTCCAGCAAAACGCAGCAGCCGCTCCGTTCATGGGCTTCACAGAGTCCACAGTCCAAGGGACAGCCCCGGTCTTCCGCCTTGACGTTTTGCAGCCTGTCGATCCGGGCGTTGGCCGTGTCCCAATTCCGCCAGCTATCCGCATCCCCGGCCCATACCAGGACCCGGAAATTGCCGTGTTCCGGGCAGGTTTTCTGCATATAGATCCCGTCTTCCTGCTCCTCCAGCACCGCATCCAGCACCCGGAGGCAATGCGGACATACGCTTTTCGTGGTTTTCAGGATCATGGTTTGTTCTCCTTTACTTTGTTCTCGCTTCTGATCCCACTATAGCACGGGGCGGCTTTTCCCGCAAGGCCGGGGCAAACCTGCCTTGAAAAGCGCATACCCCTGTGCTAAACTGAAAACTGTGAAAAAATCCCTCTGCAAAGGAGGATCCGGGCATGGAAGAAAAACCGAACAGAGGCTTCGGATACTGGTTCACCAACGTCTTCTGGTACCATTACGGGAAGATCGCCATCCTGGTGGTCGTGCTGGCGATCATTGCCGTCTGGCTGACTGTGGATGCCCTGCATAAAGAAAAGTATGATCTGAATCTGGTGGTCGCGGCCAACGGCCCTGTGGCGGATGCCAACGCAGAAGCGCTTCATGCGGCACTGATGAAAGAAGCCGTGGACGTGAACGGGGACGGAAAGGTCCTGATCAATATCCAGACCATCGACCTGTCCGATCCCGAAAATCTGGAAGGAAATCAGCAGAGGCTGATGCTGTACCTGGCCCTGCCGGAGTATACCCTGTTCCTGCTGGATGAAGACCGGAGCTCCCTGTTCTGCGGGAAGGAAGACACCTTCCAGCCTCTGGCCAATTACGGAATCCGCACCGATGATCCAACCGGCCTTCGGATCTACGTGGGGGATAAACCGCTGATGCGGGATCTGGGGGGCTTTGCGTACTATGCCTCCATTTCTGACTGGACGGTCAGCGGAAAAGGCAGCAAAGCCATGACCCAGGCGGGGGTGAACGCGCTGCAGCTGATCCTGAACACGGAAGAATAAGCGCGTTTGTGCGGTTTGGAGATACAGAGAATGATGATTACCAGCCGGAAGAATCCGGTGATCGGAGAATATCGCCGCCTTGCGGCAGAACGGGCGTACCGGGCGGAGATGCGCTCCTGCCTGGGGCAGGGGAGAAAGCTGCTGGACGAGGCGCTTGATGCGGGGCTGCAAGTGAGCAGCGTGATGTCCGCCGAACCGGTGGAAGGGCTTGATCCCTCCGTCAGCCGGTATCTGGTGAAACCGGAGCTGCTGGACTATATTTCCCCGATGAAGTCTGCCCCGGAGCTGCTGTTCGTCTGCCGGATCCCGGAGCCTGGACCCGTAGACGGTGCCCGGCTGCTTCTGGCGGAGGATCTTCAGGATCCGGGGAACGTGGGAACGCTGATCCGAACGGCGAATGCCTTCGGGTTTGACGGGATCATCCTGGCCGGCGCCTGCGCGGATCCCTTCGGCCCCAAGGCGGTCCGGGCATCCATGGGCGCGGTGTTCCGCCGGAAGGTCTGGATGCTGCCCTCGGACAAGGCGATTGGCGAACTGAAGAAGCAGGAGATTCCGCTGATTGCGGCCGCGCTGCGGGCGGATGCCGTGACGGCGGGGGAATATGCGTTCCCCGACCGGTTGGCCCTGGCCATCGGCAATGAGGGACATGGCCTTTCTGCGGAGATGCTGGCTGCTGCGGACCGGGTGGTGCGCATCCCCATGGAGCCCGGAGCGGAGTCCCTGAATGCCGGGGCTGCGGCCGCTGTTTTGCTCTGGGAGGTCTATCGGAGAAGGGGGAAATAAGTTGTCGGATCTGAACTGTTGGCTCTGGCTGTCCCTCTGCAAGGGCGTGAGCGCGGCATCGGCACAGAAATATCTGCGCAGATTCGGCAGCGCCAAAGGGGTATACTATGCAGCGGAGAGCGAGCTGCGGGAAGTGGAGGGCGCGACAGGAGCGGAGATCAAAGCCCTCATGAACCGGGACCTGAACCGGGCTGAGCGCGTCCGGGCCGCCTGTGAAAAGCAGGGGGTACGGATTCTCTGCCTCCAGGACGCGGACTATCCCGATCGGCTGCGGAACATCCCGGATCCGCCCACCGTGCTGTATATCCGGGGGACCCTGCCGCCGGTGGACGACCGGCTTACCATCGGGATAGTGGGTACAAGGAAAGCTTCTGCCTATGGACGGGAAATGGCGGAGAGCATCGGGAGAGAGCTGGCGGAAGCCGGAGCGGTGGTGGTGACCGGCCTGGCCGAGGGAATCGACAGCGCGGCCGCCAAAGGCGCCTTGCAGGGCCCCGGAGCCGTCATTGCGGTGCTGGGCACTTCTACGGATAAGGTTTATCCCGCCTGGAACGGGAAGCTCCAGGGAGCGGTGGAAAAATCAGGCGCGCTGGTGAGCGAATATCCGCCGGGAACGGGTCCGACCCGGGCCAGCTTTCCCCAACGCAATCGGATCATCAGCGGACTGAGTCTGGGGATTACCGTGGTGCAGGCGCCGCAGAAAAGCGGATCGCTGATCACAGCCGCGCGAGCCCAGGAACATGGTCGGGATGTTTTTGCCGTACCCGGAATGGCGAACGATGCGGGCTTTGCCGGATCCCATGCCCTGATCCGGGACGGGGCTCAGCTGGTGTGCAGCGGGGAGGACATTCTGGAGGAGTATCGCTTCCGTTTCCCGCAGCTGCTGGCCTTCCGGGACGGAAGGCAGGTGCGAAACAGCCGGAGAGAGGCACCGCAGCCAGCGCTTGACAAGGCTGGGGATGTAGGCTATCATGCACTGAAAGAACAGCTGGAAGAGTTGACGGAGACGGAATTGGAACTGGTTGGCCTTCTGGCTGGCGGAGAAAAGCACAGCGATGATCTCATTGCCGCCGCCGGCAGAGATCCGGGTGAGGTGATCACCTCCCTGGTCATGCTGCAGCTCAAGGGATATGTGGCGGAGGAGGACCATCGTTATCGGCTGCTGGTCTCCTGACGGGACCGGCGGGATAAATCGAGAATAAGGAGCGCTTTGCCCGGCAAAGCGGATGAGTACGCATGGAAAATGCACTTGTGATCGTGGAATCTCCCGCAAAGGCGAGAACCATCGAGAAATATCTGGGAACCGGTTATCGGGTCACCGCTTCCACCGGCCACCTGAGGGATCTGCCCAAGAGTACCATCGGCGTGGATATCGCAGCGGATTTCACTCCGGATTATGAGCCCATCGCCGCCAAAAACGAGATCATTGAAAGACTGCAGAGGGAAGCCCGGAACGCGGACCGGGTATTCCTGGCCACCGACCCGGACCGGGAAGGAGAGGCGATTTCCTGGCATCTGAAGGAACTGCTGGAGCTCCCGGAGGAAAAGACGGCACGGGTGACCTTCAACGAGATCACCAAAAAAGTCGTGCTGGAGAGTATCCGGAAACCCCGGCAGATCGACATGGATCTGGTGGACGCCCAGCAGGCCAGACGCATCCTGGACCGTATCGTGGGATACAAGCTCAGTCCGCTGCTCTGGTCCAAGATCCGCAGGGGCCTTTCCGCCGGACGGGTACAGTCTGCGGTAACCCGTATGGTGGTGGATCGGGAACAGGAGATCCGGGCGTTTGAGGCGAAGGAGTACTGGCTTCTGGACGCGGAGCTTCGCCCCACAGGGCAGGAGGCCGAATTCACCGCGCGGTTTTACGGCACGGAAAAGAAAAAGCTGGAGCTGCCGGACCGGGAGTCTGTGGACAAGATCATCCAGGCTGTGCAGAATTCTCCCTTTGCCGTGGGAAACGTGAAGCGGCAGGATAAAAGCCGTTCCCCCGCAGCCCCCTTCATCACCTCCACGCTTCAGCAGGAGGCTTCCCGCCGTCTGAACATGACGCCGAAGCGGACCATGTCCATCGCGCAGCAGCTGTATGAGGGCGTCAACGTCACAGGGGAGGGCAGCATCGGCCTCATCACCTATATGCGTACCGACTCTCTCCGCATCTCCGCAGAGGCCATCGCCGCTGCGAAGGACCACATCATTCGGAATTACGGCAGCGAGTATTATCCCTCGAAGACCCGCTATTTCAAAACCAGCAAGGAAGCCCAGGATGCGCACGAGGCCATTCGCCCCTCGGATGTGGAACTGACGCCGGAGCGGATCCGGAAGGATCTGACCGAGGATCAATTCCGGCTGTACCGGCTGATCTGGCGGCGCTTCATGGCCAGTCAGATGGCCAACGCGGTCTATGACGCGGTTTCCGTGGACGCGGTGTCTGCGGGATACGTCTTCAAAGCCAGCACCTCCTCGCTCAAGTTCCCCGGCTTCACCAAGGTGTACGACTCCCAGGCGGACGAGGGAGAGGAAAAGAGCACTCCGCTGCCGCTGCTCAATGCGGGAGATCCGCTGGATCTTCTGAAGCTGAAGGAAGAACAGAAATTCACCCAGCCTCCGGCACGGTATACTGAGGATACGCTTAGCCGCGCCATGGAGGAAAAGGGCATCGGTCGTCCCAGCACCTATGCGCCCACCGTCAGCACGATCCTGGACAGGGAATATGTGGTCAAGGAAGGAAAATTCCTGAAGCCCACCTCCCTGGGAGAAACCGTTACCGGGTTCATGGAGGAGCGGTTCGGGGATATCGTCGACCTGGCCTTTACCGCCCACATGGAAGCCACGCTGGACGAAGTGGAGAAGGGAAATAAACCCTGGAAGCAGGTCCTGCGGGAGTTTTATGGGGATTTTGCCCATTCTCTGGAGGAAGCGGAGGTCAACCTCAAGGGGGTCCGCATCAAGGTCCCGGATGAGGTCACCTCGGAAATCTGTCCCAACTGCGGGCGGAACCTGGTGGTGAAAACCAGCCGTTTCGGCCGTTTCCTGGGCTGCCCGGGGTATCCGGACTGCAAATTCACCAAGCCCATCGTCATCGAAATGCCCGGCCGCTGCCCGAAATGCGGGGCCAGGATCCTGAAGCGCAGCTCCAAGCGCGGATACACCTACTATGCCTGTGAGCAGGGAACGGAATGCGGCTTCATGACCTGGGACGTGCCGCTGAAGGACGACTGCCCCAGCTGCGGCAAGACCCTGTTCAAGCGGTCAGGCAGGGGATACCGGAAGCCCTTCTGCATCAATCCCGAATGCAGCGCCTTCGTACCGGAGGATCAGCGGGGATACCATCGCAAAAAGACGGAAGACGGCGGCGCGGATACAGGCGCTGAAGGAACTGCAGCCGAAGCGGCTTCCGGGAGCAGCGCGGGAGCAAAAACCGCCCCGGATAAGGCCGCCGAAAAGAAGACGGCGGGAAGGAAGCCGGCAGCCCGGAAGACCGCCGCGAAGAAGCCCGGCGCCAGAACGACCGCGGGAAAGAAGCCCGCTTCAAGCGGCCGCAGCCGGAAGGCGACCTCGGGGGAAAGCGAAAATGCCTGAGCAGGTAACGGTGGTGGGCGCAGGACTGGCGGGCTGCGAAGCCGCCTGGCAGCTTGCCGAGCGGGGCATATCCGTCTGCCTGCGGGAGATGAAGCCGGAGAAACGCTCCCCCGCCCATGTTTCCGCGGATTTTGCCGAGCTGGTCTGCTCCAACTCCCTGCGCAGCGCCGATCCCACGAACGCGGTGGGTCTGCTGAAAGAAGAACTGCGGAGGCTGGATTCCCTGATCCTTCGCAGCGCGGATCAGAACCGGGTGGAGGCCGGGAGCGCCCTGGCGGTTGACCGGGAGAGCTTTGCCCGGACCATTACCCAGGCGATCCGCAGTCATCCCCTGATCCGGGTGGTCCCGGGAGAGGTGACGGAGATTCCGGAGGGAGTGGTCATCCTGGCCACCGGCCCTCTGACCTCGGATGCGCTCAGCGAGGCCATCGGCCGCAGACTGGGCTCGGGGACTTACCTGCATTTTTACGATGCCGCCGCACCCATAGTAACGCTGGAAAGCGTGGATATGGATGAGGCCTTTTACGCATCCCGGTACAACAAAGGTTCTGCGGATTATGTTAACTGCCCGATGGACAAGGAACAATATCTTGCCTTTCGTCAGACCCTCGCGGAGGCAGAGGAGGCTCACGTCCACGGATTTGAAGATAAAATGGTATTTGAGGGTTGTATGCCGGTTGAAGTGATGGCCCGGCGAGGCGTGGACACCCTGCGTTACGGCCCCTTGAAGCCCCGGGGGATCGTGGACCCCAAAACCGGACGGGAGCCTTATGCGGTGGTGCAGCTTCGGCGGGATAATTTTGCGGGCAGCCTGTACAATCTGGTGGGTTTCCAGACGCATCTGACCTTCGGGGAGCAAAAGCGGGTATTCTCCATGATTCCTGCCCTGCGGGAGGCGGAATTCGTCCGCTATGGGGTGATGCACCGGAATACTTATCTGGATTCCCCCCGGCTGCTGGATGACCGGTACCGTCTGCGGGAGGAACCGCGGATCCGGTTCGCAGGCCAGATCACCGGGGTCGAGGGGTATGTGGAATCCACGGCCTCCGGGCTTCTCTGCGGCCTCCAGACGGCGAGGGAGCTTCTGGGGCAGGACCCGCTGGACTTCACCCGGGAGACCGCCATCGGCGCCCTGGCCGCCTATGTGAGCGATGGGACCGTGGGGGACTTTCAGCCTATGAACGTGAATTACGGGATCATCGCCCCCCTGGAGGGAAAAGTGAAGGGAAAACGGAACCGGAATGCGATCCTGTCCCAGCGGGCTCTTGAGCGGCTGGATCAGGTGCTGCAGTCGGTATGACCGGCTGTTCGGCTTCGGGAAAAGAGGATAGAGAGATGAAAATCATCGTGGACGCCATGGGCGGAGATCAGGCCCCGCAGGAAATCGTCAAGGGTGCCGTGCAGGCGGTGGAGGAACTTGGCGCAGAGGTGTGCCTGGTGGGACGCGCGGAGGATATCCTGCGCTGCGTGCAGGCGATGGGCCGCACGGATCTGCCCAAGGGACTGGAGATTGCCAACAGCACACAGGTGGTGACCATGGAGGACGACCCTGCCCGTGCGGTGCGGGATAAAAAGGATTCCTCCATGTCCGTCATGCTCCGCATGCTGCGGGATGGGGAGGGAGACGCAGCGGTATCCGCCGGCAGCACCGGCGCGCTTCTTTCCGGCGCAACTCTGGTCGTGAAGCGCATCCGTGGGGTTCGGCGCGCAGCTCTGGCTCCGATCCTGCCGACGAAGCAGGGCAGCTGCGTGCTGATCGACTGCGGGGCGAATGCGGAGTGCAGTCCGGAATATCTGATGCAGTTCGCCTTTATGGGAGATGCGCTGGCCCGCCTCTATCTGGGACTGGAAAAGCCCCGGGTCGGACTGCTCAACATCGGCACCGAAGCCGGGAAGGGGACAAGCCTTCAGAAGGATACCTACCGTCTGCTGGAACAGGCGGACGAAGCGGGAAAGCTGCATTTCATCGGCAATGTGGAAGGTCGGGATGTGCTGGAAGGTCCGGCCGACGTGCTGGTGGCGGACGGTTTTTCCGGCAACGTTCTGCTGAAGACCATGGAAGGCACCGCCCTGTATATGACCGGTGCGCTGAAGTCGATTTTCCTGGGCAGCCTGCGCACCAAGCTGGCAGCGCTTCTGGTGAAAAAAGACCTGAAGGGCTTCAAGAAAATGATGGATTATCGAGAGATCGGGGGAACGGTGTTCCTGGGGATCACCAAGCCGGTGATCAAAGCCCACGGTTCCTGTGACGCAAAAGGGATAAAGAACGCCATCGCCCAGGCGATGAAGCTGGTGTCCTCGGACCTGTGCAGGGATCTGGCGGATAAGCTGGCCGAGCTGCCCGCAATGGAGACGGAGCAGGCTCATGAATGAACTGGAAGAGAGGCTGGGGTACCATTTTCGCAGACGGGAACTGCTGGAACATGCGCTGACCCACAGCTCCTGGTCCAATGAGCGGGGCGGCGGCCACCTGGGCAGCAACGAACGGTTGGAATTCCTGGGGGACTCCGTCCTGGGCTGGCTGGTGGCGGAGACATTATACCTTCGTTTTCCGCAGATGCCCGAAGGGGATATGACCCGGCTTCGGGCGGAGCTGGTTTGCGAGAGCAGCCTGGCCGAGGCGTCTGAGTCCATTGGCCTGGGGGCTTATCTTCGGCTGGGCAGGGGCGAGGTGCAGGGGGGAGGAAGGCAGCGGCCTTCCATCATCGCGGACGCCTTTGAGGCAACCCTGGCCGCCATTTACATCGACGGCGGGGAAGCGCCGGCCAGAGCCATGGTGGAGCGGTTTATCCTGTCCAAACTGAAAACCGCCGCGAAAAGCGGAAGTCATGACTATAAAACCGTTCTTCAGGAGGCGGTGCAGCATTTGGGCATGGCTGCGCCTATATACCGGATGATCGGGGAGAGCGGGCCGGATCATAACAAGGTCTTTTCCGCTCAGGTGCTTTACGACGGCAAAGCAGCCGGGGAGGGCAGCGGCCGCAGTAAGAAGGAAGCGGAACAGGCCGCGGCGAAAAATGCGCTGGATGCTCTGCGGGCGGAGGGAAAACTGTGAATCCACGCCGTCGGATCGTCCCGGTTTTCGTCCCCCATCTTGGCTGTCCGCATCAATGTGTCTTCTGCGATCAGCGGATCATTTCCGGGCAGACCCTTCCTGTCGGCCCGGATGACGTGCGGGAAGCATTGCGCTCCGCGCAGGCTGTTACGGCCTGGGCGGAGCTGGCGTTTTACGGAGGCAGTTTCACAGCGATTTCCTCCGATCTGCAGAATAGCCTTCTGGAGGCGGCTCAGCCCTTCCGGCGATCCGGGTTCCTGACCGCCATCCGGGTCTCCACCCGGCCGGACTGCATCGACCGGGAGTGCCTGGACCGGCTGGCGGCGTTCGGAGTCGGAACGGTGGAGCTGGGCGCCCAATCCATGTCGGACAGGGTGCTGGCCGCCTCCGGCAGGGGCCACCTGGCGGAGGATACGGTACGGGCCTGTGCCCTGCTGCGGGAGCAGGGATTCCGGGTGATCCTGCAGATGATGACCGGCCTGCCGGAATCCGATCCGGAGACGGATCTGTATACGGCGAAGAGCCTTGCAGAACTGCGGCCGGACGGTGTCCGGATCTATCCTGCGCTGGTGCTGCGGGGCACGGGGCTCGCGAAGATGCTGGAGCGGGGCGCGTACAGGGCGCAGTCCGTGGAAGACGCGGTGAACACCTGCGCTCCGATCGTACGGATCTTTTGCGAGGGGGGGATCCCCATCCTCCGCCTGGGGCTTCATCCCTCCTGGGAGCTGGAAGACAAGCTCCTGGCGGGACCCTACCATCCCGCTCTCGGCGAACTGGTTTATTCCCGATTGTACCGGGATGAAGCGGAGCGGCAGCTCTCCGCCCGGAAACGGCTTCCGGATGAGGTGACGATTCTGGTTCCCGTCGGGGAATTATCCAAGATGACCGGCAAGGGCAAGGCCAATCTGATCTGGCTGCGGGATCGGTTTCAACTGCGGCAGGTGCGGGCTGCGGAGTCGGGGGATTTGTCCCCCGGAGCTCTTGCAATCAAAGGGAAATCAGAGTAAAATATATTTTCATGAACACTATTATTGCCACTAAGGGAGGGTAAAATTGGATCTGCGAGCATTAGAGATACAAGGCTTCAAGTCCTTCCCGGATAAGCTGCGGCTGACCTTCGAGGAGCGTTACTGCGCTATCGTGGGACCCAACGGCAGCGGCAAGTCAAATATCGCGGATGCGATCACCTGGGTCCTGGGAGAACAGCGATCGAAGACTCTGCGCGGCGGCAAGATGGAGGACGTGATCTTCGGCGGAACCGCGCAGCGGGGTCCGGCGGGGTTTGCGCAGGTTTCTCTGGTTCTGGGAAACGAGGACCGCAGTCTGCCCTGGGATGCGGATGAGGTGATGATCACCCGAAGGTACTACCGCAGCGGAGACAGCGAATACTATATCAACCGCAAGCTGGTGCGGCTGAAGGACGTAAACACCCTGCTCATGGATACGGGGCTGGGACGGGACGGCTATTCCCTCGTGGGACAGGGCCGGGTCGACGATGTCCTTGCAGCCAAGAGTACAGACCGGCGGGAAATTTTCGAAGAGGCGGCCGGTATCTCCAAGTACCGGTATCAGCGGGAGGAAACGCTCCGCAAGCTGGAACGGACAGAGCAGGATATGCTCCGTCTGGGGGATAAACTGGGGGAATTGAACCTGCAGCTGGAACCGCTGCGGAAACAGGCGGAAACGGCGAAGAAATACCTGCTGCTGAGGGATGAGCTCCGGGGATTGGAGATTTCCCTGTGGATGGATGCGCTGGACCGGCTGGCGGACCAGACCCGTATCCTGACTCAGGAATATGAATCTGCGGATGAGCAGCTGAAGACCCAGAAGGAAGAACTGGAAAAACTCTACCGTACCTCCGAGGATTGCACGGAGGGGATACGGGCAGCAGACGAGAAAGCGGAGCAGCTGCGGCTGGAGATCGGAGAACTGGAAAACCAGGCATCCCAGCTCAGTCATGAGGCCGATCTGCTGGATGCGGAGGAACGGAGCAACCAGGCGGCGATTCAGCGCCTGGACGCGGAAAACGCCCGGCAGCAGGAGCGGATCGTGGAACTGACCGGCCGCCTGGAGGAACGGCAGGAACGGCTGCGCGCCATCGAGGCGGAAAAAGACGAACTGGCCGGGGAAAAGGAACGGCTCTTCCGGAGCAGCAGCGAAACCAGCAGGGAAGCGGATCGGTCGGATAAGGACCTGGGCGACCTTGCGGCGAGAGCGGCGGAGGAAGAGAATGCAGCCGCCGCGGAAGCAGCCCGGCTGGAGACGATCGAAGCCTCTGCCGAAGCGCTGAAGGCAGGTCTGCAGGAATCGCAGGAGGAACGGAACCGTCTGGAACTGCGCCTGGAAGAGGAACGGACCGCCCTGAAGCGGACGGAGGAACAGCTGCAGGAAAAGCGGGAAAGCGCAAAAACTGCGGAGAACCAGTTCAATGGCTGCCGGATGCTGGCGGATACCCGTCGGCAGCGTATCCGGGAGCAACAGGAACGGCTGCAGAAACTGAATATGGACGATCAGACCATCCGCTCCCGGGTGAGCCTGCTTTCTGACATGGAAAAGGAATACGAGGGCTTTTCCCGGGCGGTCAGAGTCGTGATGCGGGAGAAAAGCCGGGGTATACTGCGGGGGATCCACGGTACCGTAGCCGGTTTGATCCATACGGAAGACCGGTATACCGTGGCGTTGGAGACGGCCTTGGGCAGCTCGCTGCAAAGCATTGTGGTGGATCGGGAGGAAGACGGAAAGGCTGCCATTACCCTGCTGAAGCGGCAGGATGCGGGGCGCGCCACCTTCCTGCCCCTTTCGGCCATCCGGGGAACGGAACTGCGGGAGCGGGAGCTGGAACGTATTCCCGGTTTTGAGGGCATCGCCTCCCAGCTTGCGGAGTGTGACGCGGCGTATGGGGAGATCCTGCGGAATCTCCTGGGCAGGACCGTGGTCGCGGAGGATCTGGACGCGGCAATCGCAATCTCCAGGCGATACAGCGCGCGCTTCCGCATCGTCACGCTGGACGGTCAGCTGGTGAACGCGGGCGGCTCTATGACCGGCGGCAGCGCCGCGAGAAACGTGGGCATCCTGTCCCGGGCAAACGAACTGCAGCGTTTGCGGATACGGGTAAAGGAGCTTGCCGCGGAAAGGGAAAAGGCGGAATCTGCGCTCCGCACGGATGAGAAAGAACTGGCCAACGCGGAATATGCGGCGGAGACTGCCGGGATCCAGCTTCGGGAGATCCAGGATCAGGTGCTGAAACTGGAGGCAGAGCAAAAACAGCGGCTTGTTCTGACGGAGGCGGTGGAAGCCAGCCTGAAGTCGGCGGACAGCGGAGTGACCCGCAGCCGGGATGAGGCGAGCCGTTTGGAAAAGGCGGCGGAGGAAGCCAGACGCAGCCAGAAGGAACACCGTCTTGCGGCGGAACGGATCCGGCAGCAGGCAGAATCCCAGAGCCAGGACCGGGCGAGCATCGAGGAAAGACTTCGGGAATTGCGCGAGGCGGCCGGAAAGCTCCGGGAACGGGAAGCCGCGTTGGATACGGAGAAGGAGGCCCTGGAGAAGGGCGTCGAGGAATGGAAAGCGCTGCTGCGCGGCTACTCCGCAGAGGACAGGGACCGGGCGGACAGCCGCAGCGTGTATGCGCAGAAGAACGATGAGCTGAAGAAAAGAAGCGCCGCTTTCCGGGCAGAGGCAGAGCAGCAAAAGTCGGAAGCGGACAGCCGCAGACCGGCATTGGAAACCGCCATGCAGGAACGCCAGCGCTGCGAAGCGAATCGGGGCAAAGCTGAACGGGAAGCCCAGGAGCGCAATCGGAGCATCAACGAGCTGGAACGGAACTGCGCGGAGATGGGGCAGAGAAAGGCCGCCGCGGATATGGAGGAACGGCAGCTTCTGGATAAGCTGTGGGACGGCTATGGCCTGAGCCGGTCTGCGGCCCAGAGCCAGCGTACCAAACTGGAAAACAGCTCCAGAGCGCAGAAGCGCGTAGGGCAGCTGCACCGGGAGATGAGCGCCATCGGTTCCCCCAACCTCGCCTCCATTGCGGATTTCGAGCGGGTGAACGAGCGGTATACCTATCTGGATTCCCAGAAAACGGACCTGGAAAAAGCCAAGCGTGAGCTGGAAGAGGTCCTGCGTACCGTTACGGACGAGATGAAACGGATCTTTGCGGACGAATTCAAAGCCGTGGCGGAGAGTTTCAGCCAGACCTTTACCGAGCTGTTCGGCGGAGGTCGGGGCGAACTGGTGCTGGAGGATCCGGCGGACATTCTGAACTGCGGCATCGAGATCCGGGTTCAGCCGCCGGGCAAGTCTCTGCGGACCCTCACCCTTCTTTCCGGCGGTGAGCGGGCTTTTGTGGCCATCGCTTTGTATTTTGCCATGCTGAAGGTGCGGCCGGCACCTTTCTGCGTGCTGGATGAGATCGAATCCGCGCTGGACGAGGCAAACGTAGCTCGTTTTGCCCGATATACCCGCAGCATGGCGGGAAATACGCAGTTCCTGGTCATCACCCACCGGCGGGGCAGCATGGAAGAAGCGGACATGCTGTACGGAGTGACGATGCAGAAGGGCATTTCCCAGGTCCTGCGGGTGGACCTGAAGGAAGCGGTAAAAAACACGGAGGCATAAAACCATGGGATTACTGGATAAGATCCGCAGCGGATTGAGCAAGACCAGAAAGAGCTTCACCGGCCTTCTGGACAGCTTTACCGGGGCAAACGACGAATTCTTCGACGAACTGGAGGAGTCTCTGATCCTGGCGGATATGGGAGCGGAACTGGCTGTATCCACCGTAGACGAGCTCCGGGAAAGAGCGAAACACGAGGGGCTCCACGGCGGCGAGGAGATCCGCGCCGCTTTGAAGGAGACGCTCACCGCCGAACTGCAGGAGGCAGGAGATACCGGTCTCCGTTTGGAAACCAAGCCCTCCGTGATCCTGGTGATCGGGGTGAACGGCGTAGGGAAAACCACCACCATCGGCAAGCTGGCCGCCCGGTTCACAGGGGAGGGAAAGAAGGTCCTGCTATGCGCCGGTGATACCTTCAGGGCTGCCGCTGCGGAGCAGCTGGGCATCTGGGCTCAGCGGTCGGGCGCGGATCTGGTGCGCCATGAGGAAGGATCCGATCCCGGAGCCGTGGTATTCGACGGAATTGCCGCGGCCAAAGCCAGAGGCACGGATGTGCTCATTTGTGATACTGCGGGAAGGCTGCATAACAAGGCCAATCTGATGAACGAGCTGAGCAAGATCAGCCGGATCATTGATCGGGAGCTTCCCGGCTGCAGCCGGGAGACTCTGCTGGTCCTGGACGCAGGGACGGGACAGAACGGATTGATCCAGGCCAGACAGTTCAGCCAGTCTGCAGGGGTCACCGGACTGGTCCTGACCAAGCTGGACGGGACCGCAAAGGGCGGCATTGCGTTTGCAGTAAACCGGGAATTGGGTATTCCGGTGAAGTTCATCGGTGTTGGGGAGCAGGTGGACGATCTGCTGGTCTTTGATCCCGATGCTTTTGTGGAGGCGATGCTTTCATGAAACCCTTGACCTTTGTACTGGCCAGTAAAAATGCGAAAAAGCTGGCGGAAATGCAGACGATCCTGGGGGAGCAGGGCGTTCAGGTCCTGTCCCAGGCCCAGGCCGGCGTTGATCTGGATCCGGAGGAAACGGGTACTACATTTGAAGAAAACGCGATCATCAAAGCCAAAGCGGTAGCTGAGGCCAGCGGTCTGCCTGCCATCGCGGATGATTCCGGCCTGATGGTGGACGCGCTGGACGGGGCGCCGGGCGTATATTCCGCAAGATATGGCGGAAGCCATGCGCTGAGCGACGAGTATCGCTGGAAGCTTCTGTTGAAGAATATGGAAGGAATGGAACAACGGGCCGCGAAATACGTCTCAGTAATAGCGGCAGTGTTCCCGGACGGCCGGGTGCTCACCGCCCGGGGAGAGTGTCACGGAGAGATTGCCGAGAGTCCCCGGGGAACGGGCGGTTTCGGTTATGATCCCATCTTCCGCCTTCCGGACGGACGCCATATGGCGGAGATCAGCATCGAGGAAAAAAACCGAATCTCCCATCGGGCCATCGCCCTGGCGGAGATGCAGAAGAAACTGATGGAGTGTTTTGAAGAATGACGGGAAAACAGAGAGCATATCTTCGGGCTCAGGCCAATGGGCTGGAAACCATCCTGTACGTAGGTAAGGGCGGGATCACGGAAGCGGTGATCCGGCAGACGGAAGAAGCGCTCGCTGCAAGGGAGCTGATCAAGGGACGGGTCCTGGAGGCTTCCCCGCTCACTGCGCGGGAGGCCTGCGAGCAGCTGGCGGAAGCCACCGGCGCAGAGGGGATCCAGGCGATCGGCAGCCGTTTCGTCCTTTATCGCCCCGATCCGAAGGAGCCGAAGTTCACCCTTCCCAAGGCATGAAACGGGGATTTCTGGGGGGAACCTTCAATCCCCCGCACATGGGGCATATCCATGCTGCCCGGGCAGCGGCAGAGCAGCTTGGACTGGATGAGCTGTATCTGATCCCCACCGGAGAGCCGCCGCATAAGGATCTGCCGGAGGATACGGCCACCGCAGAGCAGCGTCTGACCATGACCCGACTGGCAGCTGCCGGGATCCCCAACGCCGAAGTTCTGGATCTGGAGGTGCGGCGGAAAGGACCCAGTTACAGTGTCCTGACCGCCCGGGAACTGCTGGAGAAGGATCCGGAGGGGGAGCTCTGGCTCCTGTGCGGAACGGATATGTTCCTGACCCTGGACCGCTGGTATCGGGCGGATTGGCTTCTGAAAAACCTGCATATCGCGGCCTATCCCCGCAGAGCAGGGGAGGTTCCCGACCTGGAGGAAAAGGCGGCAGTCCTGCGTATGCGCTGGGGCGCCCGGGTAGAACTGATCCGGTTGGAGCCTATGGACGTATCCAGCACGGATGTCCGGGAAGCGCTGAAGCGGGGCGGCGGCAGCGAAATGGTGGGAGATGAGATTTACGCATATATCCTGCGCAACCGTTTGTATGGTGTACGCCCTGAGCCGGAAGCGCTGTGGCGCCTGACCGTACCGCTGCTGGAGAAGAAGCGCATCCCTCATGTTCAGGGGTGTAGGGAGGAGGCAAAGCGCCTTGCCCTACGGTGGGGAGCGGATTCGATTGAGGCGGAAAGAGCGGCGATCCTGCACGATGCGGCCAAAAAGATGCCCGCCGAGGAACAGTTGCGTTTGTGCGCGGCTTATGGTATAATCCCGGGAATCGGTGCGGATACGGACCTGGAAGGGGCGGACGGCACGGCTTTGCCTCCGGAGGAATTTGCCGCCCGTTATCCGAAGGTGCTCCACGCGTTTTCCGGCGCTGCGATGGCATGGGGGATGTTTGGCGTTTCCACGGCGGTTCGGGATGCCATTATGTGGCACACCACCGGGAAGCGGGGAATGACGCTGCTGGAAAAGATCATCTGGCTTGCGGATTATATTGAACCTACCCGGACCATGTCGGGGGTGGAGAAGGTCCGTAAGCGGGCATACGAGGATCTGGATTCCGCTCTGCGGCTGGCTATGCAAAAGAGCCTGGAGCATGTGACGGAGCGGAATGGAACCCCCCATCCAGCCTCTCTGGAGGCCCTGGACGATCTCAAGGAAAAGGAACGGAAAAAATGAAGATATTTGGCGGATTCGGCGGAAAGCATCTCCGCGGAAGGGACGCGGCGGCAGCAGCGTCCGAAGAGGAAACGCTTACCCCGGCGGCAGCTGCTGAGCCTGAAGAACCGGCAGCGGAAGAGGCAGCGGTTGAGACAGAAAACGCCCCGGAGGCGGAAGCTTCTGAGGAGACTGTCCGTACACCGGAAGAACAGGCGGAGATCGATGAGATGATCCGCCGGTATCAGCACAAGAAACGGGTCCGGATATGGATCATCCTTGGGGTGATCGCAGCCATTCTGGCCGGCGGCTATATTGCGTACAAATCCATAGTCAAGCCCCCGCAGATCGTGCAGCCTTCACCTCCGGTGAAGACCGAAGCGCCCTCTGCGACCGGAGTGCCCACCAGTATGCCCAGCGGAGCCCCGGAGGAAACGCCGGAGCCTACGGACGAACCGGAACCGGAAATCCGGGAACGGCTGGAAAACGTGTACAACATCCTGCTGCTGGGGCGTGACCAGGGCAACGGGAACACGGATACGATCATGATCTGCCGTTTCGATGCGGAAGCGGGGGAGATCAATATCCTCAGCATCCCCCGGGATACCTGCGCCAACGTGGAATCCAATCCGAAAAACAACGAACTGAAAAAAATCAGCGGTATCTATGCCAGAGCCGGCGTGGAAGGCGTCATGGATGCTGCGGGGGACATCATCGGCGCACCGATGGACGGCTTCATCATGGTGAGCCTCAACGGGTTTGTCCAGCTGGTGGATACCATCGGCGGCGTGGATTTCAACAACATCTATTATATGAATTACGATGATCCCACCCAGGATCTGCACATCCATTTCAACACCGGTATGCAGCATTTGGACGGGTATAACGCCGTGCGGTTGGTTCGATGGCGGCAGAACAATGACGGGACCAATTACGGAGATATTGCCCGGATCGAGAATCAGCAGAATTTCCTCACCGCTGTGGCGAAAAAGTGCCTGAGTCTCTCCAATCTGACCGCCAATCTCGGCGAGTATATCAAAATTTTCGAGTCCAACGTCAAAACGAATCTCACGAACGGCAACCTTTTGTGGTTCGGACAGCAGTTCCTGAATATGGGAACAGAAAACATCCATTTTTACACAATGCCCTCGAATTACAACGACAGCATCCGGGGCTTTGCCTATGGCACGATCCTGGTGGATGAGTGGATGGAAATGCTGAACGAGCATTTCAATGTCTATAATATGCCTCTGACCCAGGAGGACGTGGATATCATCTCCCGGGATGCTGACGGAAAGCTCTATGCCACCAGCGGGGAGATCAAGGGAGGAGAGAGCTCCTTCCTGTCCATGGACGATTATATGAAGAGTCTGGCTGAGTGGGAAGAATACAAACGGCAGCATGGCATGGGCAGCCAGGAGAGCACCCCTGCACCAAGCACCCCCGCTCCGGTCCAGAACACCCCTGCGCCTGAGCCGGAAACTACCCCGTCACCGGAGCCTGCCCCGGAGCCGGAACCCGAAACAACGCCGGAACCGGAGCTTGAGCCGTCTGAAGAACCGGGGCAGGAACCGTCAACCGGGACGGAGACCGATCCGCCGGCGGAAACTGAACCCGAGCCGGAACCCGAGCCTGAGCCGGAACCCGAACCCGAACCCGAACCCGAGCCCGAGCCTGAGCCTGAGCCTGAACCGGAACCCGCACAGGAACCGGGATCCGAAGCCGGCGGAGGGGAAGAGAATACCGATACGGAAGCCTGAACCCTGCACAGAGCTGCGGGATAGAAATGGAGGATTGGATATATGCTTACCCCCCAGGAGGTTATGGAAGCGATTGTCCGCGCGTTGGACAGCAAAAAGGCGAGAGACATCACCGTACTGAAGACAGAAAAAATCACGATCCTGGCGAATTACTTCGTGATTTGCACGGCAGGATCCACCACGCAGATCAAAACGCTCTCGGATGAGACCGGTAAGGTTCTCAGCGAGTTGGGTGAACCGCCCCTCCATAACGAGGGGTATCGGGATGGCGGCTGGGTGCTCCTGGATTTCGGCTGCGTTGTCGTCCACCTGTTTCTGGAGGAAACCCGTAAGTTCTACGACCTGGAACGGCCGTGGAGCGATGCGGAAAAGGTGGATATCTCCTCTATGGTCACAGAATAACTGAGGAAAGCTGGACGGAAGATGAAGTACGAGTTTCATGACATCGAAAAGAAATGGCAGCGTATATGGGAAGAAAAGCGGACCAACGCAGCCTCCAATGACAGCAGCAAGCCGAAATTCTATGGCCTGATCGAGTTTCCCTATCCCTCCGGGGACGGACTCCATGTGGGGCATCCCCGGCCGTACACCGCCATGGATATCATCAGCCGGAAGCGGCGGATGCAGGGCTACAACGTCCTGTTTCCCATTGGATATGACGCCTTCGGCCTGCCCACGGAGAACTATGCCATCAAGAACCACGTCCATCCGAAGGATGTGACCCGGAAGAACATCGAACGCTTCACGTCGCAGCTGAAGATGCTGGGTTTCTCCTTTGACTGGGATCGGGTGGTGGACACGACGGATCCCAAGTACTACAAGTGGACACAGTGGATCTTCCTGCAGATGTTCAAAAAAGGACTGGCCTATAAAGCCAGTATGCCGGTGAACTGGTGTACCTCCTGCAAATGCGTCCTGGCCAACGAGGAAGTGGTCAACGGCGTATGCGAACGCTGCGGTTCCCCTGTGGTCCGGAAGGAAAAGAGCCAGTGGATGCTGGGAATCACGAAATACGCCCAGCGCCTGCTGGATGATCTGGACGATCTGGACTATATTGAACGGGTCAAGATTCAGCAGCGGAACTGGATCGGGCGCAGCACCGGCGCAGAGGTCACCTTCAAGACCACTGCCGGAGACGATCTCCTGATTTTTACCACCCGCCCGGACACTATGTTCGGCGCGACCTATATGGTCATGAGCCCGGAGCATGCCCTGGTGAACAAATGGCTGGGGGAAGGCAAGCTGCGGAATGCGGAGGCTGTCCGCGCCTATCAGGCGGAGGCTGCCCGGAAATCGGATTTTGAGCGTACGGAAATGGCGAAGGAAAAAACCGGCGTGGTGCTGGAAGGCGTCAACGCCGTGAATCCCACCACCGGTGTGGAGATTCCCATTTTCATCTCCGATTATGTCCTTTCCACCTATGGCACCGGCGCCATTATGGCCGTACCCGGTCATGACCAGAGGGACTGGGAGTTTGCCCGTTCTTTCGATCTGCCCATTGTGGAAGTGGTTCAGGGAGGCGACGTAACCCGGGAAGCCTTTGTGGACAAGGATGAAAATGCCCGGATGGTGAATTCCGGTTTCCTGAACGGTCTCAGTGTGAAGGACGCGATTCCCACCATGATCCGCTGGCTTACCGAGAAGGGGATCGGGAAGGAAAAGGTCAATTTCAAATTGCGGGACTGGGTCTTTTCCCGCCAGCGGTACTGGGGCGAGCCTATTCCCATCATCAAATGCCCGAAATGCGGTTGGGTGCCCATGGAGGAAAAGGACCTCCCGCTGCTGCTTCCGGATGTCAAGAGCTACGAACCGACGGATAACGGGGAAAGCCCTCTGGCCCATATGACGGACTGGGTGAAATGCACCTGCCCGAAGTGCGGCGGTCCTGCGGAGCATGAGACGGATACCATGCCGCAGTGGGCCGGATCCAGCTGGTATTTCCTGCGGTATATGGATCCCCATAATGACGAAGCGCTGGCTGGGAAGGATGCCCTCCGGTATTGGGACAGGGTGGATTGGTATAACGGCGGTATGGAGCATACCACGCTGCATCTGCTGTATTCCCGCTTCTGGCACAAGTTCCTCTATGATATCGGCGTGGTGCCCACCAAGGAACCCTATGCAAAGCGTACAAGCCATGGGATGATCCTGGGGCTGAATCCCCGGAACTTCGATAATCTGGATCCGGCGGAGCAGGCTCGGCTGAAGGCGGAGTACGGCGGAGAGGAAGGGGCACGGAAGCATCTTGTGCAGCAGTACGGGGAGATGGCGGATCACCCCATCGTGAAGATGTCCAAATCCCTGGGCAACGTGATCAATCCCAACGATATCGTCAATTTGTACGGCGCGGATACCCTGCGTCTGTATATCATGTTTATCGGAGACTTTGAAAAAGCGGCGCCCTGGCAGGATACTGCGGTGAAAGGGAGCAAGCGTTTCCTGGACCGGGTATGGAACCTGGAGCAGAAGGTCAAGCCGGGGGACAGCTATTCCCGGGAGAATGAAGCCTCCATCCACCGCACAATCCGCAAGGTTTCCGAAGATATCGAAGCCATGAAGTTCAATACCGCCATAGCGGCCATGATGTCCCTGGTGAACGAGTTCTACGAGAAGGGGCTGAACCGGGCGGACTACATGGCGCTGCTGAAGCTCATGAGCCCGTTCACACCGCATATCGCGGAGGAGCTTTGGGAGCATATGGGCGGGGAAGATCTTTGCTGCCGGCAGCCCTGGCCGGAATGGGACGAGAGCCGCATGACTGAGGCGGAGAAGACCATTGCCGTACAGGTCGGAGGCAAGCTTCGGGCCACCGTCACCGTTCCTGCGGACGCGGATGAGGAGACCATGATCCGGGCTGCGCTGGCTGAGGAAAAGATCGCCCGGATGATGGAAGGTATGGAACTGGTCCGGACCATCGCAGTGAAAAATAAGCTGGTTAATCTCATCCTGAAGCCGAAAACCCTTGACAAGGCATAAGAATGGGACTATAATACACAAGCTAATGGCCCATCGGAGGGAGGGATAAGAATGTCGGAAGTCAGAGTCAAGGAAAACGAGTCGCTGGACAGTGCCCTCAAGAGATTTAAGAGAAGCTGCGCCAAGGCTGGCGTGCTGGCTGACCTGAGGAAGAAGGAGTACTACCAGAGCCCCAGCGTCAAGCGCCGCAAGAAATCCGAGGCCGCGCGCAAGAATAAGAATAAGAGATATTATTGATGTGCACAAAACCCGGCTATCCGAGGATAGCCGGGTTTTTCTCTGCCGTGGCCAGGGTTTCCACCTCCTCCGGGCTCCATTCCTGGGGGACAAGCAGGAATCCCCTGGAGATTCCCAGCTGTTGGGCCAAGCGGGTTTTGCGCAGAAGCGTCTCGGCATCGTCGTACAGGACGAAGCGCAGGGAGGCCTCTCTGCGGACGACAAGCACTTTGCACTGCAGATCCGGGGAGAAAAAGCAGGATTCCGCCTCCCTGGACAGGTGCGCCAGTTCTTCCCGGTCAATGGGTTTTCCGGTTCCGTCCGGACAAGGAAGGGAAAAGACCTGCCTGGTGCGCTCCAGATCCAGGTAGACTTCACCGCAGCGGGCTGCGGCCTCCTCCAAACGCTGCTGCAGCGTACCGCCTGAAATTGCGGTGGACAGGAGAACAGCCGCTCCGCAGCCCTCCTGCCAGAGCTGCTCGGCAACCACGCAGCGAAGGCCCCGACGACGAAGCACATCGCAAAAACGCAGGAGCTCCAGGCCGGGGCAGGGAGAGAAACCGCAGACCACCGTATCGATCCCCCGCCTTCGGCACTCGTTGGCGGTTTCCGCTGCTCTTGCCGAACGGATCTGTCCGCCCAGAATCATGCAGCCGCCCCGGAGAGCGGCGCGCGGGGCGGGAAAGGGGCGGTCCATGCTGTAGGCCAACGTGGCGAAATGCTTCCAACCGCAGGACAGATGGGGGAATTGCCCTTCACTGGAAGCGAGGATAAAGGAAAAGGACATAAACACCTCCTGGAGGAACGGAGAGCGACTGCCTTCTGGACAAACGCTCTGCAGGGTGATATAGTGAAATCAAGAATCCAGAAAGAAGGAAGTAGGAATCATGAACCATTTTGCAGCGATACAGAATAAGCTGGAAGAATACGGCCTGGATGCCATGCTGGTCACCAGTCCATCCAATCGGAAATACGCCACGGATTTTCCCTCCTCCGCCGGTATGGCTCTGGTAACCCGGAAGGAAGCCTTTTTCTTCATTGACTCCCGGTATATCGAGGCGGCGAAGAAGAGCATAAAGGGTGCAGCTGTGGATATGGTCGATATGCAGCGGGCCTATGATGCGAAGCTGAACGCGGAAATCGACCGCTTGGGGATCCGAACCCTTGGCATCGAAGAGGGCGCCATGAGCCTGGGGGAATATCGGAGCTGGGAGCAGAAGCTCCACGGAGAACTGAAGCCGGCTCAGCAGCTTTTCACCGATCTGCGTACCGTAAAGGATCCGGAGGAACTGGATTATCTGATCCGTGCCCAGCGGATCGCGGAAAAAGCTCTGGTTCAGGTTTTGGAGCTGATCAAACCGGGCATGACGGAGCGTCAGGTTGCCGCAGAACTCATCTACCGGATGCTGCGGGAGGGGGCGGACGGCGTCTCCTTCGAACCCATTGTGGTCACAGGGGTCAAGAGCAGCATGCCCCATGGCGTACCCGGCGACGTGGTGATCCGGTCCGGGGATTTCCTGACCATGGATTTCGGCTGCCGTCTGGGCGGTTATTGCTCCGATATGACCCGCACCGTTGCCGTTGGAAGCGCTACGGAGGAAATGCGTAAGGTCTATGAGACTGTCCTGCTGGCCCAGACGACCGCGATCCGGGGAGCCAAAGCCGGAATGACCGGCGCCGAGGTGGACGGGATCGCACGCAAGGTCATTGCGGATGCGGGGTATGGGGACTGCTTCGGCCACGGGTTTGGCCATGGCGTAGGGCTGGACGTACATGAAGCCCCCACCGCCGGACCGTCCGGCAAGGATCCCATGCCGGTGAATGCGGTGATCTCCGCAGAACCGGGGATCTACCTGGAGGGACGTTTCGGCGTACGGATCGAGGATGTGATCATCCTGAAGGAAGACGGCTGCGAGGATATCACCCTTGCGCCGAAGGAACTGCTGATTCTGTAAAATATTATGCGCGGGACCGGGATTTTATCTTGCAAATTTCTGTATTCCGGTATAAAATAACTCAGATATGAATCTAATTACATGGAGAGGAGACTCTTAGTTTATGATCTCTGCTGGTGAATTCAGAAACGGCGTGACCTTTGAAATGGACGGACAAGTAATGCAGGTGGTGGAGTTCCAGCATGTAAAGCCCGGCAAGGGGGCAGCCTTTGTTCGCACGAAGATGAAAAATGTCATCACCGGCGCGGTCGTTGAGACCTCCTTCAACCCTACGGCGCGGTTTGAAAACGCCTATGTGGATCGGAAGGACATGGAGTATAGCTACAATGACGGAAACCTGTACTACTTCATGGACCCCGAGACCTTTGACATGGTCCCGATCGATGAGGGCATGCTGCCTGACGGGTTTAAGTTCGTCAAGGAGAATATGGTCTGCAAGATCATGTCCTATAAGGGCAGCATTTTCGGTATCGAGCCTCCCAACTTCGTGGAGCTTGAAGTGACGGAAACCGATCCCGGTTTCAAGGGCGATACAGCCACCAACGTGACCAAGCCTGCCATCGTGGAGACCGGCGCTGAGGTGAAGGTACCTCTGTTCATCAACCCCGGGGACCGCATCAAGATTGACACCCGTACCGGAGAGTATCTGGAGCGGGCGAAGGGCTGAGCACAGCCATAGCCGGAGTGCGCTTCGGCGGAAAGGAATAAACAATGGAAATGAACATCACCGAAAAAGCCGCTTATCTCAAGGGGCTTTGCGAAGGCATGAAGCTGGATGAGAGCAAGAACGAGGGCAAGCTCCTGAAATCCATCGTGGACCTGCTGGGGGATATGGCTCAGGAGATCGCCGATCTCAATGAGAATGCCATGGACCTGGCCGAAGAAATCGATCAGATCTCCGATGACCTGGCGGACGTGGAAGACTTCCTGGAGGAAGCGGACGATGAGGACGAGGACGACGAGGACGACGAGGACGACGATGACGACTCCTGCTGCTGCTCCTGCTGCGATGAGGACGAGGACGATGAGCCTGTTTTCTATGAAGTTACCTGCCCCAAGTGCGGCGCCGAGATCTCCCTGGACGAGGAGATCCTGAATTACGATTCCTTCAAGTGCCCGAAGTGCGGCGAGAAGCTGGAGTTCGAGTTCGACGAGGACGACGGCGAAGACGAGTGTTGCTGCAAAGGAAATGACGGCAGCGACGAGGATTGCTGCTGCGGGAAGGACAAAGAATAACCCTCCGCTTATCATACGCCGGAAGCGTTCCATCGCTTCCGGCGTATTTTTATATTTTTCGCAGAATATCCAGGGTGTGATGGGAAGCCCCGATCAGATCCTGCCGCTCACAGGTGGCGAAATGATAGGCCAGCCAGCTTGCGAAGGTTTCGTCATCCATGGCATCGATGCATTCCCGCATGTAGTTGCTCGCCCCATCCGCTGCAATCAGCTTGATCCGCTGGACGGGGAATTCCGCATCCAACGCGGCGATTTCCTCCGTGCGGATCAGCTCGAATATCTCCTTCGGTTCGCTGACGCAGTGCCAGTCCGGAGTGAGAAGCCCGAGATTCATCACGTCTCGCAGGTGATTCTTGCCGAAGACATATTGGATGACAGTCGCTTCGTTCATACAATAAGCGATCAGGATATATCCGCCCGGCTTTGTCACCCGTACGGCTTCGGAAAGGGCCCGCAGCTTGTCCTCCCGCTGATAGAGATGATACATGGGGCCAAGCAGCAGGGTAAGGTCATATGCGGCATCCGGAAGAGGGGACAGATCCAGCGCATCGCCTTGAATCGCCGTCAAGGGCTCCGTCCCGTCCAGCTTCGCTTTCAGGAGCTCCAGGTTATGGGGAATCAGCTCCACAGCCGTTACCGGATAGCCCTGTTTCGCCAGGGTGACGCTGTAGCGTCCGGTGCCGGCGCCTATCTCCAGAAGGTTCGGATGCGGTATACCGGACAGACATTCGGAGATATAACGCATGGTGGTCAGGTATTCCACCTGCCCGTGTCTGGAGAGGAGCCGCCCTTCCTCGTTATAGTTTTCATAATATTCCTCAAGATAGGTCAATTTGTACCTCCCTCATATATCCGGCGGAAAAGATGGGACCCGGTGCAGGCGTTTACCTGTACCGGGTCCGAAAAGCAACGGATCTCAGATCTTCGGCAGGGTGGCGAAGCTGGCCTGCAGCTCCTCATCCGTGGGGATGTAGTCGTCCATCTGGCCGTCGTTGAACTTCTGGTACGCCACCAGGTCGAAATAGCCGGTGCCGGTGAGACCGAAGACGATGGTCTTCTCCTCGCCGGTCTCCTTGCATTTCAGAGCCTCGTCCATGGCTACCTTGATGGCATGGGCGCTCTCCGGCGCGGGAAGGATACCCTCCACCCGGGCAAATTCCTCTGCCGCTTTGAAGACCTCCGTCTGGACGACAGAAGTGGCCTCCATATAACCGTCGGCATACAGCTGCGATAGGGTGGAGCTCATGCCGTGGTACCGCAGGCCGCCGGCATGGTTGGGCGCGGGGATAAAACCGCTGCCCAGGGTGTACATCTTCGCCAGGGGGCAGACCTTGCCGGTATCGCAGAAATCGTATGCGTATACGCCCCGGGTGAAGCTGGGGCAGGAGGCGGGCTCCACGGCAATGATGCGGTAATCCGCCTCGCCCCGAAGCTTTTCGCCCATGAAGGGGGCGATCAGACCGCCCAGGTTGGAACCGCCGCCGGCGCAGCCGATGATCATATCGGGCTTGATGCCGTATTTATCGAGCGCCGCTTTGGTCTCTAAACCGATCACTGACTGGTGCAG
>CAMVBX010000008.1 GCA_947165825.1 uncultured Clostridia bacterium
GGCCACCTGGATCCCCTCGTTCATGAGGTCCGCCAGCACCTGCACCAGCTCCTCCAGCCGCCGCAGGTTCAGCTTGCCGCTGCGGTGGGTGAGGGTGGAGGTGCCCACCTTGAAGACGATGCTTTTCGCTTCCTTCAGCATGTTTCGTTTCCTTCCCTCTCCGGCTCCGCCCCCAGGCGGCAGCCGCAGTAATCCTGACGGTAGATCCCCAGCTCCGCGCACAGGGCCACGGAGCGGCGGAAGCCGTCCTTCTTCTTGAAATCCGCGAAGAACCAGGGCACGCCGCAGGCTTTGGAAACGGCCTCTCCGACGCCGTTCACCAGCACCGGATCCTTTCGGGGGCCAACGGTGAGGGTGGTGCCGAAATAGTCGTAGCCCCCCTCAGCGGCCAGGCGGCCGGTCTCCTCCAGCCGGAGCCGGATGCAGACGGCGCAGCGGGTGCCTCCCTCCGGTTCATTCTCCAGACCCCGGACCTTCTCCCGGAACAGGGCGTTGTCCCAGGCGCCTTCGATCAGGGTGAAGGGGTAGCGCCGGAGCTTCTCGAATTCTCCCAGCCGCCGGTCGTATTCCGCACGGGGCATGGTATTGGGGTTATAGTAGTACAGGGTGAGGCTGCAGACTTCGCTCAGCCGTTCCAGCACCACGCTGGAGCAGGGCGCGCAGCAGGCCTGGAGCAGGATCCGGGGCTTCCTGCCCGCTTCCTTTTCTTTCCTGAGGATATCCTCGCATAAGACTGCATAATTCATAGGCACAAGATAGCACATCCCGCTTGAAGTCGCAAGATGAATGGTGTATAATTCACATTCAAATCGGATCTGCAGGCGCGGCGTATACCCCCGGGGAATTACGCCGTGCCCGTATGGCGTTGCCCGGAAGGAGTCGTTATGTTTGGTCTGACCCATGCCCTGACCGGGGAGAAGGGATTCCAGGAACTGATGCAGCGGGTGGAGTACGGCGGCTGTCCCGCCGTATACAGCGGTCTCAGTTCCATTCATAAAAGCCACGTCGCCGCCGCGCTCCGAAGGGAAAGCGGCCGTCCCCTCGTGCTCATCTGCCCGGATGAGCTGGAGGCGGAGCGGATGCGGGGAGATCTGGAAACCCTGTGTCAGGAGGAGGTCTGGACCCTGTACGGACGGGAATTCACCTTTTTCCCGGCGGACAGCGTCTCCCGGGAGGGGGAACAGGCCCGGCTCCGCACCATGCTGGCCCTGCTGCGGGAGCGGGCGGGGGTGGTGGTGACCACCCCGGACGGTCTCATGCAGCGTACCCTGCCCCCCGAGCGGCTGGACTCCGCCTGCGCGGAGGTGCGCCAGGGGGAGGAGACGGGACCGGAAAAACTGACGGAGGCCCTGCTCCTGTGCGGATACCAGCGGTATGACGCGGTGGAGGGCCCGGGGCAGTTCGCCCGCCGGGGAGGCATCGTGGATTTTTTCAGCCCCGCCTCGTCCCTGCCCGTGCGCTGCGAATTCTTCGGGGATGAGCTGGATTCCATGGGTTATTTCGACCCGGAAACCCAGCGGAGGACGGAAAACCTGCGGGAGACCGTGCTTCTCCCCGCCGCCGAAGCCCTGCCCGCCCTGGCGGAGGGGGGAGAGACGGGTCTGGCGGACCGGCTGGAGGAACTGCTGAAGCGGGTCCGCCGGCGGAAGAACCCGTCCCGGGATCTGATCCGGGTGATGGAGGAGGATCTGGAACGGCTGCGGCAGAGGCTGCCCCTGAATTCCGCGGATAAATACATGGCGCTGAGCTTTTCCCGGCTGACCTGCGGCATGGACTATCTGCCGGCGGACGCGGTGGTGGTGATGGCGGAGCCCTCCGCCTGCGGGGAACGGGGAAAGAACTGGACCTGGCAGCTGGGACAGGATACGGAAACGCTGCTGGAGGGCGGCCAGCTGGAGGGCAGTCTGGCGGAATTCTGCCGTCCCTGGGAGGAGGTCTGCGACGGCCTGCGGGATTATCCCCTGGCCTATCTGGACAGCTTCCGGGGCAGCAGCTATCCGCTGGCCCCCCGGGGACTGCTGGATCTCACCGCCAAGCAGCTGCCCAGCTATGGCGGCAGTCTGTCCACCGCGGCGGAGGATATCCGCCATTACCTGGGGGACAGGTATCGGGTGGCGGTGCTCTGCAGCGACCGGCGGAAGGCGGAGATCCTGCGGGACTATCTGGCGGACCGGCAGATCCGCGCCGCCGTGGACGAAGGCCTGGCGGACCTGGGCAAACCCGGGGAATGCCGCATTGCCGTGGGCTCCCTCTCCGCCGGGGCGGAATACCCCGCCATCCGTCTGGCGGTGATGACGGAGGGGCAGTTCACCCAGCAGTACCGTCAGAGCGCCCCCAGGCGCAAGGGCAGCTCAAACCGGCAGAAGCTCCAGAGCTATACGGACCTGAGCCGGGGGGACCTGGTGGTGCACGAGACGCACGGCATCGGCCGCTTCCTGGGGATCGAGCGTCTCCAGACGGACGGGGTCTATAAGGATTATATCAAGATCGCCTATGCGGGGACGGACGTGCTCTATGTGCCCGCCACGCAGCTGGACATGGTGTCCAAATACATCGGAACCGGGGGAGAGGATGCCCCCGCGAAGCTCTCCAAGCTGGGCGGAACGGACTGGGCCCGGGCCAAAACCCGGGCGAAGAAGGCAGCGCAGGACCTGGCGGAGGGGCTCATCCGGCTCTATGCGGAGCGGAGCCGGCGTCCGGGTTACGCCTTCGGGCCGGATACCGTCTGGCAGACGGAATTCGAGGACCGCTTCGAGTACACCGAGACCCGGGATCAGCTCCGGGCGATTGCGGAGATCAAGGCGGATATGGAGAAGCCCTCCCCCATGGACCGGCTCCTGTGCGGAGACGTGGGCTTCGGCAAGACGGAGGTGGCCTTCCGGGCCATCATGAAATGCGTCATGGACGGGAAGCAGGCCGCCGTGCTGGTACCCACCACGGTGCTGGCCCAGCAGCACTACGTCACCGCCATGCGCCGTTTCGCGGGACTGCCTCTGCGCATCGAGGTGCTGAGCCGTTTCCGCTCCGCCAGTCAGATCAAAGAAGCGCTGCGCCTGACGGCGGAGGGCAGCGCGGATATCGTCATCGGTACCCACCGGCTGCTACAGAAGGACGTGCGTTTCCGGGATCTTGGCCTTCTGGTGGTGGATGAGGAGCAGCGCTTCGGCGTTTCCCATAAGGAAAGGCTGAAGGAAATGAGCCGGAACGTGGACGTGCTCACCCTCTCCGCGACGCCCATTCCCCGGACCCTGAACATGGCCCTCTCCGGCATCCGGGACATGTCCACCCTGGAGGAGCCCCCTACGGGACGGCATCCGGTGCAGACCTATGTGCTGGAGCATGACTGGTCCGTCCTGGCGGACGCCATCCGCCGGGAGGTGAGCCGGGGCGGCCAGGTGTACTACCTCCATAACCGGGTGGAGACCATCGAACGCTGCGCCGCCCGCATCCGGGAGCTGGTGGAGGGGATCAGCGTAGCCGTCGCTCACGGGCAGATGGACGAGGCGGCCCTGAACGCCATTATGGACCGGGTATCCTCCGGGGAGGTGCAGGTGCTGGTATGTACCACCATCATCGAGACGGGCATCGATATCCCCAACGTGAATACCCTCATCATCGAGGACGCGGATAAGCTGGGGCTGGCCCAGCTGCATCAGATCCGGGGCCGGGTGGGAAGGTCCAGCCGCCACGCCTTTGCCTATCTCACCTTCCGCAAGGGCAAGGTCCTGACGGAGGTGGCCAATAAGCGCCTCAGCGCCATCCGGGAGTATGCGGAGTTCAACTCCGGCTTTCGCATCGCCATGCGGGATCTGGAGATCCGGGGCGCCGGAAATCTCCTGGGGGCGGAGCAGAGCGGCTTCATGATGAGCGTGGGCTACGATATGTACCTGAAGCTTCTGGAGGAGGCAGTCCTGGAGCAGAAGGGAGAGAAGAAACCCGTGAAGACTTCCTGCTCCGCGGACCTTTCCGTGGATGCGGGGATCCCGGAGACCTATGTGGAATCCCCGGAGCAGCGCATGGATCTGTATCGCCGCATCGCCCTGATCCGAAGCGAAGAGGACGCGGACGATATGACGGACGAACTGGTGGACCGGTTCGGAGATCCTCCCCGGAGCGTGAACAACCTGATCCAGGTGGCGCTCATGCGGGGCGAAGCTGCGGAGGCGGGGGTCCTGGAAATCACCCAGAAATCCGGCAGGATGCTCTTCAAGGTGCAGAATTTCGATATGGAGCTGATCTCCGCCCTGTATCAGCTGCCGGAGTTCCGGGGAAGGCTGAAGGTGGAGGCGGGGACTACCCCCTGCGTGAGCCTGAAGCTCCAGAACGGAGACGTGATCGCCCAGGCGGTGAAGTTCATCCGGGCATACCGGGGGACGAAGAAATGAAGCGGCTTCTGCTGCGGCGCATCCTGCCCCTGGCGCTGATCTGCCTGGCAGCCGTGGGGCTCATGGCCCTTTCCGATAACAGCCGCATGCCCCCCCAGACCCGGGAGGAAAAGCCGTACTACGTGCCGGAGCGGGCGGTGGTGGCGCAGCTGGGAGGCCTGGGGCTTACCCTGGAGGAATTCCGTTATCAGGCCTGGGAAGCCCTGACCCGGGATCTGGGAAAAGACCCCGGCCAGGCGGATCTGTTCTATGACGAAGCCCTGGTAGAGCAGGTAAAGGAGCTGGCCCTGCTCCGGGCCGCCCAATGGCGGGCGGTGACCCTCCAGGCCATGGAGGAGGGGATCACCGCGCCGGAGCCGGAGGCCGGAATGGTGGAAGCCCTGTGCGGGGAAAGCTTCGTCACCCCCGCCGTGGCGGAGAGCCTGCTGCGGGCGGAAAGTCTGAGCTCCCTGGTCTATTTCCGGCGTTACGGGCCGGAGGGAAGCGGCCTGCCCGACCGGGAGGCGGCGGCCTGGGGGGAGGCAAACGGCGTCCTGCGCCTCCGGGCCCTGTGGCTCAGCGCGGATCCGGAGATCCATTCCGAGGCGGAGATCCGGGGCAGACTGGAGCAGGCGGAGATCTTCGCCCGTCAGCTCCGCCGGAACGAGGCGGATTTCGACGCCCTCTGCGCCGCCTACGGGGAGGACGAACGCTGGGCGGCAGGGAAGCAGCTGGCCCCGGGCTGCGCGGAGGAGGCGCTGTATGCCGCCGCCGCGTCCCTGGAAACCGGCGGCTGCGCTGCCCTTCGACTGGAGGACGGGGTATGGCTGATCCTCCGGTGTCCCCTGGACCCGGATGCGGAGACCCGCACTGGGGAGGGAACGGAGCCCCTGCGCAGTCTGGCGGCACGCAGTCTGTTCCGTCGGGCCCTGGGGGACACC
Organism: uncultured Clostridia bacterium; assembly: GCA_947165825.1. Classification (GTDB taxonomy): domain Bacteria; phylum Bacillota; class Clostridia; order Oscillospirales; family Oscillospiraceae; genus UBA1774. The sequence continues at coordinate 5,306 of CAMVBX010000008.1, forward strand.
GCCGCCGGGCTGGAGCGCCGGTTTACTTCGGAATGGAAGAAAATCCGTATGGACCTGCTGTTCCGTCAGCAGGGGGATACAGAGGTGAGGGAAAATGATCTTTGAAGCTGGCAGCTGCGATATTGCCGTGATCGGCGCGGGTCACGCGGGGATCGAGGCCGCCCTGGCGGCGGCCCGGATGGGTCTGGATACGGTGCTGTTCACCATCAACCTGGACGCGGTGGGCAACATGCCCTGCAATCCGGCCATCGGGGGTACGGGCAAAGGCCATCTGGTACGGGAGCTGGACGCCCTGGGGGGCGAGATGGGCAAAGCGGCGGACGCCGCCTGCATCCAGTACCGCATGCTGAACCTGGGAAAGGGACCGGCGGTCCACTCCCTCCGGGCCCAGGCGGACCGGAAGCTGTATCAGCGGATCATGAAGCGCACCCTGGAGCGGCAGCCCCGGCTGCGGCTGAAGCAGGCGGAGATCACGGAGCTGGGCACGGAGACCGGGCGGGTGGCCTGGGTCCGTACGGAGACGGGGGCCACCTGGCGCTGCCGGGCGGCGGTGATCTGCACCGGCACCTATCTCCGGGGCCGCACCATCGTGGGGGAGGTCATGCGGGAGAGCGGGCCAGACGGCATGCATGCCGCCTCCGCCCTTACGGATAGCCTGAAGGCCCTGGGCCTGCCCCTGCGCCGGTTCAAGACCGGCACCCCACCCCGGATCAACGGGCTGACGGTGGACTACTCCCGGCTGGAGCCGCAGTACGGGGATCCCGCGCCGGAGCCCTTTTCCTTTACCACGGAAACCCCTCTGGAGAACCAGGCCGTCTGTTGGCTCACCTACACCACGGAGGAGACCCATCGGATCATCCGGGAAAACCTCCACCGCAGCCCCCTGTTCTCCGGGGTGATCGAAGGCGTGGGCCCCCGGTACTGTCCCTCCATCGAGGATAAGGTGGTGCGTTTCGCAGATAAGCCCCGACATCAGCTTTTCCTGGAGCCCATGGGCCTGGATACGGAGGAGGTGTACGTTCAGGGCTTTTCCTCCTCCATGCCGGAGGACGTGCAGCTCAGGATGCTCCACAGCGTCATCGGCCTGGAGCATGCGGAGATGCAGCGCCCCGCCTACGCCATCGAGTACGACTGCGTGGATCCCCTGGCCCTGCGGCATACCCTGGAGACGAAGCAGATCCCGGGCCTCTACGGGGCGGGACAGTTCAACGGCAGCTCCGGCTATGAGGAGGCGGCGGTCCAGGGCTTCATGGCGGGGGTGAACGCCGCCTTGGCTCTCCTGGGCCGGGAACCCTTCACCCTGGACCGGAGCGAGGGGTATATCGGCGTGCTCCTGGACGATCTGGTGACCAAGGGCACCAACGAGCCCTATCGGATGATGACCTCCCGCAGCGAGTACCGCCTCCTGCTCCGGCAGGACAACGCGGACGAGCGCCTGACGGAAAAGGGCCATGCCATCGGTCTGGTGAGCGACGAGCGGCTGGAGCAGGTGCGGGAGAAATACCGCCGGGTGGCGGCGGAGCGCTCCCGGCTGGAGCATACCCATCTGGCCCCCTCCCCGGAGCTTTCGGCCTTCCTGGAGGGGAAGAGCAGCGCCGTCCCCGCCTCGGGCATCTCCCTAGCGGATCTGATCCGCCGTCCCGGCATCGGCTATGCCGATCTGGCCCCCTTCGATCCCGACAGGCCGGAGCTGGACCGGAGCATCGGGCAGGAGACGGAGATCGGCATCAAGTACGAGGGATACATCAAGCGGCAGCAGAAGCAGGCGGAGGAGTTCCGCCGCCTGGAGCAGCGGCCCCTGCCGGCAGATCTGGACTATCTGCATATCGCCAGCCTCCGGCTGGAAGCCCGGCAGAAGCTGGACAAGGTCCGGCCGGAGAATTTCGGTCAGGCCTCCCGGATCTCCGGGGTGAACCCGGCGGATATGGCCGCCCTGATGATCTGGCTGGAGAAGGAGGGAAGATGATGGCTAAGGTGGTCCTGGGCCTCTCCGGCGGGGTGGACAGCAGTGAAGCGGCCCGCCGCCTCCGGGAGGCGGGATACGAAGTCCTGGGGGTCTGGCTGGACCTGGGCTTCGGAAGTCCCGCCCCGGCGGAGCGCACCGCCCGGGAACTGGGGATCCCCTTCCGGGTCTTCCCTGCGGCGGAAGCCCATGAGGCGCTGGTCCGCCGCCCCTTCGGGGAAGCCTATCTGGAAGGACTTACCCCCAATCCCTGCGCCATATGCAATCCCCGGGTAAAGCTCCCCTCCCTGCTGAAGGCGGCGGAGGACTGGGGGGCGGAGAAAATCGCCACGGGGCATTATGCCCGGATCGAACCCGGTCTGGAGGGACGGATTCACCTCCTGGCCTCCGGGGGAAGGAAGGACCAGAGTTATATGCTGGCTCTCCTGTCCCAGGAACAGCTGAGCCGCCTTCTCCTCCCCCTGGCGGGGCTGGAGAAGGGAGAGGTGAAGGGCTACGCCGCCTCCGCAGGCCTGGGTGCCGCGGGGGAGAAGGAGAGCCAGGATATCTGCTTCATCCCCGACGGGGATTACGGTGCCTGGCTGGAAAGCCGGGGCCTCCGTCTGCCGGAGGGGGACTTCGTGGACGCCGAGGGACGGGTGCTGGGGCGGCACAGGGGCCTGCACCGGTATACCATCGGCCAGCGCCGGGGCCTGGGGGTCTCGGCGGAGAGCCGCCTGTACGTGGCGGAGCTGCGGCGGGAGACGAACCAGATCCTGCTGACCCCTCGGGAGGACCTGGATACCCGGGAGGTCCTGCTGCGGGATCTGAACTGGGTCTCCGTGCCGGAGCGGAAAGAACCCTTCCGGGCGGAGGTGAAGCTCCGCAGCGGCCCCCGGAAGACCGCCGCCCTGGCGGAACCCCGGGCGGACGGGAGCCTCCTTCTGCGCTTCGATACCCCCGTGCGCCGTCCCGCCCCCGGTCAGCTGGGGGTGGGGTACGAGGGGGACCTCCTCCTCTTCGGCGGCACCATCTGCCGGGAATAGGCCCATAGGGGACGGAACTTTTCCTTATCCCCGGCGTCTCCGGGGATAAGGGATGGACCGGCGGGGGAGCATCCCTTGCGAAGCAGACCGGTTCATGCTACAATCAGGCGGCCGGGAAACCGGGCCCGGATACAGGCATAGAATGAACAGACAGCCGGTATACCCGGTTCCGGCGGAGAACGGAGCGGAAGGAAAGGAGGAGCGGAAATGAATCTGACGATCGGACTGCTGGCGGACGTGATCCTGCTGGCCATCATCCTTTGGAAACTGATTTCCGGCGTCCGCAGCGGACTGGTGCGGATGCTGTGCGGCCTGATCTCCCTGGGCGGCGGCATCGCGGCAGGCAGCGTCCTGCGGAGCCTCCTGGCGGAGACGGTGGCGAAGGCCTTCTTCATCCCGGCCATCGGCCGGGTGCTGGAGAAGGCCAAGGACAATCTGGGCCTTTCGGACCTGCTGGAGAACCTGGAGCGGATCCTGGAGAACGCCCAACTCCCGGAATTCCTGAAGCTGAACGTGGCGGAGCAGGTGCGGCAGATGCAGATGAACGGCGCCACCGCCGTCACCAACGCCGCGGAGATCATCGCCCAGCGGCTGGCGGGGTGGATCCTCTTCATCCTGGGGCTCGTGGCCGCTGCCATTCTGATGCGGCTCCTGTGCAACGGGGTGATCGCGCCCCTCATCGATCATATTCCCCTGGTGAACGAGACGAACCGGATCCTGGGAGGCATCCTGGGCGCGGTCGTGGGCGTCCTGCTGGCGGGTCTGGTCCTGTTCCTGTGCTATAAGCTGCTGCCGGTGCTGTCGGAGACCTCCGGACGGATCTTCGCGCCGGATTCCGTGGAGGGATCCCTCCTCATGAAGCAGTATTTCCGGCTCCTGCCGGGCATTTTCAAGGGGTAAGGGGATCATGCCGCTTTTTCTCGTTTTTGCGGACCTGTTTTTCCTGGGATCCGTGGCGGGCTGGGTGCTGGAGGTCTTTTTTCGCCGCTTCTTTTCCCGGGCCAACCCCGAGCGCCGGTGGATCAATCCCGGCTTCTGCACGGGGCCCTGGCTGCCCCTCTACGGCTGCGGCCTGTGCATCCTCTATCTCCTCTCCGCTCTGGAGCGCTTTTCCCTGATCCGGGATCCGGCGTGGAACCGGGTATGTCTCTTCGCCGTCATGGCGCTGGCCATGACGGGGATCGAGTATCTCGCCGGTCTCCTTGCCCTGCGGGTGGCCAAGGTACGCCTTTGGGACTATACGGACCAGTGGGGCAATATCCAGGGGATCATCTGCCCCAAGTTCTCCCTGGCCTGGGCGGTGCTGGGGGCGCTTTACTATTTCCTCATCCATCCCCGGATCCTGGGGGCGCTGGACTGGCTCTCCCGAAACCTGGCCTTTTCCTTCTTTATCGGCCTGTTTTTCGGCTTCTTCCTCATCGACGTGGTGAACTCCGCGAACCTGACGGCGAAACTCCGGCGCTTTGCCCAGGAGAACGATGTGGTGGTGCGCTTCGAGGCGGTGAAGGAGAGCATCCGGCAAAGGAAGGAGGAGGCGCGGCAGAAATTCCGCTTCCTGCGGCCTCTGCACACGGATATCCCCGTGCCGGAGCTCCTGCGGGAACTGAAGGCAACCTTTGAGGCCCGGAAGCCGGGTCGCCGGAAATCGTCACGCAGAGGTGAATGATGGCAAGATTTGATCGGGTGCTCCTGTTCCTGCTGGACAGCGTCGGAGTGGGGGAGCTGCCGGACGCGGCGGCCTACGGGGACGCGGGAGCCGCAACGGTGCAGCACACCCTGGAATACGATCCGAAGCTCACCCTCCCCAATCTGGAGCGGCTGGGCCTGTTTTCCCTCCCCGGGCTGGAGGGCTTCTCCACCGGGATCCGTCCCGTTGGCCGGTACGGCAAATGCCGAGAGGTTTCCAAGGGGAAGGATTCCATCGTGGGCCATTGGGAGCTCATGGGCTATCCCACCACCCGGGCCTTCGATACCTTTCCCACGGGATTTCCGGAGGATCTGATCGGGGCTTTCACCAAAGCCATCGGCCGGGAGGTGCTGTGCAACGAGCTGGCCTCCGGCACGGAGCTGCTGGACCGGCTGGGAGCGGAGCATCTGCGTACTGGCCTGCCCATGGTGTACACCTCCGTGGACAGCGTCTTTCAGATCGCCGCCCATGAGGACATCGTTCCCCCGGAGCAGCTTTACGACTGGTGCCGGGCGGCCAAGCGGGTGTCCGAGGAGCTGGGCTACCAGATCGGACGGGTAATTGCCCGCCCCTTCGTGGGGGAGCCGGGGCATTTCACCCGCACCGCCAACCGGCATGATTTCGCCGCCATGCCGGGCTTCACGGATCTGGATCGGCTGACGGAGGCGGGGGTACCCATCCACTCCATCGGCAAGCCTGCGGACATCTTCCCGGGAACACGGTTCACCACCACCCGGCGCACCGGCCGGAACGCGGAAGGGATCGCCGCCGCCCGGGAGGCGCTGACGGAGGGAAAGCAGGGACTGATCTTTGTCAACCTCCTGGATTACGATCAGGTCTGGGGCCACCGGCGGGATGCCGCGGGCTACGCCCGGGGCCTGAAGGAATTCGACGAAGCCTTTCCGGGGATCCTGGATCGGCTGGGGGAGCGGGATCTGCTCATCGTCACCGCGGACCACGGCTGCGACCCCACCTTCCGGGGTACGGACCATACCCGGGAGCATATCCCTTTCCTGATGCTGGGCCGGGGGATCGAACCCGGATCCATGGGCGTGCGGGATACCTTCGCGGACGGGGGCGCCGCGGTGCTGGAGGCCCTGGGCGTACCGGCGCCGGAGGGACGAAAATCCGCCCTGGCAGGCTGAACGGTTCGGGAACTGTGGATAAAGAAAACGCGATGCGGGATCAGCCGCATCGCGTTTTTCCTCGTCTGCCGTTATTTCCGAATGGCTTCGATCCGCTGGCTCAGGGTGGGGTGGGAGTAGCTGAGCTTCACCAGGAGCGGCGAGGGGGCCAGGTCGGAAAAGTTTGCCTTAGCCAGGGTCTTCAGCGCGGAGATCAGGGCGTCCCCGTATCCCTCCTGCACCGCCTGGGCGTCCGCCCGGTACTCCGCCCGGCGGGAGAGGTGATTCACCAGGAACTCGTACAGGGGGGAGATCAGGGCAAACTCCACCGACAGGATCAGCAGAATGGCAAAGCCGTAGTTCACCCCGGAAAAGCCGAAGTCCGGGAACAGCGCTTCCGTCCGCAGGGTGAGCCAGGCCAGGACCGCCAGGACGGCGATCTGCAGGAAGCTGAGGATCTGATTCTTCAGGGTGTCCTTGTGCAGCCCGTGGCCCAGCTCATGGGCGAATACGGCGCAGATTTCCTCCGGGGTCATGGCCTGCACCAGGGTGTCGTACAGGACGATGGTCTTCATCCGGCCGAAGCCCGTAAAATAGGCGTTGGTTTTGGCTGTGCGCCGGGAGGCGTCCATGACCTGGATGGCCCGGACCCGATACCCGTGCTTCTCCAGAAGTCCGGTGAGCTTTTCCTTCAACTCCCCCTCCTCCAGCGGGGTGAATTTGTTGAAAATGCGGCTGAGTACCGGATAGAGGAAGGAGACCCCCAGGATCAGCACCATGAGCGCCAGGGCAAAGACCAGAATAAGCCAGTCCCCCAGGGCCTGGTGGACGCCCATGAGGATGGCGCCGAGGATGACCATCAGCAGGAGGCTGATGAGGAAATTCTTCAGCTGATCGATCCAGAAGGTCTTTTTGGAGGAGCGGTTGAAGCCGTACTTTTCCTCAATCACCATGGTGCCGTACCACTCCGCCGGGATCTGCACCAGGGAGGCAACGGCGGAGAGAAGGAAGACGGCGAACATCTGCAGGAACAGGTCCTCCGGGAACAGGCGGGCGAAGGCGGCGTAGGCGTTCAGCAGGATCAGCAGGAAATCCGGGATGAAGCCCAGGGTATGGGAGATGAGATGCAGCCGGCAGGTCTCCCGGTGGTACTCCCGCCACCTGGCGTAGGTCTCCGGATCGTACACGTCCCGGACGTTCTCCGGAATGGGGTTCCGGCCGGAGCGGAGCTCCATGAGCCGGAGGAGCAGCCCGTACAGGTATACCAGGAGCAGGATCGCAAGAGCGATGGTTTTGTACATGGCGTTCAACCCTCCAGGACCTGCTCCGTGAGCCAGCTCATGATGCCGTGCTCATCGTGATAGGTGGGCACCCAGGACATGTGGTTCTGGGAGAAAAGCTCCGGGTAGGAGAGGTCCGGATCCACGGCGATCCCGTACTTCTGCAGCTCCTCCGGGCTGTACAGGGTGAGATGGGCGTCCTTGTTCCCCGCGTCCTTCAGGGCCAGGATCCCGTCCACGATATACTTGTGCCGGTAAACGGTGTGGTCCACGTAGCTGGTGGCGATCCAGAGCTTGGCGTGGACCAGGCCCTTGAGAATGGAGAAGGTCTCCGGCGTCATGGTGGGGCAAACCGGCACCGCGGCGGCGAAAAGTCCGGCCCCTACACTCATGGCCCGGAGGGTCCCTGCGCCACCCATGGACATACCGGTGACGTAGATCCGCCGGGGATCCACCCGGCCGTCCGCGATCATGCTCCGGATGAGGTCGCACACCTCCCCCAGGTACCGGCGGGACCAGCCGAAATCCCCGTCCTGGTCGCTGTGGGCGAAGTCGATCTTCCCGATGCGGCCCACCATCATGGAAAAGTCCGGCTCCTGGGCCTGGGGAGCGAGGACATAGAAATCCGGGTATTTCTTCACAAAATGGTTGCAGCTGTAATCCGCCGCGATATGGGTGATGTTGTCCGTACCCCCGTTGCCGCCGCCGTGGAGAAAGAGGATCATGGGCCGGGGCGTCGAGGCCTTTGGGGAATACAGGCGGTACAGCACGTCCCCCGCCTTTCCGGGGGCGAAGTGCTCCAGGCCCTCGCAGCGCTCCTCGTCCATATCCTTCCGGGTATAGGCGTCCTTCCCCAGGTACAGGGTCCAGTTGGAACGATAGTCGAATTCCACCGCCGTGATCTTCAGCGTCTCGCCCCGCTTCTCCACCCTGGAGATGGGCACGTCATAGGGCTCCCGTCCCCGGGGCGCCAGGGACAGACGCACGTCCTCCCGGGGGACCGGAGCATGAGGAATGGAAAAGCCCTTACCGGTCCAGCCCCGGTCCGGTACGTAGGAATAGGCGATCTTTTTGGCCATGGATGCATCCTCCTTCTTCGTTATCCTGGGGAAATTGTACCATATCCCCGGCGCTTGTCAATCTGCGGCGGGGCGGGTATAATACCTGGGAGGGAGGCGGTATCGTGAAAACGGGACTCATCATGGAGGGCGGCGCCATGCGGGGCATGTTCACCTGCGGCGTCATCGACGTATTTCTGGAGCAGGGCGTGGAGTTCGACGGCTCGGCGGGGATCTCCGCCGGGGCCACCTTCGGCATCAATTATAAATCCCGTCAGGCTGGCCGGGCCCTGCGGTACAATCTGAAATACAGCCGGGACCCCCGGTACTGCGGTCTCCGCTCCCTGCTGCGCACCGGGGATCTGTACGGGGCGGACTTCTGCTACCGTGAGCTTCCGGAGGTGCTGGATCCCTTCGACCATGAGACCTTTGCCCATAATCCCATGGAGTTCTGGGTGGGGGCGACGGACGTGCACACCGGGAAGATCCTGTACCACCGGTGTACTGACGGATATGCGGAGGACGTGGCCTGGATCCGGGGCTCCGCCTCCATGCCTCTGGTGTCCCGGCCGGTGGAGGCGGGAGATCGGCTCCTGCTGGACGGGGGGATCGTGGAGCCCCTGCCCCTGCATTTCATGGAGAAGCGGGGATATGACCGGAACGTGCTGATCCTCACCCGGGCGAAGGGATACCGGAAGAGACCCAGCCCCTTCCTGCTGCCCATGCGTCTGGCCCTTTCAGAGTATCCCAAGGTGGCGGAGGCCCTGGAGCTGCGGCCCTGGCGGTATAACGCCCTCATGGAGGAGATCGGCCGGCGGGAGGAGGTGGGGGAGCTGCTGGTGCTCCGGCCTCCCGAGGATCCGGGCATCGGCCGCACGGAGAAGGGCCCCCGGGAGCTGGAGCGGGTATACCGCATGGGCCGGGAGGAGGCCCTGTCCCGGCTGGAGGAGGTAAAAGCCTGGATCTCCGCCTGATGTTCTTCAGCGTTCACAAAGTATATGAAATTCGTTCACAAACTGTTTACATCAAAATTAGCACTCTCCCCTTGACAGTGCTAAAATCGGTGCTATAATCAGAGCCGAACAAAGGAACAGAGATCGAATGAATGACCTCCTTCCCCTTGCTCAGGTAACAAAACAAGTTAGGAGGAATGACTTATGTTGCCGAGTATTTTTGGAGAGAGTTTGTTTGATGACTGGATGGATTTCCCGTTCCGGGGCTTCGGGACCGATGTGGAAAAGAAGCTGTACGGCAAGAATGCGGCCCGGGTCATGAAGACCGACCTGAAGGAGCATGAGGACGGATACGAGCTGTCCGTGGATCTGCCGGGCTTCAAGAAGGATCAGATTCAGCTGCAGCTGAATAACGGCTACCTTACCGTCAGCGCGGACAAGAGCATTGAAGAGGAAGACAAGGATAAGAAGGGTCGTTTGGTCCACCAGGAGCGGTTTTCCGGCAGTATGAGCCGGAGCTACTACGTGGGCGAGAATCTGGAAGAGGAGGACATCAAAGCCCGGTTCGAAAACGGCGTCCTCACCCTGGATTTCCCCAAGGTGGAGCAGAAGAAGCTTCCCGAACGGAAGACGATCCAGATCGAAGGCTGAACCGAATAAATTTCCCGGGGCGGGCCGTCAAGCGGCCCGCCCCGGTCTTTTCGTACCTGTTCCTCAGATCCTGGAGGCGATGAAATCCACCACCGCCCGGCGGACCTCCGGATCCGCTCCGTAGATGCCGTTGTTGTTGCACAGCAGCAGGCTCTTGACCCCGGCCCGGGTAAGAGCCTCAAAGAACCGCAGGCTCTGGCCCATGGGGACCTGGATGCCGCACTCGAAGATGCCGTGGACCAGCACCGTGGGGGCGCTCCCGGCGTGCACGTGGCAGACGGGGCTGGCATCCCGGGCCTTCTCCCGCAGGGCCGCATACTTGGGATCCGGATCGTGAAGGTGCAGCTTCACGTCTGCCATGCCCTTGCCGGGGCCCACGTGATCCAGCATGGAGGCCAGCGGGGCGTAGGGCCCGTCGCACCGGGCGATCCGCTCCGCCTGGAGGGGCCAGACGGCGGCGCAGTCGTCCCCCATGCCGAAGAAATCCGTAAAGGCGAAGGAGGCGCAGGCGGCCTTGACGCTGCTGTTTGCCTCCAGGCAGCCGCCGATCTCCCCTTCATCCGCCTTGCTGCCGTTGCAGGCGGCGATCATGCTGGTGAGGTGGCCGCCCATGGAGCCGCCCAGGACGGCGAAGCGGGCGGGATCCAGCCCCAGCTCGGCGGCGTGGACCTTCAGGTACCGGATGCAGGCCTTGGCGTCCCAGCCGCAGGCGGGCCAGGGGGTGGGGGGCGGCAGCCGGTAGTCGATGGAGGCCACGGCGATGCCCCGCTCCAGGAAGTCCGGGGCGTTGGCCTCGAAATCGTGGTTGGAGCCGCCGAAGCCGTGGATATAGACGCAGCAGGGGTAAGGGGCTTTGCCGGTCTCCGGCAGGATCACGTCCACCAGCAGGTCCAGGGTGTGCCTGGGCTGGGGATTGGAGGAGCCGGGAGCCTCCTTGGAAACGGGCACCGTGGCCACATAGAGGTTCCGATAAGTCGCCTTGGGGAGCTTCGGACCGGGGAAGCCGGGCATGCTCCGCTTGATCTCCCAGGTGGTCTCGCCCAGGGTCCCGGTATCCGGCAGCCTGCCGCTGCCGGTGAAGGCCAGACCGGGCACCGCGATGGTCAGGGCCATGCCCCCGGCGATGGGGCGGCGCACGGCGGTGAAGGCCCGGGTGACGAAACGCAGCTGATCCCCCTCGGGGAAGACCTGGAGGCAGTCGAACTTCCGCCACCGCCTGCCGCTGCGCTCGATATATACGCTGCGCTTGAAGGCGTATACGCTGGCGGGCTCCGGCCGGCCGTCCAGGGTGAGGGTGCCGGTGAATTTCGTCACGTTGGGGGCGATCACCGGCAGGCGCAGGAAGGAGGCGAAGGGGCCGCCGGTATGCACCGTGACCCTGGGCATCTCCTCCGGGAAACCCTCGGGCTGGTCGTAGCCGCTGCCGCCGCAGCTCAGGGCGATGCGAATCCGGCTGCCCATTTTCACGATCTTGGATACCGCCTCCAGGTTGAAGGCCAGGAGGGTGGGCTTATCCGGACTCAAGCTCACGGTATCCGCCGCGAAGCCCCGGTGGTAGGGGACACCGAAGGCGTCCCGGATGGTGCCGGGGTGCATCCTGGCATGGCTGGCCCGCATGGCGCCCTCGGTGATGAAGCGGCTGGAGCCGTCAGGCAGGACCTCGTCCAGGGCGGCGATGAAGTTCCCGTCCGTATGGGTGGAGGTGACCCAGAGGTTCAGCACCGGGATGCCCGTGAGCTCCAGATCCTTTTCCAGGGGCGGCAGGGTGAAGCAGAGGCTCTTTCCCTCAAATTCCCCCATGTCCCCGGTGATGCGCCGGTCCAGCTTGCCGAAGCCGGTGTACAGGGTGAGGTCGTTCCGGACAGTGTAGCTCAGCTCTCCCGCCGGGGCGTCGTCCTCCGTGAGTCCCCCGTCGGGGGTGAAAAACAGGTCCGGCTGGGTCTGGGTATCCAGCGGCAGATCCGCGGCATAGCGCCACTCCTCCCCGGCCTTCGCCCCCTGGGTGTAATACAGGATGGGGGGCTCGTCCTGGGAGCCGTTGTCCTGTCCCTTCAGGATGGGATCAAAGAAGCGGATGTGCTCGGCGACCCAGTCAAAGTCCCCCGCCGGCAGGTCGCTGCCGCCCCGGTAGATCTCGCAGTGCCGCCAGGGACCCAGAAGCAGCTTGCCGCCCCAGCTCTTCCAGCCGAAGATCTCCCCGGTGCAGCCGGGATCGAACCAGGCGGCGTTCTGGTATACCCGAACATGGCCGTGGCGGATCCTGTCCATATACGACCAGGCGGGGATCTCCAGATTGGGGGCGTAGCCGATGCGGGGGTTCACCTGGTCCCGGAACATGTTGGGTACGTGCTGCTCCAGGAAGCCCAGGTTCATCCGGTGGCACGCCAGGGCCTCGTGGGCCAGGGGATATTCCGGCGCGGGATCCTCGTCCACCGGAGTGCCGATACTCTCCGCGGAGGCGTGATGGCCGGGCCGCCGGGGGAGGGAGGAGGCCCCGTTGGTGAAATTCTGATAGTAGAAATCCGGGTTGCAGTCGCAGGGGGCGGCGGCGAACAGCCGCTTGGGCTGCCGGGTGAGCATGAGCTGCTGGCTCTGCCCCTTGTTGGAGCCGCCGAAGGAACCGGCCTTCCCATTGCACCAGGGCTCCAGGGTGACGGCGTCCACGATGGCGGCCAGGTCGTCCGCGTCCCGGGGGGAGAAGAACCCCTCGCTCACGCCGTAGCTGGCCCCGAAGCCCCGGGGCTCGATGAGGGCCAGGGCATACCCGGCCTCCAGGAACCGCTCCAGGGTTTCCTTCCGCCCCTCGAAGCTTCTGCGGCGGTCCTCGTAGCCGCACTCCACCAGCACCGGGACCCGCTGCTCGGTCACGGGAAGGTACAGGTCCACCGCCAGCTTTGTCCCGTCGCAGCCGGGGTAATACCGGGATACGCGTTTATAGTCGATCATGCTTCCACGCCCTTTCCGATTTACTTTTTTCTGCAGTATACCATACTTCGCTTCCAATGTACAGCAAAGGCCGCCCGGCGTCCGCCGGGCGGCCAAAAGGGGAATGATTTATTTCTTGTAATGGTCGAAATACTTCTTGATCTTGTATTTCCCCAGCTCCCGCATGAAGGCGCCGGTGATGTTCAGCTGGATGCCGTTGTGGCTCACGCCGTAGAAGAAGCCGCCGTCATGCTGGATCTTCCGGTTGATGACCAGCAGGCCCTGGCTGCCGTTGCAGTTTTCCTCCACCCACTGGAAGAGGTACACGTCCGGCCGGAGCTTGATGTAGAAGCAGGGGCTGGACCAGGTGGCGCCGCCGCTGTTGTCCCCGGAGAAGATGGTCCAGGAGTAGCTCTCGGGAGAAGAGTAGACGTGGATGGAGTTCATGCTGCCGCTGTAGGAATAGGCGAAGCTCTCGCCCACCAGCTCGTCCGTGAAGTGGTGCCGACGGGCGAAGGGCGGCTTGATGTCCCCGTATTCCAGGGTGCCGAAGAGCACGTTGGCGCCGGCTTCCCATTCGCTGTGCCAGTTGCCGATGCCGGTCTTGACGGTGGTGCTCAGGCCGTTCTGCATGTCGATGATCTGGCCGACCATGGAATAATCCGGATCCCCGGTGAGCATATGGGCGAAGAAGTACAGGTCCTTGTCCGGCTGGAAGCAGGCGTACTGCTCCTCCTGCCAGTTCCGGCCGCCATGCCGCCATTTCAGCGTATTGCCGTCGATGATCTGATACTCCCAGGCCTTGCCCTTGTCTCCGCTCCAGGGAGCCTGGGCGTATTTCTCCTTATCGTTCCAGATCTTGAACTTTTTTCCCGCCAGATCCGCGCACAGGGGCATGGTGTTGAAGGCGTTCATGATATTCGCTTCGCCGTTGAGGATGTTCTGCTTCTCCGCCGCGTGCTGCAGGGCTTCCTCCCGGGTCATGGGGATGTCGATATCCGCGGGGCGGTAGGAGTAGCGCCCGCCCTTCCGGCTGTTCATGAAGGCCATGGGCCGCTCCGTATCCCCGTATTCCGTGATCTTTTCCAGGTGGGCCACGTCGCCGGTGCGCTCCAGCTCCGCAGTGTGCAGCCGGTAGGTGAGGGAATTGTCCGCCTCAAAGCCCAGCTCCACGCCCACGGCGGTGAAGTCGAAGAAGTTCATGACCTCGATCCACATCTTGCCGGAGAACTCCACCTCCCAGCGGGCGTAAACATAGTTCTCGTCGTCGATGCGGATATAGTCCGCCGGGTTCGTCATGGTGATGCCGCCCATCTCGCTGCCCAGCTCCGTGAAGGTGGTGCAGCAGACGCTGGGGTTGAAGGTGAGGATCTCATAGCCGTTGTCAAAGGTCCAGTGCAGGCCGCGGCCTTCGATCCGGTTGGTGGTGGTGTGGAACTTCTCGGGCTTTTTGTTGTCGCCCTTGTCGATCCAGCCGAAATAATACTGCCGCTGGATCTCCCGGGGAATATCCCGGAAATGATCCGGCTTCTTGTCCCCGTACAGGCTGCCCCCCACGGGTACGCTGATGCCGAACCAGGTCTCAAAGGCGGTGACCGCCCAGGTGCGTCTGTCGATCACCAGATGCCAGCCCCGGTCCGTGCCGGGAATCAGGTGGGAGAGAACGGTGATGGGGCCCTGGGAGACGGCGCCGTAGGCGGTCGTCCAGGTCTTGTTCCCTTCCTTTACCTTTAGGGTCTTTTCGTCTGTGATCTCGTACTTCAGGGTCTTGGGCGCAAATTCTCCCTCCAGCTTCACGGCGAACTTCAGACCTGCCAGACAGCCGCAGCTTTTCCCGGCGGGGGCGGGGGCTTCGCCGACCTTTCCGTCCACGTATTCCTTGGTTAGGGGATCGAATTTGGTGAAAAACATGGGTGAACCTCCTTGCCGATCTTCTGTTGATTGGTTGTTTCCTATATTTTGATTCTAAGGCTTGGGGCAGGCGTTGTCAAGCACTCTGCCCCCCCTGGACTTTTTTTCATTGACGCTCCGGGGCACGGCGGGTACAATAAAGAAAACGCAGCGTGCATGAACAGGGAGGTACGGTATGAAGATCACAAAAGTGGAAGTTATGGAATTCATCTGCGAGGGAAAGCCCTTTTTCCGGGTCATCGGCTGCCGGGTCCATACGGACGAGGGGATCTACGGCGACGGGGAAGCGGCGTTGTCCTACGGCGTGGGCGCTTCGGCGGCCTTCGGCATGGTGAAGGATCTGGCCAGGCTGGTCATCGGCATGGATCCCATGGAAAATGAGGTCATCTGGCATAAGCTTTACCGCACGACCTTCTGGGGCCAGGCGGGAGGACCGGTGGTGTATGCGGGCATCTCCGCCCTGGACGTGGCCCTGTGGGATATCAAGGGCAAGGCCCTGGGGCTGCCCATCTACCGCCTCCTGGGGGGCAAATTCCGGGAGGATCTGCGCTGCTACGCCAGTCAGATCCACCAGGGCTTCGGACCCGTGCACGAGGTGAAGAAAAGCGTGGAGGAGTATGCCGAGATCACCCGCAAGGTGGTGGCGGAGGGATACGACGCCGTGAAGGTGGACTTCCTCTGCTTTGACGAGAACGGCAGATCCTATACCTACGAGGACCGGAAGGGCCTGCTGACTCCCCACGTGATGAACACCTTTGAAGCCCGTCTCGCTGCGGTGCGGGAGGCGGCGGGACCGGACGTGGATATCATCATCGAGAACCATTCCAATCTGGATGCCCTTTCCGCGATCCAGGTGGCGCAGATGGCGGAGAAATACCGCATCCTGTATTTTGAGGAGCCCAACAGCCCCAACGTGAAGACCTCGAAATTCATCTGCGAGCACATCAATATCCCCCTGGCCAACGGGGAACGGATCTTCTCCCGGTGGCAGTACGCCCCCTATTTCGAGAATATGGCCCTGCAGATCGCCCAGCCGGATATCGGCACCTGCGGCGGTCTGACCGAGGCGAAGAAGATCTGCGATCTGGCGCATATCTACGATGTGATGGTCCAGGCTCACGCCTGCGGCAGTCCCATCAGCTCCACCGTGGCCCTGCACCTGGAGACCGCCATTCCCAACTTCATCATCCATGAGCACCATCTGTGCTTCCTGCATGATTACAACAAGGCGCTGTGCACCATGGACTATCAGCCGGTGAAGGGCCGCATCAAGGCGCCGGAGCTTCCCGGCCTGGGGAACGAATGGACGCCGGAAGCCATGGCCAAGGCCATCCGCACCGTGGTGGAATAAGAGAGGAGCAGCGGCATGAAGATCACCAGCATCGACGTTTTTGCCCTGAAGCCCCGGTATATGCCCCAGGCCATGCGGGGCATCGTCTGCCGGATCAACACGGATACGGAGATCTACGGCTATGGCGAGGCGGCAGTGTCCTATGGCAAGGGTTCCATGGCGGGCTTCCATATGATCAAGGAGCTGGCCCCGCTGCTCCTGGGCCAGGACCCGCTTCGTACGGAATGGCTCTGGGAGCGGATGTTCATGGATACCTTCTGGGGCCAGAGCGGCGGGCCCATCTTCTATTCCGCCATGAGCGCCGTGGATATCGCCCTGATGGATATCAAGGGCAAGGCCTTCGGTGTGCCTTGCTATCAGCTCATTGGCGGCAAGCAGCGGGACAAGGTCCGGGCCTATGCCAGCCAGCTCCAGCTGGGCTGGCCGGAGGACGGGGCACAGGGTCTGCGCATCGCCGTGACGCCGGAGGACTACGCCAGGGAGGCGGAATGTGCCCTGAAGGAGGGCTACACCGCCATCAAGACGGATTTCACCTGCGTAGGACCGGATGGCCGCATGCGGGAGCATGATACCATGCGGGGCATCGTGCCGAAGGAAATGATCGATACCGCCTGCGCCCGGCTGGAGGCCACCCGGAAGGCCGTGGGGCCGGATGTGGACATTATCGTGGAGTGCCACAGTCATACGGACGCCCTGTCCGCGGTCCAGTATGCCCAGGCCATCGAGAAATACGGCATCTATTACTTCGAGGAGGGGACCTATCCCCTGAATACCGACACCGCCCGGAACTGCGCCCGGAAGGTGAATATCCCCATGGCCAACGGGGAGCGGATCTACACCCGCTGGCGCTATTTACCCTTCCTCCAGGACGATTCCATTCAGGTGGTCCAGCCGGAGATCGCCAACTGCGGCGGCATTACGGAATGCAAGAAGATCTGCGACCTGGCGCATCTCTACGACGCCTCGGTGCAGATCCATGTCTGCGGCAGTCCCATCAGCCTGGCGGCGGCCCTCCAGGTGGAGGCGGCCATCCCCAATTTCCAGATCCATGAGAACCATGTGATCAACAAGTTCCTGTTTACCCGGGAGCTGGGAAAGGTGGATATGGCGGCGGTGAACGGGGACTTCCGGATCCCGGATGAGCCCGGTATCGGTCAGGAGCTCTCCGACTACGCCCTGCAGACGGCGTATCATGAGACGGTACAGTAAGGATTGCGATTGAGGAGGGAAGAACCGTGTTGACGTTGGAACAGATCCATGAGATCGGCAGGGAGCTGGAAAGCATCTATTGCCTGAAGAACGCCCCCATGGCTATCCGCCTGGTGAACCGGGACGAGGTCCCGGAGGGCTGCGTCCAGCCCTCCGCCCAGGGGAAGCACTACGCCCTGTGCCAGACCCTGTCCTATGTCCGCCGCACCAGAAAGGCCCAGGCCATCTTCCCGGAGGACCATTGGTGCCTCTGGCCGGTGATCAACTTCCGGCTGCGGGACCTGGATGAGCAGGACAAGCGCTTTGTGGGCAGCGGGTACTTCATCCGGGATCGGGAGCTGAGCTACAAGCACTTTGTCGAGGAGTATCCCTACATCGATGAGGAGAAGAAAAAGGACGGCATGGTCATCGCCCCCCTGGAGAGCTGCACCTTCGAGCCCCAGGCCATCATGATCTACTGCGACCCCGCCCAGCTGCGGCAGCTCCTTATGGCCGCCAAGTGGCACAGCGGCAAGATTACCCAGGCCTGCCTGGATACCTGCGACAGCTGTGGCGCCGCCCTGGTCCCCGTGCTGAACGGCACCATGGATTACAACCTCTCCATGCCGGATGCGGGGGAATACGAGCGGGGCCTGGTGGGGGAGAACGAGATGATCTTCACCCTCACGGGAAAGAACCTGGAGGTGTTCATCGAGTCCGCCCGCCAGCTCATCAAGGCCGGGTTCAGCTATAAGCAGCTGGCCTACGAGCTCCATTCGGATTATCCCCGGCCCAAGTTCTATAACGATATGTTCGAGAAATGGGGCCTGGCTACCAGCGACGAGCTCTGGACGCCGTCCTCCCGATAAGCGGAACAGAAAAAAGAAACGAACCGGCTCCCGGGATCTGCCCGGGAGCCGGTTCCGACTGTAGACAAACCCGAAAATGGAACGAAAACGGGAAGGAAGATAGCGCGAAAGAAACCCAGGAGGGGTGTCTTTCGCGTTCAATCAGAAGTTTTTCGAACAATTTCTACCGTATTTCCTGTTCGAAAAACTTGCTTCAGCGGGGCGACAAGACTTTGTCGACACGCTGAACCGGCTCCCGGGATCTGCCCGGGAGCCGGTTTTCTGTCACGGTCGTCACGGCCGTCACAGCCGTTCCGAATAGTATAGAAGAAAAAAGAAAAAACGGATCGGAAGGGAAGGGAGTGAAGCGAGTGGAACCGATCGGAGCAGAGGGTGTGGAAAACCCTTTGTGGAAATGTGGATAACTGTTCGTTACCTCTCTGACTTCCATACCTCCGCCGCCTCCGGGGTCAGCACCGTGACCTCTTCCCGGCCGATGCGGGCGAAGCCGCCCCGTACCCGGCAGGAAAAGACGGGTTTCCCCTCTGCCATACAGCGCAGGCTGCCGCCCTCCTCCAGAGCAGCCGCGGCGGGCAGATGTCCCCGGCGGATGCCCAGACTGCCGCCCCCATGACCGGAGGCATCGTCCTTCGCCGTAAGGTCCACCCCGTCGCAGGTACAGGAGAAGACCTCACCCATGGGGGTAAGGAGGCGGAAAAACAGCTTCTCCGCCATCAGCTCTGCTCCTTCCCGGCGGCAAACACTTCGTCGATGGTCCCGCGCATCAGGAAGGCCTGCTCCGGCAGGTCGTCACAGTCTCCCCCCAGGATGGCCTCGAAGCCGCTGATGGTATCCTCCAGCCGGACGAAGCGGCCGGGAAGGCCGGTGAAGCCCTCCGCCACGTGGAAGGGCTGGCTCATGAAACGCTGGATCTTTCTGGCCCGGTGCACCGTGAGCTTATCCTCCGGGCTGAGTTCGTCCATGCCCAGGATGGCGATGATATCATGCAGCTCACTGTACCGCTGGAGGATGCTCTGGACCTCCCGGGCGACCCGGTAATGCCGATCCCCCACGATATCCGGGGAGAGCATCCGGGAGCTGGACTCCAGAGGGCTGACGGCAGGGTAGATGCCCTGCTCCACCACAGCCCGGGAGAGGACGGTGGTGGCGTCCAGATGGGAGAAGGTGGTGGCGGGGGCAGGGTCCGTCAGGTCGTCCGCCGGAACGTAAATGGCCTGAACGGAGGTGATGGAGCCGTTCACCGTGCTGACGATGCGCTCCTGGAGCTGGCCCATCTCCGAGGCCAGGGTAGGCTGATATCCGACGGCGGAGGGCATGCGGCCCAGGAGAGCGGAAACCTCCGACCCTGCCTGGGTGAAGCGGAACATGTTGTCGATAAACAGGAGAACGTCCTTATGGGCGTTATCCCGGAAATACTCCGCCAGGGTCAGGCCGGAGAGGGGGACCCGGAGGCGGGCGCCCGCGGGTTCGTTCATCTGCCCGAAGACCAGGGCGGTCTTGTTCAGCACCCCGGACTGCTTCATCTCCTGCCAGAGATCGTTGCCCTCCCGGGAACGCTCGCCTACCCCGGCGAAGACGGAATAGCCGTTATGCGCAAAGGCGATGTTCCGGATGAGTTCCATGATGAGGACGGTCTTGCCCACCCCGGCGCCGCCGAAGAGGCCGATCTTGCCCCCCTTGGTATAGGGGGTCATGAGATCGATGACCTTGATCCCCGTTTCCAGCAGCTCCCCTCCGGGGACGATCTCCGTGAAGGGCGGGGCGTTCCGGTGGATGGGACTGTGGAGAGCCGCCTTTACCTCTCCCTCCCGGTCGATGGGATCCCCGGAGACGTTCAGCATCCGCCCCAGGGTCTCTTCTCCCACGGGGATGGTGATGGGCTCGCCGGTATCCACGGCGTACATTCCCCGGGAAAGACCGTCCGTGGCGTGCATGGAGATGCAGCGGACCACGCCGTCTCCCAGCTGCTGCAGGGTCTCCAGCACCAGCTTGCCCCGGGCGCTCTGTACCTCCAGGGCGTTGAAGAGCTCCGGCGTTTCCCCCAGTTCGGGGAAGGTCACGTCCACCACGGGACCGATGATCCGGGTGATGAGGCCCTTTGCTCCCGCTGACATGCTTATCCCTCCCTCCAAGGTCCGAAGCCGGATGACGTTTCGATCACGCCGGAGGTCACCTGGGTCTGACGCTGACGGTTGATGGCCGTCTCCAGGGCCGCGGCGGTTTTTTTCCCGTTATCGTAGGCGGAGCGCATGGAAACCAGCGTGGCTCCCTGCACCCCAGCCGCCCCCCGGAGCAGCAGAGAATAGATCTGCGCCCGGAGGCAGAATTCCGCAAGGCCGGTTTTCCCGGTTTCCGGATCCGGGAGCCACAGCAGTTCGCCGCTGTCCTCTCCGGTCTCCCCGGGCAGCAGCTCCAGCTGCCTGGGCTCCTGCTTCATGGCGTTCACCCCTTCGCCCCAGACGATCAGGACCCTGGCAGCCTGCCCGCCGGTATAGAGGGCCAGGATCCGGTCCGCCAGAGCCTCCGCCTCAGCGAACAGAGGCACGTCGGAGACGGAGAAGACGTCCAGGAGCGGGATGCCCTTCTCCCGGCAATAGGCCGCAGCCATTTTGCCGCAGGCGATATACTCCTGCCTCTCCGGCTCCGCCAGGGAGCGGAAGAAGGCGAACAGGTCGCTGTGATAGCTGCCGCAGAGCCCCCGGTTCCCGGAAAGAAGGACAACCAGGGTCCGGTCCGTCCCCTCCCCGGGGGGAAGAAGGGTACCGGAGGAGCCCAGCAGCTCCCGGCAACCCCGGGCATAGGGGGTAAAGGCGGCGCTCGCCGCGCTGAGCCGCGCCAGCTTGGCGGAAGAAACGGTGCGCATGGCGCCGGCCAGCTGACAGATGGTCTGCACGCCGCGCAGACGTTTTTTCAGATCAGTCAGCGTTGCCATGTCTGGCCTCCCGGATAAACTGACCCAGGGCTTCCTTTACCCGGGCCAGTTCCTCTCCATCCAGCTTTGCGCCGGTTTTCAGCCGCTCCGTGATCCGGGGGCGGCAGGTTTCCATCCAGGCATACAGGGCCTGCTCGAACTCCTCCAGGGTTTCCGGATCCTCTCCGTCCGCGAAGCCCTCGGACACCGCCAGGATCAGCAGGGCCTGCTTCCAGTCCGGCAGGGGGGAATAACGGCGCTGACCCAAGGCGGCCATCATCCGTTCCCCGGCGGCGAGGACGGCGCGGGTGCTGTCGTCCAGATCGGAGCCGAATTGGGCAAAGGTGCTGAGCTCCCGGTACTGAGCCAGATCCATGCGCAGCCGGGCGGAGACCTGCTTCATCAGAGGCGTCTGGGCGGCGGAGCCCACACGGGAAACGGAGAGCCCCACGTTTACCGCGGGCCGCTGTCCGGCGTTGAACAGGTCCGTTTCCAGGAAGATCTGTCCGTCGGTGATGGAGATCACGTTGGTGGGGATATAGGCGGAGATATCGCCCATCTGGGTCTCGATGATGGGCAGGGCGGTGACACTGCCGCCGCCCGCCTCCTCCGTCAGCCGGGCTGCCCGTTCCAGCAGCCGGGAATGGAGATAGAACACGTCCCCGGGGTAGGCCTCCCGCCCGGAGGGGCGATGAAGGAGCAGGGAAAGCTCCCGATAGGCCACGGCATGCTTGGAAAGATCGTCATAGACGATCAGGCAGTCCCGCCCGGAATAGAGGAAATACTCGCTCATGGCGGCCCCGGCGAAGGGGGCGATATACTGCATGGAGGCGGAGCTGGAGGCGGGCGCGCTGACGATGGTGGTATAGGACATGGCCCCGTACTTTTCCAGCTTGTCCCGCATCTCCGCCACCGTCGTTTCCTTCTGGCCGATGGCGACGTAAATGCAGGCGACGTTCTTGTCCCGCTGGTTGATGATGGTGTCCAGCACCAGGGCGCTCTTGCCGGTCTGCCGGTCTCCGATGATGAGCTCCCGCTGTCCCCGGCCGATGGGGACCAGAGCGTCGATGGCCTTGATGCCCGTATGCAGGGGAACGGAGATGGACTTCCGGTCCGGGATACCCGGCGCGGGGTATTCGATGGGGCGCTTCAGCTCCGTCTGCACCCGGCCCTTGCCGTCGATGGCCCGGCCCAGGGGATCCACCACCCGGCCCAGGAGCGCGTCCCCCACGGGGACACTGGCGATGCGGCCCACCCGGCGGACCCGGCTGCCGCTTTCGATCTTCTCATAACCGCCGAAGACCACGCATCCGATGCGCTGGGGCTCGATATCCAGGATCATGCCCCGCTCGCCGCAGTCAAATTCCACCACTTCGCCGTACATGATGTCGGCCAGGCCGTCCAGCCAGCAGATGCCGTCGGAAATGCTCAGAACCCGGCCCAGCTGGAAGGTGTCCAGCTGAGGCTCTGCCTCCCGGATCCCCTCCATCAGATCCGCCAGAATGCTTTCCTTATCCGTCAGCCTGTCCAAAGGACGCTTCAGCAGATCCTTTTCCAGATGGTAGAGGCGGTTCTCTACCGTCAGGTCGTACACGGTATCGCCGATGCGCAGGCGCAGACCGCCGATGAGTTCGGGATCCACCTTCACCCAGTAGGAGGGCTTTCCCCCCACCTCCGCCAGAAGCGCGGCCGTCCGCTGCCCGATGAGCTCCACCAGACTGTCCTCCAGCGGATAGGCGGAGGTGAGGGTGACGTACAGCACGTCATGGTGCATCAGATAGCACATGTCCCCGGGGGTGATGCGGATCTTCTCCAGGATCCGGTTTGCCAGAACGGGCTCCAGAGCCCGGATGCGGGAGACCTGGGGCTCCTGGGCAAGATGGGTGCCCAGCTCCAGACAAAGGGCCCGCACAGCCTGATCCCGGGCTGCGCCCATGGCTTCCCGCCGAAGCTCCTCCAGCTCCCGGGCGTGGAGCTCCGCAGCCAGGGCCTTTTCCTCCTCCAGCTCCCGGCACAAGACTTCCAGCCCGCCATCCACCGGCTGATCCGGCAGGGTGTCGGGCTCCGTTATCTCTTCCGTATCCGGCTGCTCCGCGGCGGCTTCCAGGGCCTCCGCCTCATCCAGAGCCTTGCCGATGTTCTCCCGCCTCTGGGCGAAGCGGGCAAGGACCGATTTCCTGCCCACCAGCCAGAGACCCAGACCCAGAAGCAGGAAATTCACCAGGGCATACAGAAAGTGCATTCAGCGTTCTCCGTAAGATGCGAGCTTCTCCGTAAAGGCGTCCACATGGCCGCGCAGGGAGGTGGCCAGCTCGGGGATCAGGGCGGCGGCCTCCGCCTCCAGCTCCGCCCGCCGACGGGCGGTTTCCTGCTGGTAGGCCAGGGCCTGGGCGTTCAGCTCCGCCTGACCGGCTTCCCGCCGGGCCTCCAGGCTGCGGCGGCTTTCTTCCGCGCTTCTGCGCAGGGCAAGCTGACGCTCAGCCTCCCGACGGGCTTCTTCCTCCGCCCGCTGGGCGCTTTTGTCCAGACTCCGGGCGTGGGCGATGCGGGCGTCCCGGGCGTCCATGAACCGGAGAAGAGGCCTGAGCAGGAGCCGCCAGAGGATCAGCATAAAGGCGCAGAAGCAGAGAATGGTCCAGATCAGGATATTGGGCTGGATGTTCATCTTGCGCGGTTCAGGCGATCTTGCCCACCAGCATGAAGGCGATGAGCAGACCGTAGATGGTGAGGGCCTCCATCAGGGCCAGGGAAAGGAGCAGGGCGCTGCGGATATCCTTGGCGGCCTCCGGCTGACGGGCGATGCCCTCCATGGCGGCCCGGGCGGTCTTGCCCTGGGCCAGAGCCGGGAAAATGGTGGATGCGGCGATGGCGAAAGCCGCCGCGATGGCGATAATGGCGGAATCGGTCATGATACAGTCTCCTTATTCTGTGAATGACTAATCTTCGAGGAATTCCTGCAGATAGCTTGCGGTGAGCATGGTGTACACGATGGCCTGAATGGCGCAGAACAGCAGGCTCAGGACCATCATGATGACCGGCGCGCCGATGGGGAGCAGATGGTACAGATTCTCCGTTACCGTTTCCTCCCCGAAAATGTTGCCGAAAAGCCGCAGGGCCAGGGAGGCGGGCTTGATGAACTCATCCAGGATCAGCAGAGGCACCACGGGGGTGAGAAAATGCTTTAGGTAGTGCTTCGCCCCGGCATGGATCCCCGCCGCCTGGAGGAAAACAAAGGTGACGATGCCCAGACCCAGGGTGACGGACAGGGAGGAGGTGGGGGCCTTCACGTACTTGCTGAGGCCCACCCCGGGGATGAGGCCGGAATAGTTGGACAGGATGATGAAGCAGAACAGGGGCCCCAGGAAGAAGAGGTAGCGTCTGCCGTTTTCCCTGCCCAGGATGCCAGAGAAGAAACTGTCCAGTCCGCCCACGGCGATCTCCAGCAGGTTCTGGAGCTTTCCGGGCCGCTCCTTCAGATTACGGGTGACCAGCAGGGAGATCACCGCCGCCAGGACCAGAAAGATCCACATGGCGATCACTTCCCCGGTCACGTCCAGTATGCCGAACAGGCGGATCACCGGTTCGGAGGGTTCACCCACGGCGCATCACTCCTTTCCCTTGTCCACGGGTTCCCGGCTGAGCCGCCGGGT